>JABXHG010000178.1 GCA_013393545.1 Alteromonadaceae bacterium | reverse complement strand
GGTCAACGCAATTCCCGAAAGATTATCTACGAACTTAACCTATTGATTTATCGTTGAAATAACGAGTTTTCGGTATTTTTCAGTCGATATATTTAAGTGTTCGGCTACTTTGTTACCCATTAGTATGTCGCTCCAATGCCCAGTGGATGCGACACCTGCTCAGTGGTGTGACGTCAGGGAGAGACCGGGCCTCACTTCCTGTCGGGAGGGAATCTGACAGTTACCTTGAAGCCTTACTCGGTCTTAGTACTCAAAATCAACGTCGAACTTACCATCGCTTTTCAGCACAAAATTACACTTTTTATAAAGCCCTTTTTCTTCAGTACTAACAACTTTCGCTAGTTCATAAAAATATTCATCTAGCATAACCACGTCAACGTTGCTTTCTCTTGAACCGTCATGCCTAAAATAAGCAACCAACAAATCAATTGAATCCTCGAACAATACAGCTTCAACTTCCACTGAAGTCCACGGCTCTTCAATTATTTGCATGAGCTCGTTTGCTATCGCCTGATAATACTCAAACGGATCATTAAACAACAAAATCAACCCCCTTCTTTATTTAAGAAAGTTCTAGTTCGCCAATCTCCGGAACCACCTTCATCTAAAACCCTGTACTTCACTTTATATTTATCAGGTCTTGATGTGGTATTACCAATATTATATATCGTTTGAAATTCAGCCTCAACTTTTCTACCTGCTTTTAATTCATCTTTTAAGCTTCTCTCAAGCGCGCGATATTCTTTAATATTTAGTTTCTTGTTCCCCGGAGAAAGATTCAGAGGACCACCCTGAAAACCGAATTCATCAGCTCCTGCATGAAAAGCGATATCATCCTTTTCGCCTTTATGGCCGATAAATCGATCATCATGGAATCGATTGCCCCCAGCACCAAGACGTAATTCTCCCGAAGAACTAACACCTCGGCCTAAATCATCAGTTTTATAAGTACGTCCATCAAATTCATAGACAGTATTGGGCTGAGGATTCTTTGAGGCTTCACGGAAATCCGCACGACTGTTCAAGCTTATCGTATTTGGTACATTGTCTGGAACAACACTGGGATTATCTGGAACATCCGCCTTTCGCACCGCCTCACCGACACCCCCCGCACTGTCACCCACCTTGCCCAGCTTACCGACTTTGCCTCCCGGCACAATATCCAGCGCGCCCGTCGGCATCAGGGTATAGGTGGCCGCATACGTCACCCCAAGAAGCGGAACCGCCCAACTGTTACCACTGGCATGGGCCTGGGCCCCCATTTCATCCAGCCCTTCCAGCATACTGGTCTGGAGGTCAGCCAGGGCTGGGATGGTGGTTTTTTCGTCCACCCAGGCCAGCGTGTTGAGAACCCCGTCCTTGAGGGAGGCAAACACCCCTTTCTTGGCCTCCTGCTCATCACACAGCCCTAACCGATCAATGTAATCAACAGGGTTCTGAGTGTAACGGTAGTTATTGAGGCCGCCGTGGAGCCCTATCGGGTCTGGCGTCAGATACCGGCCTGTGGCGGGATCATAATCCCGGAACCGGTTCTGGACGATGCCGGTTAGTTCATCCTCAAACTGCCCCGGCAATCTGAGTGGCTGGTGAATCCCGTGATTGAGTGTGTCGGGCTGGCACTTGCCCCAGGCATCCGAGTTGCCCTCCCAGACCTTTTGCCCATCCTGATCCCACAACCGAACAGGCATCATTCGATGATCCAGTTCGTAGTAGTAGGGTTGATCGTCGATCAGCGTGATTAAGGGTTCATCGGTTTGTGGGTCCCTCAGGTACCACTGCCACTGGCCTGTTGGGGTTTGCTCTCCCAGCAATACATCGTTGTGCCACAAGTAGTTGGTGCTGCCCGCTTCCGTTTTGCGCCAGGCCCGTCTGCCCAGTGCGTCGTAGCCGTAGGTGATGTGCAGCTCGGGCTGTTTGAATTCGATGAGCTGGCCTTCGGCGTCGAAGGTGCGGTGTTCGGTGGTTTGGCCGGTAATGCGGACTTCTGCGCCCAAGGCATCATAGGTTCGTTTATCGTTACCACTTCTGATCAGGCGATCCTGTTCAATCTGGCCGCCTTCTGGAACGCGGTTACCGCCCAGGTCGTAGCGGTATTCGGTGTCGTTCTCTTGGATCAGCTGGCCCTGGCTGTCCCGCTGGTAGTGGGTGTCGCCGATCAGGCTGTCCTGGGTGGCTTCCAGGCGGTTTTCGGCGTCCCAGCGATAGCGTCTTGTCGCGCTTTGTTGGCCTTGCCATTTGCGTTTGATCAGGCAGCCGTAGCGGTCGTGTAGCTGGCTTTGGGTATTGCTGCCCGCTGTGCGGGTGGTTTCCCGGTTCTGGCTGTCGAAGGTCCGTTTGATCAGGGGGTTGCCGTTCACCGCCAGAGTCTGCCAACGGCCTTGTGGGTCGTAGTGGCAGTGGACGGTGGTGCCGTCGGGCAGTTGGATCTTTTCTATCCGGCCACCGGGGCCGTATCCGTAGGCGGTTTTGTATTGGTCCTGATGGTGTTCGGTGATCTGGCCGAGGGTGTTATAGACCCAGTGCAGCTTGCGGCCGGCGCAGCTGGCGTGGGTGCGCCGGCCCAAGGTGTCGTAGCGGTAATGGCGGGTGACGGCTTTGCGGTCTTTACCCTGGCTGGTCTGGGTCAGTACCCGGCCGGCAGAATCTCGTTCCGTGCGTTGGGCCCAGAGGCCGGGGTGTTCCCGGTGGGTGATGTGCCCGGCGGCGTTGTACTGGAAGTGTATGTCCCGGCCATCGGGGGCGGCGCAGCGGTCGATGTGACCCCGGGCGTTCCAGCCCAGTTGCCACTGCTGGCCATCCGCACGGGTGATGGCGGTCAGACGTTCGCTGAGATCGTACTGGTAATGAACCTTATGGCCATCGGGGCGGCGGTAGGCCAGCGGGCGCATCAGTGGGCCGTATTCGTAGCCGTGCTGGTCGCCCTGGGCGTTGGTGTAGTCGGTCAGGCGGCCAGCCTTGTCGTACTGATATTGGCGACTGCGTTTTTGATCCGGAGCCTGTTCCGGGTATTGGTGTACGGCCAGCAGGCGTTGGCCCTCGTAGTCGTATTGGGTGACCAGGCCTTGTTCCAGTTTGCCCGCTACGCGGCCATCCGGCTGGTAAGCAAAGCGCTGGAGCGCCCCGTTGTGAGTACTTGCCAGCACCTGCCCGGTGTCGGCGCACCCCAGATCCACGGCTTCACCACTGCTGCCGATAGCCTGGGTGGGCCAGCCTTCGGCATCGTACCGGTACTGCCACTGGCTGCCATCGGGGCGAATTTCGCCGAGCAAACGGCCCGCCAGATCAACCCGGCGCTGGTGCATCCGCCCGTCCGGAAACATCTCTTTGGTACAGAATCCCAGCTCATTGTATTGCCACCGGTGTCTGCGGCCATCGGGTTCAACGGTTTCGACTTTGAGGCCTTTCTCGTCGTAATGATGATGCGTCTGGGCGCCATCAGGGCGAGTCTCCTGCACCAACCGGCCCAGGCCATCGTAAGCCCATTGCCAGAGCGCGCCATCCGGGTCCTGCCGCGCGACAATACGGCCGCTATTGTCGTAGTGGAACACCTGGGTGTTGCCGTGAGCGTCGTGCACTCGGGTGAGGAAGCGCTCTGGCTGGTACTCGAATCGAAAATCATGATGCCCCTGTTCACCGCGGCTACGTAGGCAGCGTGCATCCGGGCCATGGCCTTGCCATTCGAAGCGGAACGTGTAACCGGTAGGCAGCTCCCGGTAGGTGAGCAGGTGGCCTTGATACTGGTACTGCTCGGTGCCGTGGTCGCTTTCTGCGCGCAGCAGGTTGCCCTGCTCATCATAACTGTACCGGGCCAGCGAGCGCTTGTTCTCGCCTCCATCATTCAGGGAAATCGTTTGAACCAGATCAGGGTGGTGTTTGTGGTAGCCCAGCTCAAGGCTGATTCCGGCACTCAACTGAATGCCGACCAGGCGGGCGCCCGCATCGTAGTCGAATCGCCACTGCTGCCCCAACAGGTTCTGAACACTCACTGGCAACCAGGTGCGGCTGTCCATGGTGGCCAATATCCAGGCGCGGCCATCGGCCTCAGTAAGCACCATCTGGTTATCGCGCCGTCGCTCTACCCGTAAGCCGGTATGCACCTGCCAGGTGACTTCACCAGGCTTCAGGGCGTCCATAACCAGTGAACGGGCATCGCCATCGACAATCCAAAGCCGGTCATCCTCCAGCACAGCCCGGCGCAACCCGGTCATCGCCCAACCGGCACCCAGGCCCAGCTGACGGCCGCAATAGCCAGAGCGGTAACGCCGCACCCAGTGCAGGGGCATCGCACCTTGAATAACAAAGTCTTCAATATCGAGGATTTCTTCACCGGAAACCGGGGCTACCGGGTCACCCTGGCACTGCATATCGTCGGTACTGGCTCCTGGGTCACCGGTATCCGCTGCTTTTGGCGCGGAATCGGCCGCTGCAGTTGATGAGCTTGCAGACGCACCGGCCTGGCCCGTTCGCGCGCTGTCACTGCCACCGCCAGCCTCGCCGCCACCGCCCTCGCTCGGCGGCAACTTGTCAACCGGGACACGGTAGATAGCCAACTGGCCTTCACGGAGCATCTGCGCAACATGACGAAACAACAGATCGCTGTTGTTGGCAACATGCAGCGATACACCATGGGCCTGAAGTATGCCCAACCACTGGGGGTTTTCCGTAGCAAAGCCTGAACTGAAACGGCTCCGCAGCCATTGCGCCCAGTTCTCGTTGTCTGACGGGTTCTCCGGCGCACTGGGGCCTTCATAGGTATCAGGCCGCACAATGATATATCGGTATCCGTCCGCGCCGTTGATCTGTATTTGACTCGCCATGTTTGCGCAATCCTTGCCCTGCTGCTGTCCGATAACCTACTGGCTGTATTGCCGAAAGCGGTTTGACTACCGGGTTACTGGCACTTGACTGTGCCAAAGCGATCGCCGGTAATCGGCAACCGGCATTCCATGTTTATTTCTCCGGCGGCCGTTTTTCGGATGTATTCAATTCTGAATCGAAATTCCGGCTCCTCCGGGCTGAATTGGATATCGGAAAAACCCGCATAAGCGGTGTTTTCAAACGCCAGCCGGTGTCCATCCGGTAACACCACGTCACACACGTCCTGCTGATCAGCTATCCGCCAGTTCTCATCAGTGCTTATCGACTCGAACCGCAGGCAGGGATAGTCGCTCTCGGTGTTGAAACGGGTGTAGCGCCAGAGCAATGCACCATGGCGGATTACCCGAAGCTCCATGGTTCGGCTATCAACTTCCGGTGTTGCGCGGTCAGGCGGGCCACCTGCAAAGAGCAGGAAAGGCAGGCTGCCGAGCAATACTGCAAAAAACCACTGGAATACAAGCATCTGGCGCTTCATATTTCATTCACCCAACTCCCTGTTGTTCGTGATTAACTCGATCGCCGGCTTGTTTGTTATTTGCCAGGATCGATCCGTCTTGTTCTGAGAAACCGCAATAATCCCTGCCAACGCGCTGTCTCTGTCCAGCAGCAGCAATGCACCCGGCAAACTCCAGTCACCGAGCCGATATCCGTCCAGCAGCCAATACAATCCCCACAAACCACCCAGAACGCCGGACGAAGGCAATAGCGACTCTGGAAACTCCCAACGCAACTGAGGCTGGTTCCATTGACGGAGCCTTCCAAGGAAGGGCATCAAACGATCCAGGCCGGAATCCCGGGGGTAGTCCGGGCAAACCAACACCTCGATAGCCGGAACCGCTTGCTGTGCCCGTTCCAGCAGCTCACCCAGATCATTAACGCCGTCAATTCTGCCATCCAGGGCACTGAAACAAACTTGCGGCCCGGAACCCGGCGCCAGGGTCAGTGCCAGCAACTGGAGATCGGAGCCACTCTCTACCGCCAGAATCTGGGCAGGTAAACCGGCACGCTGAATGCCCGCCATCGCCAACGCCAGACCGGCGCGCCCGAACCCAAACTGTACCTCAAGATCATCGAACGCAGACTGCCACATCTCTTTACGGCGCAGCTCTCTGCTTGGCAGAATCACCCAGACTGAGCAACTTGTAGCCAGAAACGGCCTGAGCTGTTCGGGCGAAAGCTTCATAGTGGCCTCGCATGGCGCTGCAGGCGGTTCAAACGGGGCAAACCCCTGATCGAAATAGGCCGTCAACTCCTGCCCTGCTACCCGACCGGCCAGCGATATAATCTGCCAACCAGCAGCCTGTCCGGTTGCCGTCATTACCAATACCCGCCAAAGAGTGACCAGGGCGAGCCTTCCAGCAGCCGCCAGCGAAGTAACCAATGGCGAATTCTCGCCTGCATCTGCTCTCGCTCGCTTGCACTCTGCTGCAGCGCTTCTCCGGCCAGTTCACTACGATCATCACCCTGTGCCGCCAGCTCCTGCAGCCAGGGCTTGAATCGCTCCGCCCCGGACATCCCCATGGCTTCCACCAAGGCTTTACTATCAGCGTTTCCGGCCAGCCAGTTAATCATGCCGGGGTGAAGCGCTTCTGGCAGGTTCAGCATCATCGGGTAGAACCACTCTCGCCATCCATCTCGGCGAATCTGCCAGAGCGCATCCAGCAGAGCGCGAAGTCCCTGCTCTGTTTGGCTGCCATATTCCTGAATCTTCAACCAGGCCTGCCATTCGGCAGGCAACGAGCTGACTCGCCCCCGTCGGGCCATCGCCATCACCACCCATATCTGGGCTTCTGCGTGACCCGGAAATTCACCTGGCAACTCCGCTTCGGTAAACTGTGCGGAAAGCTGCCACCTGGCTGTCTGGGCAGTGCCTTCTACCAAAAGCTCCTCAACCACGCTGGTTACACTCAATCTTGTTGCCAGCTCCAGTTGTAGTGTTTTGCCCCAGTCCTCCGACAGGGCAGCCCACGCCTGCGCTGCCAACGCCTCCGGGTACTGCTCGCACCACAAAACCAGTCGACGGTCTTGCTGTCGCAGCAAGACCAGCGGCAATGAAGGATTGTCGAGCAATGCCTTACGCCGGTTAAGCAATTCCTCAAGCATGTTCCGTCACCCCTGCAACTGGCATTCCTCAGTTCAAACTGATCTTCGCCGCTTTCAGGTCGATGGTCGTGCCCTGCACACTGATACTGGTGCCTTTGATCGAGATCGCGCCGGAGGCTTCCATGGTAAGGCTGGCGGCTCCTGTTTTCAGGGTGATGCTCTGCCCGGCATCAATCGTAATCGCCTTACCTGCGGTGGTTGCCTGGTTACCGGTAATATTGATGGTCTGGTTGTTTTTGACCGTCAGCGTATCGTTGTTGCCAACCGTTGTGGTTCGGTCATTCTTAACGTCATCGGTCTGGTTATTCTTGACCGTGAGGGTGTCGTCATTGCCAATGGTGGTTGTGCGGTCGTTCTTGACGTCATCTGTCTGGTCGTGTTCAACCGTCAGGGTGTGGTCTTTTTCCGCATGCATCAGGAACAGCTCTTTGCCGATGGTGTCGTCAAAGCTGATCTCGTTGTAATTGGCACCGCCACCCTTTGTGGTCGAGCGTGTCTTAAACCCGGAAATATTCTTCTTCGACAGCGGCTCATACGGCATCTTGTTCTTGCCGTTATAAACCGAGCCCGTAATCAGCGGCAGATCGGGATCCCCACTGAGGAACTCAACCAACACTTCCTGACCTTCCCGCGGGATGAACTGGGCTCCCCACTGCTCCCCCGCCCAGGACTGGGCGACCCGGATCCAGCAAGAGCTTTTCTGGTCGTACTTTCCTTCGCGATCCCAATGGAACTGAACTTTTATCCGCCCGTGTTCATCCACGTAAATCTCTTCACCGGGTGCACAGGTAACTGTGGCAGTCTGCAACCCCGGAACCATCGGTTTGGGCAGTTTTCGGGGGACATAGGGTGCGTCGGTTGGAATGCAACGGAAACTGTTGGTGTAAAAATAGTTGCCCATGGAAGGCTGGTTATCCGCATTCAGCGGCACCGACGCTTCAATGGAAATCTCGGTGATCACAAACTCGTTGTGGGGTGGAATCTCATCTTCGTGTTCTTTGAATGAAAAGGTGTGCCCGACACCAAAGGATCGGTAGTCCGACACGGCACGATAACTCTCCGATTCCTGGGCAATACCTTTCAGATGCAATGCAGCCAGGCTGGCACCATCTTTGATAGGGCGATCTTCACCGAAATACCCGAACAGCTCCCGGGAACCAAACGGGCCGCCAGGCACCTTTTCGCTGCTGCTGTCCTTGATTTTCTGCTTCGGAACTTCAAAATCGAAACCATGCTCGATAATTGAGTTGGCGGTCGCCTTGAAACCGGCATACCAACTGGAGATATGCGCAGTGCCCGTTGGCCGTGAACAGAAGACAACAGAACCTTCAACGGCTTTGGTCCAGGCCTTCTCATGATCGGTGATCACCATGGTATGAGAGCCACTGGAATGCAGGAAATAGAAACACAAGCCTTCATGGGCCAGCAGGCGGCATACAAAGTCCCAGTCGGTCTCGTTGTACTGCACGCAGTATCGATAGGTATACAGACCTTTTTTCAGCTTCCAGCTGAACGCGACGCCATGTTCGCCCAGTATGGTCTCAACAATCTTCTTGACCGTTTTGTCCTGGAATATCCGACAATTGGTACGGTTGGCTGCAGACCAGGCTCGGGGCACAATAATCGCCTCGTAACGCTGCCCATCGCTATTATGGATAGGCTTCCCTAACTCCCACATGCTCAGAAAATGGCCGTGAAAATGTTTTTCACCACCACCGTCTTTCGAGCCCACTTTCAGACTGACGGTTACACCCTCGCCAATATGCTTTTTCATATCTGGAATACGCTGGTTGGCCGTAAATCCGACACGAATCTCGAAAAGACGAGATATGCCTTCCCGAACGTTCAGACGCTCCAGAACCAGTGCGTCTTTGCCGAGAGAACTGTGAATCTGAAGAAAGTGGTGCTGAAGTTCCTTACCCATGAATCGCCGCGCCTTCCTGGTTTCGGTAATAGGAAATGACAGAGGAAACCACTCGGGTTCCCTCTGCGGGTTTCAGACCAGATCTTAGAACTGCTGGCCTTTGACACCACTGTAGCCGTAAGACTTCGGCCCTGTGATGCTGTTCTTGTCGTCAGTCGGGGTCACAGTCATCATCATTTCTGTGTAGGAAATGGTGATGGACTCTACCGGGCGGTCACCGGAAACAGAAACAGAGTAGTTAGAGATCATGGCATCGGTCAGTTCGATCTTCATGATTTCTTCAACAGCATCGCCCTGCTTGGTGATGTAGAAGGTCGCCTTCTTACCCTTGCCGATAGTGGCTTCCTTGAACAGGTCAGAGGAAGCGTTATCCTGCAGTTTGGTGATGGTGATATCGCCAAGGCGGGTTGCGGAGGCCTCACGGTCCATAGCGGTACCGGTGTAAGAGCTGATTTCCCGATGAACGTTAAAGTCCATGGTCAGAACAGTAATCATATCCTTGAACTGATCTGCGGTGGCTTCACCCTTGATACCTTCGTATTCCAGGTAGGTATTCGCTTGCATGTGTATCTCCTTGCGTTTTAAGTTACGTCCTGTAACGAGGACATGGTTATCCCGGCCCCGGTCTCACACCAGAACCTCGGATTCTTGGGTTTATGCCCAACTGTCCAGACAGCAATACAAAAAGGGATGTGACTTCACTCTTTTGCAGTCCCTGGCATTATGCGCGCCGTTTCGGACACACAGCAGCATTTACGAACTCTGCCGGTGATTCGAGGTAATCGACTGAAACATAATCCAACTTCCAGCGTTCCTGCTCCCTTCCAAACTCCATCTTGATAACAGCTGGCCTATCAAATCGATCAAATCCATTCAGCGTGAGGCAACCGAAATTACCATCACGCAGCTCGAAATGGTTTTCCTGTTTTACTAATATACTTGGCAAATCTGACAATATCGGGAAATAGTCCGGGAAATCGGAATAATGCTTGATTTTCCGATCTTTCATCGAACGGGTTAACAAGTCTTCGACAATATAGCTGTAGTCACGGACCTGAACTTTATGTGAATACAAACCATACGTGTCATATAAAGTGTCCCTTTTGTCATGACTTGCACATCCAGAAACCAATATTACCAGCAGTGGCAGAATTTTAAACGGTGTGGACAAACAAATTTTATCCAACGTTACAGACCACACCGCGTGTTTCATTAGAAGCTCCCTGGCACCGGTTAATTAGTAATCGCAAACTGATTATTCAACACACCAACGTGGATATGCGTTGGTTTTTCATTAACAGATATCGCTTTTAGCAACATATCTGACAGCATAGGCAATATGTCTCGCTGGATGGTCTGCTGAATATTACGCGCGCCGGTACTGGACTGATGTCCACTATCCGCAACCAGCCTGATCACACTTTCATCGTATTCCAGAACCAATCCATGTTGCCTCTGCATTCTTTGGCAAACTCTGTCGAGTTGCATCCGTGCAATAGATTGAAGTTGCTCCTGACCCAACGGACGATAGGGCAACACCACAGTTCGACCAAGAAAGGCGGGCTTGAAGGTGGCCAGCAAGTTATCCCAGATAGCATCTTTGATTGCTGTCGGTTCAGGCGCGGTCAATTCGTCGACGTAGAGATCTGAAATATGCTCTGAAGCGGCATTTGAGGTCATCAACAAAACAGTATTTCGGAAATCAACGTCTCGTCCCTCTCCGTCGCGCAGGGAGCCTTTGTCAAACACCTGATAGAAAATGTCCTGAACTCCCGGGTGAGCCTTTTCCATCTCATCTAACAGGATTACGCTATAGGGTTTGCGACGAACCGCTTCGGTAAGAACACCGCCCTCGCCATAACCAACATAGCCCGGTGGCGAACCCACCAGTTGCGAGACCTTGTGCTCCTCCTTGAACTCGGACATGTTGATAACGGTCATGTTCTGCTCACTGCCGTACACTTGTTCCGCCAGCGCCATGGCCGTTTCTGTTTTGCCCACGCCACTCGGACCTACAAGCAGGAACACCCCGAGGGGCTTCTTCTCATCCGCCAGCTCGGCGCGGGCAACTTTGATAGTGCGGGCGATTTCATCCAGCGCGTGATCCTGGCCGGTGACCCGCTCTTTCAGAGTTTGCGCCAGGCTCAGGATACCCGCCACTTCATTAGACTGCATCCGGCCAAGAGGAATGCCGGTCCAGTCAGACAGAACCTCAGAAACCAGCTGGGTATCTACCTGCCAATGCACCATCACCTGTTCACGCTCTGACAGAGTCGTGCGGATTTCATTCAGGCGCAGCTTGTCGTCATCGTTCTCGGTTTCAAGCAAGGCACGACTGATTCCGGCCGCCTCCTGTACCAGGTCTTTTTCAATTGCCCACTCAGCTTCAAGTTGTTGCTGCTCCTCTTTGGCCAGGTGCAAACGGGTATTCAACTCATCCTGACGGGAGGCATGCTCAAGACCAAATCGTGATTCCCGCGACAACAGAGCCAACTCCTGCTCAAGGCCCTCAACTTCCGCTCTGAGCCGCTCCACCTGAGACGGCACACTTGCCTGACTCATAGCAACTCGGGCGCACGCCGTGTCCAGCAGGGCGACGGCTTTATCCGGCAGCTGGCGGCTTGCCAGAAAGCGTGTTGACAGCACAACAGCTGTCTTCAGGGCTTCATCTGCAATCTGAACGCCGTGGTGGGCTTCGAGTGTAGGCACCAGTCCCCGCAGGATCTGAATGGCCGTTTGTTCATCAGGCTCATCAACTTTCACAACCTGAAAACGGCGGGTAAGGGCAGCGTCTTTTTCGAAGAACTTCCGGTACTCGGCCCAGGTGGTTGCGGCTATGGTGCGCAGTTCACCCCTGGCCAGAGCAGGCTTGAGCAGGTTAGCGGCGTCATTCTGGCCGGCCTGGCCACCGGCTCCCACCATGTTGTGGGCCTCGTCAATAAACAGAATAACAGGACGTGGCGACGACTTTACTTCGTCAATAACACCCTTGAGCCGATTCTCGAACTCGCCTTTCACACCAGCGCCCGCCTGCAGGAGAGCCAGATCAAGTGTTAACAGACGTGCGGGCTTAAGCGCGTCTGGTACATTGCCTTCAACAATACGTCGGGCCAGGCCCTCAACCACTGCGGTCTTTCCCACACCGGCCTCGCCAGTCAGAATCGGATTGTTCTGACGTCGACGGCTCAGGATATCAATAACCTGCCGGATCTCGTCATCCCGGCCGATGACCGGGTCGAGCTCTCCGGCTTCGGCCTGGGCAGTAAGATCAATGGTGTACTTCGCCAGATGCTGCTCCTTGCCGGGCTTTGCTTTTGCTGGCCCGCTCGACACCGCATGTGCCTCCTCTAGGGTTGCACGAATCGCCTGCCAGTTGGCCAGCAAACTGGCAGGATCCAGACCGTTCAGTTCCCCGGCATGGCGAGTTACCAGCGCGGCCATGGCAGGGTCGTTGAGCATGCTGTACAGGAGGGTTGCACCGCGCATCGCTGGCTCGGCGAATTCGATGGAGGTATCCAGCCAGCACTGGCGGAACAGATCCACCAGGCGCGGAGCGAGGCTTGGGGTGGCACCACTGCCGGTGCGGAACGTTTCCAACCCCTGCTCAAGCTGGCTGTCCAGTCTTGAGATATCCAGATTAAAGAACGCGAAAATACCGACAAGATCCGGATCTTCATTACGAATCATGCTTTTCAGCAGGTGTTCCGGTTCAACGGTATGGTGTGTTCTTTGAAAGCAAAGACCAACAGAGGTTTCCAGTGATTCTTTACTGGCATCATTCAACTTCTCGACCAGAGACTTGAGTGTCATTGACGACATGCAATCAATCCTTTCCTTGGCTGGGTTTGAAACTGACCTCGACCATCCTGGTTGACTCTGGCCGGGCCCCGATAAAACTGTCTGCTCCCAGGCGCCCCCGACGCCCGAGAACTGTGTGCGTCAGATGCGCCGCCCGGGCCGACAAGCGATAACGCACTCGCATGTGACCACTGACCAGCCGCTGAGTAATGGCTGAGACGGGGTTACTGAAAGCACCACCGGGCAGCACAGAAATCAACGCTGACTGTGATTTCGGGCTGAATACGACATCCAGCCCCTTATCCGCCATCCAGACCCGGCTGCCCAACATGGCATTGCCGAGCCTCGCATGCTGCCCCGTGGGCTGCGATACCCCCGGAAGCCTTGACTGATCCTCCTCGGCCAACGCGGCCCACTCGCCACGCAAGGTGCGGATCTGGACCGACATCCCCGTAATGTCTTCCAGCAGCGACCGTAGAGTACTGGCAGAACGGGCACGTCGTGCAAACGCGGCGCCGTAATACAGCTGCCAACTTTGCTCACAACCGGTCAAGGCTTTGAGAATGTGTGTAAAATCATCGTCGCCCGTACGCTCCTGCTGCACCGCTGGCTGCGTTTTTTCCCAGCTGCGATAGAACAGAGAGATCAATCGGTGGTTAAACATATCCAGAAAGTCGCGGGTGGCCGGGGACTTCTCCCGAATTTGTTCAAGAACCCTTTCGGTAAAGCAGGCAGGCAGAGCACCACGGGCACCGGTGAGCCCCATCACATCAACAAGGAGGTCATGCAAAACCAGACCGTCATCGGCACGCCGGGTTGTCATTCGGACAATATCCTGGCCCGCGAAGCCGAGATTCTGACTGGAGCGAAAGCGCACCACTTCCTTTTCTGGCCAGCCATCATGGCCTACCCGGTGGTACGCCGGATGACTGTTGATCAGCTGGCGTTCGGCTGCCCAGACGGCGCGAAAGAGCGTGGTTGGCGTACCCATTACAGCAACTCCCGCTCACCCGACCTGGCCGGCCACAAACAATAGTCCTGATGATGACCGCTCAGACGAATCCGAACACGGGTGAAAGTATTGATCTGGGCAAACTGCGCGAAGAAGCGGTCAAGAATGGCGGAAAACAGATATATGCTCGTACCTGCATAACTCGGTCTTGAAAAGGTAATACAGATTTCAGTGCCCTGGCACACTCCGCTGTGTACACCTTTGCCAATGCGTGCAGCAATACGACGACTGACCACTTTCTCGATACCCTCAATCAAAGCTTCTGTTTCCGGGGTATGACGGAAATCATGCAACTTCAGCACAGACTTCAGCCTATCCAGAGCGTCGCTGCCCGTAAAGTGCTCAAGATTCAACTGCTGAATGAACTCCCAGCGAGCCCCATCAGAAAGATCCGGACGGGTGGTTGGCGTAGGAGGAACCAACGCTACTGCGTCTTCCACCAAGGGTTCCCCAACCGCTCTGAAACGTGGCTCCCCACCCCCGAATGGCAGACGCTCCGGGATATTGCGGTTGCAGCACCAGGCATTCACCATAAGAATCTCGCCATTGGGCAGATCTTCCAGGGACCTCGGATTAGAGCGCCTGTCCACCAGGGTCAGGCAGGTTTCAAAACCCGGCTCGTGTTGCCCTCCGGCCCAGGTGGCTTCCCGCCGTTCAAGGTGCCAGAACACATCCAGGCCAGACTGCCAACGGGGATGTCCCAATCCGTAGAACGGCGCCATCTCCCGCACGCTCTCATTCTCGACCAGGCTTGCGGATTCAACACTGACAACCTCGTAGGTATCGGCGCCCCGAAAGCGTGAGATCAACCGGTGCTCATGGCTGGAACCATCGTTGGCGACCGGCTCCAGGGATTCGTCGAACACGTTGACCGCGGGGACACACCACAGGCGCATGTGTTCCGGTACAAAGCTCTTCTCCTGTTCGTTCGAGTTTTCCCCCAGATACACAAAGAGATCGACCTCAGTATGTTCCGGCCATTGCCCCTCCAACCCGTCAAATTCGGCAAACAGGAACTTCTCCTGAAACAGGAAAAACTCAACCAGAAGCCGGAAACCATCGAAACTACGCTTGCTGTAGGGCACCAACGCATCATCCGGCGAAAACCCGACCGGGTTGATGTATTTTCGGGAGTAAAAACGCAACTGCCGGGCATCGTTGGTGGGTGCCACAGCAAAACCGAGTCCGGCTCGGTGGATCAGGTCATACAGCTCGTTGCTGAGATGTGTCTGACCATGCAGGTAGAACCTAAGCGCCGGCAGGTTAATGTCACTGAACGGCAGAGTTGATCGAAGCCGAAGTTTGATAAGACTGCGCGCGCCCTCTGTGCCAGCCGGTCTGGGGGCATCAAACGGGGCGTTCTCGAAGTGTGCAGACACCACCTCGACCGGAGCCAGATGCTGAGTGGCCGGTGACCTGAACTCACACGTGGGCAGACCCTCAACAAGGGTTTCGTACCGCTGCTGCCGGTCAAGCGTCGCACAATGCGTCTGGGACGGCCCCGCGCTGAGCTGCAGGATAGTCATGGACGGAATCGGCGCAAGATAATCCGGAAACAGACTGCCCATAAGAATGTTGGTCAGCTCAGGAAAGTGCCCGTCAAGACGCTGACGAATCTGCGCCGTAAGAAAGGCAACACCCTCCAACAATCGCGAAACGTGTGGGTCCTCGACAGACTCATCGCTCACCCGAAGATTACCGGCCACCTTGGGGTAAGCCTTTGCAAACTCGGCACCCTGGCGCCGCAGGTAAGCCAGCTCGCGATTGTAATACTGGAGGAGTTCATCACTCATCAGGCGCACTCCTGAAGGGTCATGGACAGGTTTACAGGTTCAAGATCCGAACGAAACGCCACCGCTTCCGGTACCGGGTCCACCAACAGAATGGCGTCAATGCGAAGGCGCATGGTTCGATCCAGGGGCGCGTCACTCTCATCGGATACCACCGACACTCTGGCCAGCCTTGGCTCAAAGCGAACGATGGTTTCCCTGACTTCGTCGCACAGCCACTGCCTGGCTTCCTCGGTACCCAGATCCATCACGGTAAAGTCTGGTAAACCAAAGCCAAGCACCGATTGCTTCAATTCTCGGAGCTCTGGCGGGAGCACCAGCCAGGAGCGGCGGGTGTTCAACAGAGCCTCAAGATCACGGCGCACTGACTGACGCATGGTGGCAACGTTAGCTCGGGTGCCGGAGTCGGCGGCCAACCGATCCAGCAGATTCATCTGTATGCGTTCGTTAGGCATTCGCCGTCACCAGACGCTCTGCACGTCTCACGCTTTCAAGTCCGACTACATCGTTGCCGACAAGAAACTGCTTCAGCCCCAGGCCGGTCACCAGTCTGGCCGAGTGCTCCTGCCAATCTGTTACCCGCCCCAGCTTTTCCTGATCCGTGGTGCTGGACTGGTAGATCAGGGGAACAAACACTTCGCCCTGCTGCCCGGACGCCAACTCGACATCCGCCCGTCGCCAGGCCAGCTCTACCGGTGAGCCTGGAGGGTGAAAATCGATGGCTTCGATCTCCGACCACCGCCACAGATAGAACTTGCCGTCTGTGCCGAGCGCTTCTAGAAATCCGCACAGACTGTCGTCGCAATCACGGATATCGCCTTCGGCGTCGCCAAGCCGAAAATCGATTTTCTCACGCTGCTCCTCCAGGCTCAGGGCAGCTGCTTCTGCTGAGTCGAGGTCACCCTCCGCCTTAGCAAGCATAAGCGCCAACAGCGCTTGTAAATCTTCGCTTTCATTTGCAACCACATCATCTGCCAGCTGCCCCTGATGAAACGCCAATCTCGCCTGCTGTGCTCGCATCAATTGTCGCAGATTGGCGGCACCCGCCAGCCAGTCCGGATGGTGCCTGGCCAAAGCCCCTAGCATCTCGTCGGCCCGCTCCAGTTCACCGGACACACACAATAATTCGATCAGTGACGCTCTTGCCTCCGCATCACCCGGTTTGGTTCTAACCAGCTGCGCGGCCTCATTGATTGCCTTTTCCAAACTACCGCTAACGAGATGCTGCTTGATGGCATCCATTCCCGACTCCTCCATTTCAGAATTTCAGGCAGATGGGCTCAGGCACCATCCACCGGTGAAAGTTCAGTGACCAACCGCAGCCCCGTTACCAGCTGATCAAGCTGGAAGTGGGGCTGCAGGTGCATGATTGAGTAATACTTCCCCGGCTCGCCCGCCCGTGCGCGAACGGTCACTTTTGCATCGCGAAGCGGGAATCTCGAGATCAGGTCTTCAGATCCGCCTTCAGTTGCCGTGGTATAGCCGTGAATCCAGCGTTGCAGAACCGCCTCGCATTCCTCCGGGGTACGGTAACCACCAATACGATCACGCCCCATCACCTTCATGTAATGCGCAAATCGAGACACACAGAGTATGTAGTGGAGCATTGATGATAGCCTTGCACTGACATCGGCTGCGGTTTTCTCGTATCGCTTGGGTTGCTGCACCGAGGGCACTGAATGAAACGCCAGCATCGGCGTATTCGGTAACGGCACCAGCGGCAGGAAGCCCTCCTCGGCCAATGCTTTTTCCATTCGGTCACTGATCTGCCAGTCAACCGCCTGGCGTGTCGGATAAAGCTTGCCACTCGGATTGATTCCCGCGATATCCGGCATGTTGTCAACGGTGCCATGGGCCACTCTGCCCGGCTTGTAACCCCGGATTCTGGAAAACCATCCGGACTCACAAAAAGCACGGATAGCCACCGTGCCAAAGGCGAAACAGGCCGGTCCCCAGAGATAGTCACGGTCGGTGACTTCCCGCCGCTCAAGAAAACCAAAGGACTCAGCGCCTTCCCCCATCTCCCGGTGGGGCGGCCGCATCAGCATTCGCGGTACTGCCAAGCCGAGAAAACGGGCATCTTCAACTTCCCGGACCGCCCGCCAGGATGTCAGTTCAGCCTGGGAAAAGTGGCTTTCCAGTTCCCGAACACCGGTCAGTTCCGAATAGTGATCAACACCAAAGAAACTAGGGGCCGCATTCAGAATGAGGGGAGCAAAAGCCGATGCAGCAACCTGCGAAAGCTCCTTCAGGGTATCCAGGTTCGCGGCACCACCCCGTGTACGGTGACTGATGGAATAGGTGCCAAGCAGTAACCCAAAGGGCTCGCCCCCGGGCGTGCCAAACTCATCCGAGTAGACTTTCGCAAAGAGCCGGGACTGGTCGAATTCGATGGCTCGAGCCATATCCGCCGACAAAAGCTCCCAGGAGGCATCAAGCATTTTGATGCGCACCTGCTCCTGATGGTCGTCCTGAGCTGCCTGATCCACCAGCAAAGCAACCCCGCGCCAGTTGGCCTCCAGGTCTTTCAGTTCCTGATGGTGCAGGATGGCGTTGAGCTGGGCGTTAAGCAGCCTATCAATGCGCAAAATGTTATCGGACAGTACCGCCCGGATCTGGTTCCGCGTCCACTTCGAACGGCCCGGATACTGGCTCAGAAACAGCATCAAAGCCTGGAGCTCATCAACCTCGGCAATCAGCCGTTCAGCCAGCCCCCTGTGCAAGGCGCGCACAGGAGACTGACCAGCGTTCTGATGCCGGCGGCGGATGTAGTCCTGGTCGACAAAAGCCAATGCGGAACTCATACCTGCGTCCATGCTCTACAAGGCGCCCGACAAGCGCTGATTAGTTGCCAGCTTCAGGAATCTTGGCAACAAGACGCAGAGAGGTGGTCAGCTCTTCCATCTGCAACCAGGGGCGCATCCATGCAATCGCATTGTAGGAACCGGGGCTGCCCGGAACTTCACGCACCTGTACTTTGGCATCCGCCAATGGGAACTTGGCCCGGATTTCCTGACCACCGCCTTCAGCGGCGTTCACATAGCTCAGAATCCAGCGGTTTAGCCAGCTTTCCACATCTTCAGCTTCCATGAACGAGCCGATCTTGTCGCGGGCCATAACCTTCAGATAGTGAGCAAATCTCGAGGTTGCCATCAGATAAGGCAGACGGGCGGAAATCGCGGCATTTGCCGTGGCGTCCGGGTTGTCGTAGATCGCCGGTTTCTGGCACGTCTGGGCACCAAAGAATACCGCGTAGTCGGTATTTTTGTAGTGACACAGCGGCAAAAAGCCCAGTTTGCTCAGTTCCGCCTCTCGACGGTCGGTAATCCCAATCTCGGTCGGACACTTAAGGTCAGGGTCGCCATCGTCACTACGGAAGATATGGGCAGGGAGTCCCTCAACCTTACCGCCACCCTCGGCACCACGAATGGCGGTACAGAAACCGTATTTGGAGAAGGCGTTGGTCAAACGGCTACCCAGCACATAAGAAGCGTTCATCCAGCAATAATCATCATGCTTTGGCTTCACCGCCATACCGGTTTCCGAATCCACTTCAAACTCTTCAAAACGGAACTCTTCAACCGGCTTGGTTGCCACCCCATACGGCAAGCGGGCAAGCACCCTGGGCATTGTGAGTGTTACGAATCGAGCATCTTCGCTTTCACGGAACGAGCGCCATTTGGTGTACTCAATGGATTCGAAGATTTTCTCCAGGTCACGGGGTTTTGACAGCTCAGTCCATTCATCAAAGCCGAACATGCCGGAAGCACCTGCCGAAATAAACGGGCAGAAACCAGCGGCTGCCACGTTGGACATCAGACTGAGCGTCTCAACATCGTTCGGGTGACTGCTGAACTCATAGTCCCCAATCAGAGCTCCGTAGGGCTCTCCACCCGGAGTACCAAATTCGGATTCATAGACCTTTTTAAAAATCTGGCTCTGATCAAACTCGACCGCTTTCGACAGGTCTTTGTGAAGCTCTGCCTTGCTGAGGTTCAGCATCCGGATCTTCAGCGTCGCACTGGTTTCCGAGTTCATGATCAGGTGGTGCATACCTCGCCAGGAGCCTTCCAGTTTCTGGAACTCCTCCTGGTGCATAATCTCCGATAGCTGGCCGGAAATCATCTGATCTAAACGCGCAATGGCCTGGCTGAAGGTGATAGACAGGTTCTTGTTCCAGGTGACCGTCCCTTTCATGGCCTCCTCTGCCAGAGTGCGGATCAGTTCTTCAGCTCGACTGCTTTCGGTTTGCTTCGTCGCACCAATAGCCTGATCAAGCAGACTGAAGGAGCCAGATTCCTGTTCAACCACTGTGTCTTCCGTTTGCGTTCCAAGGCTCATTCCTTGTCCTCCTCTGCACTAGTCAGTTCTTTATTCAATGCCTGGAGATCGTCCGAATTGTTCAGCACTCGCTCCAGCAATTCCTCAAGCTCTTCGGAACGATCAACCTTGGTCAGCAAATCCCGAAGTTTGTTACGGGTTTCCATCAGGTTTCGAAGTGGCTCGACCTGGTTAACAATGGCGGCAGGCTCAAAATCATCCATCGAATTGAAGGCCAGCTCTACCGACATCTGCGAACCATCGTTGGCAAGCTTATTATCTACTTTCAGCCGCAGACTGGGGCTCATCCGACGCATCACGTCACCAAAGTTATCCCGGTCGATCTGAATAAACCGACGATCCTTCAGGGGCTTGAGATCGGTATTATTGTTGCCGGTAAAATCCCCCATCACCCCGACCACAAATGGCAACTCCTTCTTAACCAGAGCTCCCTCTGTTTCCACATCGTAAGTTATATGCACCCGGGGCTTGCGAACCCGGGACAGTTTGTTGTGGATGCTTTCCATATTACTGTCTCCTTTTGAGCGTCACTGTTGATTTGCCAGTGGTCATTCCTGCTGCTCGGGGGCAGGCACACCGGTTAGTTTGAAGAACCCATCCCGGGCTCCCTGGTCAGATATCAACTCATCCATAAGCTCCGGCAATGACAGCTCACTCCATCGAACTGCCCGTAAAATGGCATAGGAAACCGGTGAATGGGGCTCTGTACTGTGGAAGAACTCCGATAGTTTCCTCAGTTGCACCAACGCATCTTTTCGGCTCTCAATGGCCACTTTTACCGGGTCAACCCGCCGCCCTTCGACGGCCAAAGCTACTCCGCTGGTCGCTTCCGAAGCACCTGTTTCGTCCACCTCTTGCGATTCCTGTGCCGGGGCATGGGCAGCGAGATAATCATCAATCCGCTGGCCGGCATGATGATTCAACGCCAACTGGCAACGATCGAGAGCTTTTCGTATGTTGGAGGTGGGCTGAAGGTCACCCTCCATTGCCTGATCCATCGCGTCCGACAGCGCAGCAAATGCGGATTTACACCGTTCAATCGACAACCGCATAGTGACCAAGTGCTCTGTTGACGTTTCCCGAACGGCTTTTTCCAAAACCTCAAGAGACATCGCACCACTGCGGATACGTGCTTCGGCCCTCGTAGAATCCAGCCGTGCGACATCCGCAGCCTGCTCCGCGTGCCAGGTTGCATATGAGGTTGAACCGTCGCCGTCGAAGAAGAGAGGCACAGAAATAATCGGTTTGATCAGCGTGCCTTCACCATCAAACCCATTGAGCCCAACCAGAGGCGCAATGCGGGTTTCCTGACCTTCCTCATCCGGCATTGGATAGATCTGTACCCAGAAGTTTTCAATCAGCTCCCGGGCCAGATTAAAGCCGTCAGTCAGACCGTCGAACCCCCGCTCACGGCATAGGGCTTCAATTAGCCAGGCCACGAACTCCAGATCTTTGGAGCGAGTTTCCAGCACCTCTGGAATTTCTTCCATAAGTTGACGCCATTGGGGGATTTGCGGAAGCTCATCATCAGAAAAAACCTGGCGCTCCTGTGCCCGAGCCTGGTTTCTGAGATCCTTGAGAGTAAAGTACGGCGACGCGGGCGAGGCATCCCCCCGGGTGTCATCTCCACAAGGAGACGATTCCGAAATGCCCGCCAGCAACCGATCCATGGGCAACTGGCTGATGTACTCCTCACTCATAACTTCTCCGATTGCTTCCATCACTGAACCCACTGCCAAACCGGAAGTGTTGAATCACTGCTATCAAAGGGGGCCCTGACTGACAGCTGATCGATCTGAACAATGACCGAGGTAATATTGTCCTCGCAGCCTTTAACCAACGCCTCATGCCGCAGAGCCCTGCTGATATCCTCGATTGGCTCATTCGACAGCAGCCCTTCCAACTCGCGGAGGGCGAACTCTCGACTGATACCGTCACTGCAAAGTAAAAAGCGGTCACCGGGCATAACGTCCCCTTCCACCTGATCAATTCGAGGTTCAGCTTCAACCCCGAGCGCACGGGTAATCACGTTTGACAACGGGTGCGTTTCAGCCTCTTCCTCCGATAACAGGCCCTGTTCAACCAGCTCTGCCACCTGACTGTGATCCCTGGACAGACACCGCAACCGGCCGTTTCGCAAAAGGTAGGCACGACTGTCACCAATCCAGTGCACACAATACCGGCCATCGATAATATTCAGCGCCACCATGGTCGAACCCAACGTACTACCAGGCAATGTCTCTTCGCCGTATTGTCGAATGCGGCGGTTTGCCAGTTCGAAAGCCGCCTGAAGTTGGAGGTTATCCAGACTTCCTCCGCAGCGGTGCCACTCCGAACTGACGGTATCGCAGATCAGACCACTGGCAATTTCCCCAGCCTGGTGCCCACCCATGCCATCGGCAACAATCCACAGCGCATCCTCCGGAAAAGCCAGAAAAGCGTCTTCGTTGTGATCACGAACGGTTCCAATGTCCGTGAACTCGGCAGATGAACAACGCATATCAGGCTTGCTCTCCGACAACGGCCGCCTCAAGCCAGCCATGATTGCTCCACTGACCAACCATCATGGAAACAAACTGTCCAATCTTTGGAAGCCCCTCGGTTAACAGAGTGACCGGCTCTACAAAGGCAGAGCCCTGGGTCCACCAGATAACCGTGCGATTGTCCTTGCGAAGCATGGCCTCCAGCCAGTCAGCTTCGCTGCTGGCTGTAGACAGGACGAGATTGCCCTCGGCCCTCGGCCAATGCATACGTGCACTGGTGGGCTCGGGCGCTTGCAGTGCGGTCAATTGCTGACGCCAGTTTTCCTCGCGCCAATCGTCTTCAAGCACCGCCAGAATGCAATCCTCCATGGAAGAAGCCCATTGGGGGCTGCGCCAACCATCCAGTGCTTGCCCGCCAAACTCCCTGACTACCAGAAACGGAAAATGACGGCCTACCCGATCAACAGACGGAATCAGCGTGCCCACCAGCCCGGCATCGAGAATGCCGCCAGGCGAGGCAGAAAAATGCCAGATCGGAGACGTCAGGTAAGCATCCATCCAACCGTCCGCAAGTTGATCCCGACTGACGGCCAGGGCACCCTGAAACCATTCGAAAAACAGATCACGCACTTCCGGTCGGATATCCGAAGCCACAAAATCTCCTCTGGCGGGCACCTTGCCCATATAACCCCACATGACCTTGTCTCCCGATTTACAGCCTGGCCGGCAGGGTGAAGTTTTCGATCAGGCCCTCAGCGAACGGGTGCCGTACAGAGGCGGGTTCGATACGCAAACGGGCCAGATAATCACTGAGCATGATTTCCAGGGTAAGGTCACGACCAACCCCCTTCACGCCGTCATAGGCTCTCAACATTCGGAATAGCCCCCAGTCACCCGGGAAATTACGTTGAACCACAGCATCGGTGGTAGAACCCGGATTCACTGCTATGCGCACCAGACCGGGGTTCTCGCCAGGCCACTCAAACTGGTGTTTTCGCGCCGGCCCATGGCGATACACCATTTCAGAACCACCGGCTTCGACGCTGAACTGGGTCACGCGATTATCCAGGTATACCGGCTGCAACGCGTAGGGGACCTTCAGATTCTTTGTACCATCTTCGAAAAAGGCATTACGGATCCGGTTGGCTCTCTGAAAGAACCTCAGGCTGTCACGGCGGATGTTGAGATCCGTGGACAGCTTCCAGGGGTTGGTGGACGTATCGACATGATCTGCCAGATAAGTGTTAAAAAAGGAATCAATCGTGCCGCCATGACCAAAGAACTGGCTGAAATCCGCCAACCCGACTTCCTCACTGGCTTCCGGGTTAAGGGGATAGAGCCCGGCCAACGCAGACTGGAACTCACGGTATACCTGGTTACGCCACAATCCATTAATTTTCTGGGTTGCAGAGGAACGAACCAGGCCTCTGGATTCGCGCGCAAAATCAGCCACGATCGATTCCAGATGCGCCGACTGGGTATTCCCCACCGTCGCATAGAAGCTCGTAACAGCAGTATTGAATTCACTCCGGGAGACCGTCTGAAAACGGTTGGCGCCCCCCGACTGCTCAGCAAAATATCGGGACATGATGCGAGCGCTGTCCTGCAACGACTGGAAGGTTTCTTCTTTGATGTTGTGCAGCACCTTGAAGGCATCGTCCACCATAGTGGTCTCTACAGACTCTTCACCGGCCAGCGGAAGAATGCGGTTGAGACGATCCAGCGCCCGGCTATTTCGGGTTACCTCCCGCACTGCCTGGCCTTTGGCCGCATCGGCAGCCTCTGACGTCTTGTCAGGCGCCACCGCTAACCGGGTGTTATATTTGACGGCAGAGACCAACCTGTTGAGGGGGGCATCCGGTCCGCTGATCAGGCTGGTCAGATAACGCCCTTGGTCAGGGCTCCGGAATGAGCGGATCTTGAGATCCGACATCAGTGAATCCCATGCATGCACGTAGTCACGGAAATAGTGATCTTCAACTAGCGCCTTGATCCGTTCTTCATCAAGGTTCCTGTAAGCCGCCGAGTCTTCACCATAAACCCAGGAGTCTTCCAGCAGATGGCTTACGATCTGATCACGTTCAGGCTCAAACACCCCCTGATAGCCAGCTTTCGTATACAGCGCCGGAATACCATCGTGCAGACTCCGACCAGAACGGCGCTCAAACACTTCAGCCGCCACTGTTCCAAGAACCATTGGTAGCCGGAACTCCGGCAGACCCGCCGCCTGGGCGTCCAGGCGAATACGCTGGTAGGCGCGTTCGGATAAAGGAACAGAGGTGAGTTCATTGCGGGCCACTTCAATCAGGCCCGGTGTAACACGAAGAGGCTGCTCAAGCGCCAGATAACTTTCAATATGACGGAGCAGGGACTCCCGCTGCGGTCGGTTGATTTCACCGGGAAGTTGGTTCTGGAGCATGAACGAAATCCACAGCGTTACCTGGTCCCTGTCGAACCGGTTCCGGTCACCCAGCATCAGGTAGCTTTTCAGGGCCTCATACAGGTACTCGGGATTATCCAGGTGTTGCTCGATGTCGGCTTCCAGGGTGTCCTGCAGGGTGGTTGCCAGACGGTACTGCAACACCCGACCGTGTACCCCCAGAGCCGCCTGCTGCAACGCCTCCAGCTGGAAATACCCAAGAGAGGAAATACCATGCTCCCGAGGCTCCTGTACGCCGCCAGTCAGCTCAGAGGACTCGTTGAGTACCGTTTCGATAGCCAGCCAGTCTGCGTCTTTGGGTACCCTCTGCAGGGTATCCCTGAGCCCGTCTGCACGGGTTTCAAAATTTGCAATCAGGCCTCTGGCGCGGGCGTAGTCAGTGTACCAGGTCACCGATAGCGCCAGTGTCAGGACGGCCATCGCGGAAAACGCAAACCGGCGGACCATTATCCGCTGGCGAGCCTTGCCACTATCTGTGACCGCCAGGCCATGTTCGGAAAAAATGATCCGGTCAAACAGTTTATGTTGGAAATACCCCCCACTGGGCAGGCTCTGGGTTTCCCGGGAGGCTTTGGGTGAGCGCAAGCGGAATTGCTGGTCAACAATACCGGAGACTTTATCGTAGCCTGCCTGCCCCTGTTCGGAAGAGACCAGATACACACCCCGGAGCAACGGAACTTCCTCGTACGCGGAAGGGAAAAATACATCTTTGACGAGGTTCCATAAAGGTGTACGCAACAAAGCCACCTGTTTGGGAAACTCGTAGATTCTATGGCGTGTTGCCGGAGCCCTCTCCTGCTTCAAACGGTGCAACAGGAAACCGCTAAGACGGTTGAGCAGCTGGTCAAACTCCTGCTCGAAGATCTTCGGCAGCTTCTCCGCATCACGCACGGTATCGAGATCAAAGGTGATACCCAGGACCTCTTCCCGCTCCTGCTCGGACAGCATTCCGAAGGTGTCAACGAAGCCCTCCAGCAAGTCAAACTTGGTGAGCATCACGTAGACAGGAAACACCACTCCAAGGCGATTCCGAAGCTCCTGCACCCGCTGCTTGATCGCTCTGGCGTGTATCGCCTGCTCGGTCGGCGTCTGCTCGAGCAAATCCGCCACGCTTACGGCAACGATAACGCCGTTGATCGGCTGTCGGGAACGGTACTTCTTGAGCAACCCCAGAAATGAATTCCAGCCCTTGGCGTCGCGCTTGTCACCGGACTCTTGGGTGGTGTAACGCCCAGCGGTATCGATGATTACAGCACGGTTGGTAAACCACCAGTCGCAATATCGGGTGCCCCCCAGGCCTTTAACCGGGTCAAGACCCATCTCGCTTTTCAGAGGGAATTCGAGGCCGGAGTTAAGCAGAGCCGTGGATTTGCCGGAGCCAGGTGCACCAACAATCATGTACCAGGGCAACTGGTACACCGAACTGAAACGCCCGGACTTCCACTTCTTGACCAGCGTAAGCGCCTTGCGCATATTGCTCCGCTGAGTTGCCAGTTCTTCCTGAAGCAGCTCATCGCCTTCGTCGGTGGCCATCATTTCCTCGACGACCCGCTCATTGTCACGCCGCTCCTTTCGAGACCGCCAGAGCTCCAGCGCAAGATAGACGATGATCAGGGTCAGCAGAAACGAGACCCGCGCTATGCCCGAGGCCAGCGGCTTCCAGTCAGCGATAGCAAGGAACGGCCCCCCGAACCAGACAAGTACGGTAAGCGCAACGAACCCGAGCACCACGAATACGGCTCTCAATGTCATCCGGGACAGCATCCGGCGAATCCATGCCATGTGTTTACCTCAACTACTCGTAAGTCCGTTTTCAGGGAATCAGACTGATTTCGACCCGCCTGTTCCGGGCCCGATTCTCAGCAGATGAATTGTCGAATCTTGGCTCGGTATCGCCCCGGCCCTCCGGCCACAGGCGGCCTTTCAAGGCAGCCGAGCCCGCGAGCTCATCCGATACCGACGTCGCTCGGGCCAGTGACAGGTGCCAGTTGGAAGGGTATTGGCTGGTGGCTATCGGCTGGCTGTCGGTATGACCAACTACCATAATGGCGCCTGTGGTCGACTCCAGTGCGCGAGCAATCTTATTCATTAATGGGCGAACATCTTCCCGAAGAATCGCCGCGCCGGAGCCGAACAGGGATTCATTTCCGATGCTCAGTGTGACCCCGCCATCGTCGGTGGTGTCCAGCGCCACCAGGCCTTTGTCGATTTCGGTTTGAAGCACACGCCGAAGGTAATTGGCCTGGCCCGGGTCTACCGTGCCCGAAGCCTTCTGAATTTCTGGCATCGCCAACGCAGACATGGCACGGAGTACCGGTTCCGCGTTGGCGCCCAGCCGATGAGAGAAGCCCATATAGAAAATCATCAGCACCATGGCCGCAACCGCCGCGCCTACCCAGACCGGGACGCCCCTGGCAACTCCTGGACCAGACAGTATTTTCTGTTCCCAGCTCTTTTCGAAAGGTGTGCCCAGTACACCGCGCGCACTACTGATTTCGTGATAGAGGCAATCCCGTAAAGTTTCGAGATCTTCCTGGCCTCGAGCTTCTACCCGGTACTTCCCTTTGAACCCGAGCGACAGACAGAGATACTGAAGCATCAGTACATCGGTATGCGCAGTGCGCCGGGCCGTCGCCACCAGATCAAAAAAGTAGGCGCCAGACCAGGTCTGAGAGTGAAACTCAGACAACAACGAATGCGCCGCCCAGTAGCCGCTCTCACCCCAGTTACTGTTGAGCACAATCTCATCAATCAACGCGCAGACACAGTAAGACGCCGTTTCAACAGTCTCGGATGTCTGCCCGGAGGCTTTCAGGTTGGCCTGGTACTCACGAACAAGCTCTACACATTGCCGTCGCAGCTCCGCCACATCTTCCACCTGCTCGGCATCGGGCAAACGCACCGCAAGAGAAAGCAATTTCGATGCGTTATCGCACACCGGCCCAAGACGCGTTTCCGGCAATTTGAAACGGCTGTATCCAGGTGCAGCCAGTGGTGTCGAGGACACAACGGTCTGATCCGCAGGCCGGGGGGATGCAGCGGGAACCGGGCCAGCAGACTGGCGCGCTCCGGGGCGGGGTTTGAGAATAGTGCTATCGTTCATGGCGCAATCCCTGCAGTATGACGGGCCGGCTATTGCCGAACCGACCATAGCTCGAGTTCCAGACCCGGATAGTTACCGGATACGTGAATAGCCAGCCCGCCACTTTGCCGGAGGTGCTGCCAACGCTCGCTTGTTCCATCCAGCAGGAAATAGTGATAACCGGCGTGGTAGGGAATCTGCCTCGGCGCCACAGGTAGGGCACTTACCGGAATGCCTGGCAAATGGTTGTTGACCAAATCCCGGATGTGTTCCACCGCACCAAGCTTGATCTGGGCCGGCAAGCGACGACGAATGTCCTCGGTTGGCAGGTCTGCCTTGACCGCCAGCACAAACTGGGACGACTCCAGAAGACTGCTGTCAGGCAGTGGCGCCACACGAATACCGTACTGGGCATTTTCCAGTTTAAGAGCGATGGCTGTCTGCTCCAGTACCGTGCTCAAAGACTGGCTCAACAAAGCAGCCAGATCACCAAAGGTTTCAGTGAGCTGCTCATGACGGTAGTTGGGCAGGTCAGGAACCATTTTGTCGGCGCGGGTGAATAGCGCCAACTCTCCGGTCAACGTAACCGCCAGCTCGTAAAAACGTTCGGGATGAACCTGTGGAGAAGCTTTCAGGTGCTCAAGCATTGGCTGCCAGCGATTTAGTGTTTGCAGCATTAGCACATCAAACAACGTTGAAGACTGCTCTGCGCCTTTCTGCATCCGCACGGCCAATGCCTTTGCGCGTTGCTTGACCATTCCCAGTATTTCACGCAGGAATGAGGCAAGCGGGGCAATGGCGTCTATATCAAGCGTCGGGGGTATGAAGCCACGGTCGAGTTTGACCTCTTTTTCATTGACGACTTCAACAATTCTGGCCACTGCCAGATAGACGAATCCAGCCAGGTCATCACGCCCCAGCTTGAGACGCGGATTAAGGTTGGCGAGTCCAAGCTGCTCTTCTTCACCGTCCTCTGCCGAATCGTCCAGCAGACTTACTTCTTCAAAGCGATATCTTGCACCCTGAGTTCCAGAGTCGGCCGCAACATTGGTACCAGCAAGCTTTTCCATCGGCAGGACAAGGTACACCAGCTCGTCCCGGGCATCCTTGGGTATTTCAAGCACAAGTTCTTCAGTCTGATCAAAGCTGAAAGGCATGCCATCCGGGAAAATCCCTGACACCTTGACCAGAGACACTTGTCCCAACCCCAGAGCCTGTGTGTCCAAATCCACATGTGAGATACCATAACCATGTATTGCTGTTCGGGTATGACGGTTACGGGCAACCTGATACAAAAACCGGTCTTGTTGCTGGAAATGCTGAGGGCGAAGCAGCATACCCTCCGACCAGGCGACTTTGGCTATTCGATCCATGATGTACTACGTTCCTTTTTATAAACTGAGAGGCACCATCTTCGCTGCCCTAATCAGCCCTTGTCCCATGAAATGGAGAGGCTATCGATAAGGATATTAGGGCTTTTGTAGTTTCGGGGATCAGCGACTAGAGTCAGCTTCCAGTCGGCATTATCGATATCCCTGAAGGCACCTATGACACCGATGTGGGTGGTATTCCGGTGCAAACGCATCATCTGGTTGCGCCCACGCCCGGGACGAACAATCAACTCGGTGGTGCCCAGAAGCGTTTCACCAAGAACGTCTGGAGCATTGTCATAGAGCTCGAAAAAACCTGCATCCCTGAATGCAGCCGCAGAATTCAATTCATATACCCGGACCACCAGAGGAGAAGAGCGGCCACTATCATCCGGGTTAATGTTGCCATAAGCCTGGAAGTGAAGATCGGTATAGGGCTCAACGATTGCGTTGGCCACGACACACCCCCCCAACACCAGGATTAACGATAGCGCCACTACTCCTCGAATCATCTGATCATGCTCCCGCAGATTCCTTGCTTCCCTCGGCTGCCTCTTCGTAGGCTTCGATAAACACATCGCTTCTCAGCATTCTGTCGTTGCTGCCATACTGGTCTTTCTGCCAGGAACGATGCCTCTGCATTATTTCAACCGTTTTACGGCGACCAAAAACACCTTTCAGTCCGTTTGAATCCTGACCTGCCGTCGGATCAGACAGAATATCCTGAACCACTGCCTCCACGCCTTTGAGCAACGCTTGCTCATGAGAAAACAGATCATCAAAAGCCCTGTTAACCGAATCAATCGGCCCCAGATTCGCTTCATGCGGCCGCAGCAAAAGACTGTCTATCGCATCTTGAGGAGTCGCTGAAAATTTCAGTGGATTATTATCTGTACGCTGAAACAGCGTTTGCGCCACTCTGAGCTGCTGCTTTTGGCGCGCCCGCACATGGATCATGTCCAGCAAACGATCAAGAAGTACCCGAGTAAGCGCACCAAGCTGACGACCAAATTCCGGACCGGTATCTTTTACCCGCTCAGCGCCAAGACCAAGACCCTCGAAAATCGCTGACAGCACCTCGGTATCGAGATGTTTATCAACGGCCAGTTCGGGGGAGGTCGCATCGACACCAAGGACAGAACTGTGGGATTCCGGGCGCTCATGAGCAGGCTTAGCTTCCCCCCAGTTCCATTCTCCAGGGATCTCAGGTCCCTGGAGTTCGACGTGACTGTCTTCCATCACCCGTTCATCAAGGCCCGCACCGAGAAAGTCGCGAAGGTCATTGCCGAGAACCATTCCAGATGATGACGGAACAACTCCCTCAGCAGGTTGCTCCTGTTCGTTTTCTACACCCCGGTCGGCCGATACCGGACTGGCTTCCGGTAGGTCATGCAATCGATCAGATACAGGCCCTGCAACCTGCTCTGCACTCGAACGAATACCCACCGACAACTCAAAATCGCCTAAACGGATTACATCTCCATTTGAAAGCACAGCTATATTGCCACTCCCTACGGGAGTCTGGCTGTTGTTTACAAAAAGCCCGTTGGTTGAAGTGTCGGCTACCACGAAACGACTATCGTCTAACCGGAATTCAGCATGCCTGGAAGACAGCACACGAGAAGGGTCGGGCAGGTGCCAGTCGCATTCCGTTGATCGGCCAACCACTATCGCCTGACCGGGTTCGACCAGCTTTCGGCTCGTAACGCTTGGCGAAAGCCTCTGATAACTGATGATATTGAGTTCTAGCAGCATCGGCTTGCTATTCCCTGCGAGCTAGAAACCGGGCCATAGAAAACCCGATTCCACTTTCCTGTTCCTTGGATTAGGTGTGTCAAAGCTGAGATGACAGCAGAGCTGCTTAAAATTCAGCTATCTGACGATATAGGTTCGAGATATTATTCAAGCCCTCAGAGACTGTCAATTTTTGTCAAACGACATTGTCAATAATTAAGACTCACGCCACATTATTGGGTTGACCTGACGATTTGGATGGCAGAACATCTTGACCGATCACAGATACGGATATCCAATTTATCAGGGACGCATAGAACATGAGTAAGCCAATCGCTTTTCTCGGGGCCTTTCATAGCTGCCCCGCTTTCAATGGTCCTGTGCCGCACGTTGGAGGCCCTACACTGGCCGCATCTCCCAACGTTTTTGCAGGCGGACAACCTGTCGCAAGAATGACCGATAAACTGGTTTGTGTTGGCCCTCCCGACATAATTATCAAAGGCTCTGCCACCGTTTTCGCCAACGGGTTGCCTATCGCCCGGCTCGGTGATCCGACGCAGCACGGCGGTCAGATCGTTGTGGGTAATCCCACCGTATTGGTCGGGGGCTGATCATGCCTGCAAAGACGACCAAGCACAGATGGATTGGCGAGACACTCAACCAGCGTTACCGGATTGAAGCACTGATTGCCTCTGGGGGCATGAGCGATGTCTACCGCGCAGTGGATATCCAACTTGAATCCGCAGGCGCTGCCGATTGCCAGGTCGCCATAAAGATTCTCAAACCGGACATGCTTCACCAGGAAGGAACGCTGAGCGTTCTGGCCCGAGAAGTTGCAAAGACACGAAGATTGAGCCATCCGAACATCATTCGGGTACTGGATCTTCAACAGGATGGCGACACCTGCTTTATGGTGATGGAACTTCTGGAAGGCGAGCCGCTGAGCAAGATGATTCAGCGCTCCCGTCCAAACGGACTGAAATGGAAGGGGGTTCGCGAGATTGTCGATCAGATACTTGCAGCTCTTAGGTACGCACACAAACACAGTGTCGTTCACGCAGACCTGAAGCCATCCAATATTTTCTTTACCCGTACCGGGCAGATCAAACTGCTGGATTTCGGCGTATCCAGAGTTCTCAACGATCCTCTTGAGGAAGATTATCTCACCCCTGCACGAGATGAGACTTCGGTATACGGCTACACTCCTGCCTATTCACTTCCAGAGCTGGCGGAAGACAAAGAGCCCACCAGCAAAGCGGATATTTTTGCCCTCGCTTGTATCTGCTATGAGTTACTGAGCTCTCAACATCCGTTCAATCGTCAATCCCTTTCGAGGGAGGAGCGGCGATCAACCCGCCTGTCAAAGCCGGGCAACATGCCGGTAAAAGTCTGGATAGACCTGAAACAACAGCTATTGGGCAATCAGAACGCGCTCACTATCAGCAGACTTGAAAAGGCAATAAAGCCTTTACCCTGGGCAACAGCTGCCCAGCTTACGCTGACAATCGGCGCACTTTCCGCTTCGGCAATGGCATGGCAGAACAGCCTTGCGGAAACAAGACAAGCCAGAGAATCGATTGAAAAGATATCGCAAAAACAAGCACAAATTGTCGCAATGAAAGACACTCCTCCAGCCCAACTACTGGAAGAGATTCAGCAACAGCCTGCAATCGAACGGGCGGGCTTGCTTAAATTACGCCAAGAGTCGCTCGTCAGCCATTATCTCGATCAGATTGATGTGGCTCTGAAACCAGATGTCGACAACGGTTTGCCGAATGTCCCGAAAGCCCTGAACATCACCCAAAACGCCCTGACACTTTTCCCGAGAGATGCAGAATTGCATCGTATAAAGGCCCAAATTGAAGATCGCCAGATTGCTCTACAGAATGCGATAAACGAAGAAATTCATTCCACGCTGAATCAGGGCAACTACATAAACACTGAAGACTCAAAAACACTCCTTAAACTGGCTCGGAATCTTGAGTTTCTTGGAGGCAAACTATCCCGACCCTCCGACACTGCCATCGCCGGCTACATGAAACGAGTGCGTGGCGCTTTGGATTCTTTCGATCCTTCGCAACAGGCCCATCTACTAACTATCGGAAACCGTTTTTTCGTCGAGACTACAGAAACGGAAGCCCAGCGTTCGGAACTGGAGAAACTCAAAGAAGCAGCCGTTGCCCTCACGCGTTACCAAGAAGCAGCCAACACAGAGACTCCATCACCGTTTCCGAGAGAAGCGGCTCTGGTTTTTTACTCGCGCAAATTTACTCAATGGTCGCAAGGCATGGAAGATGCCAGCTCCAGCAAAGACTTGGACAAGGTTTACGAAGACATCCAGGCATTGAAAAAACAGCTCCCCGACGAGTTCGATGAAATTACCTCAGCGGAAAAACGTTTGGCTGAGTCTTATCTCTCGATGGCCGATACGCTGCTCGCCAGAAACATGACCAGCAGAGCTCAACCATTATTGAAACGAGCAACGGTGCTTATGAGGTAGGCTGAGATTCGGGTCACGGTTAACAAAAAAGCGCCCTGCGGCAACGCACGGCGCTTTTTTTGTTTGCATATCCGGCGCCCGGGCGCTAAAACTAGTGTCCCGTCTGGTTAATTCGCTGGCCGCCACGGCCAGTAACCGATGCATCAAGAACGATAAAAACAGGACGCACAAAGGAGAGTTCCATGCGCAAACCCGAACTGGCTTCGGCCATTGCCGAACAGACCGGCCTGACCAAAGACAAGGCCAGCGAAGTGATCAACGCTTTCACCGATCAAGTGTCCGCAGCCGCTGCCCGCGGTGAAGACGTTACCCTGATCGGCTTTGGCACCTTCAATATCCGCAAGCGGGAGGCCCGCACCGGCCGCAACCCGCAAACCGGCCAGGAAATTCAGATTCCCGCCAGCAAAACCGTCGGTTTCAAGGCCGGCAAGGGCCTGAAGAGCGCCATTAGCTAAAAAAATGGCCCGCAGATGCGGGCCATTTTTCTCTGTCTAGCGGGTCAGTCCCGCCAGGCTTCCCGACCCGACACCAGCGTCAGCCGCACACGACCCGGCAATGACCGGTCCAGCACCGGTGCATGCTTGCCCAGTGACACCAGCGAGCCGGCAGAAGGATGCCAGTGCGCCGCCGGGTCAAACACACACAGATCCGCCTCCGCCCCGGCTTTGATCAACGCCGACTCTTGCAGAATCGCCCCGGGCCCGCGAGTCAGGGCCTGCAGCAAGCGGTGGCGGGACAGCTCGCCACGCTCCACCAGTTCCAGCCCCAGCGACAACACACTTTCAATACTCGAGAGCCCCGGTTCGGTGGCCGGTAACGGTGCCTGCTTGGCAGCGGTATCGTGGGGCAAATGCTGGCTGACCACCGCGTCAATCAAGCCCGACTCCACACCGGCCAGCAAGGCCTGCCGGTCGTGCTCTGAACGCAATGGCGGGCGCAGGTGAAAGCGGCTGTCAAAGCTGGCCAACGAGGTTTCGGTAAAAGCCAGCTGGTGCATGGCCACGTCGGCGGTTACCGGCATGTGTCGTTCACGGGCCTCAGCCAGCATGTCGACACTGCGGGTGCAGGACAACTGGCTCAGGTGCAGACGCACCCCGGTTTCCTCGGCCAGCAGCAGCATCTCGGCCACGGCCGCGGTTTCAGCCACTTCCGGAATGCCAAGCAGCCCCAGTCGCGTGGTTACCTGGCCGTCGTGAGCATAACCGTCGGCCGCCAGGGCCTGGTTTTCCGGGCTGAACATCAGGGTCAGGCCAAACGTTTCGGCGTAGGCCATGCAACGGCGCAGGATGCGGGCATTGCCCACACTGCGCGAACCATTGCTGAACAAACGGCAGCCGGCAGCCTTGAGCCCAGCCATGTCGCTCAACAACTCGCCTTTGAGGCCACGGGTCACTGCGCCGACCGACACCACGTTCACCACTCCGCTGGAGGCCGCCTTTTCCTGGATCAGGTGAGTGACGGCACCGGAGTCATTAATGGGCGAGGTTTCCGGCGAGGCGCACACGGTGGTAAAACCACCATGTGCCGCCGCCCGGGTTTCACTGGCCATGTTGCCTTTCTGGCCATTGCCCGGGTCCCGCAAATTGCAGGACAAATCAATAAAACCGGGAGAGACCACACAGCCGCTGGCATCAAAAGTCTGATCGCACTCGGCCGATTGCGCCTCGGCCCCCAGAGCGGCCACTTTGCCATCACAAATCAGCAGGCCCGGGTTTTCGACTTCCTGCTCACCATCAAACAGGGTGCCACCGGTAATCACAAGCCGGCTGTTGTTGTTCACGCCACTCATGTACGGGCCTCCTGGTTGGTTGCTGTCTGTTTCTGCTGGCGCTCAGCCATTTGCCCGCCCATGGCCATGGACATCACCGCCATACGAATGGCGATACCATTGGTGACCTGGCTGAGGATCACCGATTGCGGGCCGTCGGCCACTGAGGATTCGATTTCCACGCCCCGGTTGATCGGCCCCGGGTGCATGACAATGCAGTCAGGCTTGGCCAGCGCGAGTTTTTCCTCAGTCAGGCCGTACAACCTGAAGAATTCCCGCTCACTGGGCAATAAAGCCCCTTCCATGCGCTCGTTTTGCAGGCGCAGCATGATCACCACATCCAAATCTTTCATGCCCCGCTGCATGTCATACTCCACAGTGCAGCCCAGGTCTTCCACATCCCTCGGCAGCAAGGTGCCCGGAGCGATGATCCGTACTTCTTCCACGCCCAGCTCATTCAAGGCACGAATTTGTGAACGGGCCACCCGCGAGTGCAGTACATCGCCGACGATGGCCACTTTCAATCCTGCAAACCCGCCTTTGTTCTGGCGGATGGTAAGCATATCCAGCATGGCCTGGGTCGGATGCGAATGGCGGCCATCGCCGGCGTTGATGATGGCCACGCCCGGGGTCACACTGCCGGCGATGAAATGGGGCGCGCCGCTCTGGGAATGGCGCACCACGAACATGTCGCTGGCCATGGCTTCCAGGTTCAGCAGGGTATCGGAGAGGGATTCGCCCTTGGAGGTGGCCGAGGTGGAGATGTCCAGGTTGAGCACGTCCGCCGACAAGCGCTTGGCAGCCAGCTCAAAGGTGCTACGGGTACGGGTGCTAGGCTCGAAAAACAGGTTCACCACGGTACGGCCACGCAGCAGCGGTACTTTCTTGATGCTGCGGGTACCCACCTCTATGAACGAATCCGCGGTGTCGAGAATGTCGGTGAGCAGTTCACGGCTGAGGCCGTCGAGTGTCAGAAAGTGGCGCAACTGACCATCCCGGGTCAGCTGCAGGTGATTCGGGGAAGGGTCTGTTGCGGTCATGTCACGCCTGCTTCTGTGTTGGAGTTATTACTGTCCGGATTCCTGAACTTCAATACGCAGTGGCTCCGGGCCCCGCAGCTTCACTCGCTGGTGCGCGCCGAGCTCCAGAACCTGGCCAATCACATCCGGCTGTACCGGCAGCTCCCGGGAACCGAGATCCACCAGGGTAGCGAGGGTGATGCTGTTGGGCCGGCCGTAGTCGAAGATCTCGTTCATGGCGGCGCGAATGGTGCGCCCACTCATGATGACATCGTCAATCAACAGAATGTCCCGGCCTTCGGTATCAAACGGCAAACTGGAGGGCTTCACCTTCGGGTTCAGGCCAATACGGCTGAAATCATCCCGGTAAAAGGAAATATCCAGCTCGCCATACGGCTGCCCGATGCCAAGGCGCTTGCCCAGGGCATCCGCCAGCCAGACACCGCCGGTACGAATGCCGATCAGGGCCGGGTCCGTCACACCACGCTGCTCCAGAACCCGGCGCAGGCCGGCTTCCATTTCATTGAGCAACTGGTCGATATCAAACAATGCGGTCATTCAAGCCTCTTTATATTGGATCAGCCGGCCTGTTCCCGGCACCAGGTTTCCAGAATCAGCACCGCCGCGCGGTCATCCACCCCGTGGCGGCCAAAATCGCGGCTGCCGCCGGCGGCCATCACCTCACCCTTGGCTTCGAAGCTGGTCAGCCGTTCGTCCACCATTTCCACGGGCACATGATAGCGGCCATGCAGGCGTTTGCCGAACTTGCGGGCACGGGCGCACATGTCGTTCTCGGTGTCGTCCATATTCAGTGGCAGCCCCACCAGCACGATATCGGGCTGCCACTCTGCCAATAGCTGCTCGATAACCTGCCAGTCGGGGATGCCATCCCGCGCCGGGATCATCGACAGGGGCTGACCGGTACCCAGCATTTGCTGGCCGGTGGCCACGCCAATGCGTCGGGTTCCAAAATCGAAGGCGAGAATACGTTGGCGGTTACTCATCCAGCGGTAAGCCCCTTTCGTTGGAACGACCAGGTGCGAATAATTTCCAGCACATCATATTGTTCCTCAAGATCCTCTGGGAAAGGCGCAAAAGGAGCCGCCCTGCGAACGATCTGGATAGCCGCATCATCAAGCACCGAACTGCCGGAGGACTCCAGTATTGCCACCTCTCGTATCGTGCCATCCTTTCTGACCTGGACCAAAAGACGCAGATTGCCATGAATGCCGGCCCGGCGGGCCTGTTGCGGATAGTTTAAATTACCCACCCGAGTTACTTTATCGACCCAGTTCTGCACATACCACGCATTGCTCGATTTCAATGTGCTGGTCGCAGTGACATACTTTATTCGAGGTCGCTTGGCATAAGCCTGCTGCTGATCGGCCAGCCGCGCCTCCAGCGAGGCAACCTCCAGACTTTCCTCCAATAAGCTTTTATTCTCGGCGCGCGGCAAGGGTTCCGGGACTGGCTCGGTCTTCGGGTCTGGCTGCGCGACCTCGCGGTCGGGGTTGTTTTCAGTCTGCACCACCGCTTGCGCCTGTTGGGGCGACGGCTCGGTGGTGGTCTGCGGCCGGGGCTGAATCTGCGCCACCTCCGGTTTGGAAAGCTCAGCCGGTTCGGGCGAGGTCATTTCCACTTTCTTTTCCGTGGTGCCACTGCCCTGCTGGTTGGTCTGAGCCAGGAAATCGGCTTCGTCCGGGGCCTGCTGGTCGTCAAACTGCGACAGGGTGATTTCCATCGTTTTCGCCGACGCAGGCGGCTCTTCCGGAGTAAACGTCAACCCCAGACCGATGATGGCATGCACCGCCAGCGCCATGAACAGCGTGAAGGAAAACCTGTCGAGATCCGTTACCTGTACTGCCATTACCCGTCCCTGGTGTTACTCCGTTGGTTCACAATCACGATTGGCCTTTCTGTTCGAGCCGGCGGGCGATGGCCGCCATCAGCATCTCGGAAATGTCGATATCAAAGGCCGCATCCAGCTCGCGGATGCAGGTGGGGCTGGTCACATTGATTTCGGTGAGATAATCGCCAATCACATCCAGCCCAACAAAGATCAGCCCTTTTTCCTTGATCACCGGCGCCACGCGCGCGCAAATTTCCCGATCACGCTCGGTCAGCTCACGCCCCTCGCCCCGACCACCGGCGGCCAGGTTGCCACGATTCTCACCATGGGAGGGAATCCGTGCAAGAGAGTAGGGTACCGGCTCACCGTCAATTAACAGAATCCGCTTGTCGCCATCAGTGATCTCGGGAATGAACTTTTGGGCCATGGCCTGGTGAGCGCCATAGTTGGTGAGGGTTTCGATAATCACGCCCAGGTTGGCGTCATTTTCCTTTACCCGGAAAATCGACCGGCCGCCCATGCCGTCCACCGGCTTCATGATGACATCGCCGTGTTTCGCGTAAAACTCCTTGAAGCGCCGGGCCGAGCGGGTCACCAGCAGCGGCGGAGTCAGGTCTTCAAACTGGGTGGCAAACAGCTTTTCATTGCAGTCGCGCAGGGTCGCGGCCGGATTTACCACCAGTGCACCTTGCTGTTCGGCGGCTTCCAGAATATAGGTGGCCATCAGAAACTCCCGGTCCACCGGCGGATCCTTGCGCATTAGAATCACATCCAGATCGCCGAGGGCACGTTGCTGATCGGGGCCATAGTTGAACCAGTTCTCCGGATCGTTGTGCACGGTCAGCGCCCGGGTATGGGCCATGGCACGACCGCCTTCCAGGTACATGTCCGGCAACTCCATATACTCGATTTCCCAGCCACGCCTCTGGGCCGCCAGCAACATGGCCAGCGAACTGTCTTTCTTGAAATGGATTTTCTCGATCGGGTCCATCACAATACCCAGGCGGATGGTCATGGCGTCTCCTGCTTGATGAGTTAGGTCACTGAATTCAAAACACGAACGGGTACGCAGAGCGTAGCCGGCATAAGCTGCTATGATTGAAGGCTATCGAGATAGTATTGTATCCGAACCACGAATGCATTCGCAGAAGTGGCCAGATCAATTTTCGTGACACAAAACACAGGTACAATCTGTCAGGAAAAGGATTTTTCGTATACGACTATTGATACTTATTTACCGGGCAGGGTTTATAGAACAACCAGAAGGTTTGTGTTAAAACCCGATATGCAATTAACAACAGTCGCTGGAGCGCAAGGCAGTTGGACAATGGATGACAACTTCGAAAACCTGAAGATCATGGTAATCGACGACAGCAAAACCATTCGTCGCACCGCCGAAACCCTTCTGAAGAAAGTGGGCTGTGAGGTCATCACCGCTACGGATGGCTTTGACGCTCTGGCCAAGATTGCCGACACGCAACCCGACATCATTTTCGTAGACAGCATGATGCCACGCCTGGACGGCTACTAGACCTGCGCGCTGATCAAGAACAACTCCTCATTCAAGAACACGCCGGTGATCATGCTTTCAAGCAAGGACGGCCTGTTCGACAAGGCCAAAGGCCGCATCGTAGGCTCCGATCAGTATCTGACCAAGCCGTTCAGTAAGGATGAATTGCTTAACACCATCCGCCAATACATGCCCCAGGCTGAACAGTAAACCTGCTGACACCAAGAACCATCGAGGAAAACATGGCCCGCATTCTGATTGTTGACGACTCTCCGACCGAAGTGAAAAAGATTTCCACGATTCTGGAAAAACACCAGCATGAGGTGATGACCGCCGATAATGGTGCCGACGGTGTCGCCAAGGCCCGCGCAGAAACACCGGACCTTGTCCTGATGGACGTGGTCATGCCCGGCCTCAATGGTTTTCAGGCAACCCGTCAATTGACCCGTGCGCCGGAAACAGCCTCGATTCCCGTGATTATCGTGACCACCAAGGATCAGGAAACCGACCGGGTATGGGGCACCCGTCAGGGCGCCAAGGGTTATCTGGTCAAGCCTGTCGAGGAAAACGACCTGATCAAGACCATCAGCACGCTGCTTGACTGATGTCCGACAGTGGAGCTGCCATGGCTGGCGAGACCACCCCGTTCGCATTGCTGACAGACATTGCCCGACGCAACCGGGCGATGGCTGCTGGCTTGCCCGAACAACAGGAAGCCGTCGAACTCTGGAACGGTATCGGCTTCATTCTGGCCGGCGAGCGCTATGTAGCGCCCATGGGTGAGGTCACTGAAATTCTGCATGTTCCCCGCTTTACCCACATTCCAGGGGTCCAGTCATTCATGATGGGCGCGGCCAATGTCCGTGGCCGGCTTCTGCCGCTGGTGGATCTGGCCAACTTTTTCGGGCTGGCACACTCGTCCCGCAGCCTGCGCGAACGCCGGGTTTTGGTGGTGGAGCAGGATGACGTATTCAGTGGCCTGGTGGTGGATACCGTACTGGGCATGCAGTATTTTGCTGCCGAAAGTTTCAGGGCCGACCCCGGACGGGCGCCCGACAGCGTTCGGCCATTCGTAAACGGAAGCTACGAACGCGATGAGGAAATCTGGAACGTGTTCTCGGCCGTCGATCTGATGGCCGATGAACGCTTTCTCGATGTTGCACAGTGGTAAGGGTGATAAACCTGGCGTAAGCCTCACCATGACACCTGAAACCCGCTATAACAACTTGTCATTTGGAAAATAAAGGCCGGGAGCCAGAAAATGAAAAGCAGAGCCGGAAGACTCAGTAAGGGACAGGGAGGCAACAAGCTGGTTGCCGGCCTGATCGCCGCGCTGATTGCACTGACCGTCCTGCTCGTTGTTGTACTGTTCATGATCAACCAGAACAGCCAGCACGACCAGGAATACATCGCAAGCACCGGGGAAATGCGCGTGCTGTCCCAGGAAATCGCGAAAAACGCAACGGAAGCGGCCGGCGGTACCGAATCGGCTTTCGACCAGTTGCGTCGGTCCCGGGAAGAGTTCCAGAAGCTCTGGAGCAATGTCAGTGAGGGCAGCTCGGAAACCGGCTTGCCGGCCAGTGAAGTGGCACAGCAAAGCGGGGTTCAGGACAGCTGGGAAAGCGTGCGTCAAAACGCCGATGATATCCTGGAAACCCGGGCCGGCGTACTCGACCTTCACGGCGTGGCCCGCACCCTGAACGAGACCATTCCACAGTTGCAGGTTGAATACGAGGACATCGTACAAATCCTGCTCGACAACCAGGCACCCCGAAGCCAGGTCGCCCTGGCCCAGCGCCAGTCACTGCTGGCCGAGCGGATCCTGCGGTCAGTTAATGCCGTACTTTCCGGCGACGAGGACGCGGTTATCGCCGCCGACCGCTTCGGTCGTGACGCCAGCCTGTTCGGCCGCGTACTTGACGGCCAGCTTAACGGCAACCAGGCCATGGGTATCCCGCAAGTGACCGACCCGGACGCCATCGCCGCCCTGCAGTCCGTGGACGAGCTGTTCCGTTTCGTCTCCCAAAACGTTAACGCCATCCTTGAAGCTTCTCCCGACCTCTTCAGGGTGCGTAACGCCGCCGGCGAAATTTTCGAAAACTCCGAGGTGCTGCTGTCCCAGTTGTCCGATCTGGCCGGACAATTCACGGTACAGTCCGAAACCCGTTTCCTGAGCCCGACTCTGGCGTTTGCCATTCTGGCCATCATGGTCGCCATTGTCGTGTTCATCGGCCTGACCCTGTACCGCGAAGCCCGGGCCCGCCTGGCAGCCACCCAGTCGCAGAATGAACAGAACCAGAACGCGATCCTGCGACTACTGGACGAACTGGCCGATCTTGCCGACGGTGACCTGACCGCCGAGGCCACGGTAACCGAGGACTTCACTGGCGCCATCGCTGACTCCATCAACTTCGCGATCGACCAGATGCGCAGCCTGGTACAGTCCATCCGTGCCACCGCCGTGCGGGTATCCGGTGCCGCCCAGGAAACCCAGTCCACCGCCATGCACCTGGCCGATGCCTCCGAGCATCAGGCCCAGGAAATTGCCGGTGCGTCCGCCGCCGTGAACGAAATGGCGGTGTCCATCGACCAGGTATCGTCCAACGCCTCCGAATCCTCGGCGGTAGCGGAACGCTCGGTTGCCATCGCCAAGAAAGGCGCCGAGGTGGTACAGAACACCATCCGAGGCATGGACAACATCCGTGAGCAAATCCAGGAAACCTCCAAGCGGATCAAGCGTCTGGGTGAATCGTCCCAGGAAATCGGCGACATCGTATCGTTGATCAACGACATCGCCGACCAGACCAACATCCTGTCCCTGAACGCCGCCATCCAGGCCTCCATGGCTGGTGATGCAGGCCGGGGCTTCGCGGTGGTTGCCGACGAAGTTCAGCGCCTGGCGGAACGTTCATCTGCGGCCACCAAGCAGATCGAAGCGCTGGTTAAAACCATCCAGTCGGATACCAACGAAGCGGTTATCTCCATGGAACACACCACCGCCGAGGTGGTCCGTGGTGCCCGCCTGGCCCAGGATGCCGGTATCGCCCTGGAGGAAATCGAGAACGTATCCACCAGTCTGGCGGAATTGATCCAGAACATCTCCAACGCGGCACGTCAGCAGTCGTCGTCCGCCGCGCACATTTCCAACACCATGAACGTTATCCAGGAAATTACCTCCCAGACTTCCTCGGGCACCAACGCCACCGCGAATTCAATCGGTAACCTGGCCGAAATGGCGTCCGAGCTGCGATTGTCGGTAGCGGGCTTCAAGCTTCCGGAAGAAGAACTGCCAGAGCAAGAACTGGAAGAAAACAACGACGTTCCGGTGATCAACTGATCACCGCCCGGGGCAGATGACGGTCTATGGCGACGATGCACAAACACCTGTCAGCCGCCAACGGGCCCTGGGCCATGCACCGGCTTCGGGATATGGATGGGGCGCAGTTCCGGCAATGGCAGCAGCTGTTGGAACAGCGCACCGGCATCACCGTCAGCGAAGAGCGCCGCTCGTTTCTGGAAACCAACCTGGGCATCCGGATGCGGGAAATCGGCGTCGATAGCTACCAGGATTATTACGAGCACATCGTCTCCGGCCCGGCCGCCATCCGGGAGTGGACGGTGCTGGTGGATCGGCTGACAGTACAGGAAACCCGTTTTTTCCGGGACCCTGATGCCTTCCGCCTGGTTGCGGATTATGTCCTGACCCGTCCGCGCGACCAGTTTCGCAACGGCGCACTGGAGGCCTGGAGCGTGGGCTGCTCCACCGGCGAAGAGCCCTACACACTGGCCATCACACTCAACGAGTGCATGACCCAGCTGGGCCTTCAGCCATTGTTTGGGATTACCGGCTCGGACATCAGCCAGCCCGCTCTGGCCAAGGCCAGCCAGGGGCAGTTCAATGCCCGCAGCCTGCAAGGGATGGACAACGATCTGCGCTCGCGCTACTTCCAGCCGGCGGAACAAAACACCGTGAAGGTGATTGACAGCCTTCGTGAACGGGTATGTTTCGCCAGGCTCAACGTGCTGAACCTGGATAAAGTTCCGATGCAGGGTATGAACATCATCTTCTGTCAGAACCTGCTGATCTATTTCCGCCGCTGGCGCCGGCGTGAAATTGTTAAAAAGCTGGCAGGTTATCTGGCACCCGGTGGGCTGCTGGTACTGGGCCAGGGAGAGTTGACCGACTGGCAACCTCCCGGCCTGCAACGGGTCCCCTCGGAACATGTGCTGGCGTGGACCAAACGCCGGCCCGACGAAGAATAACCGGAGTGGTTATGGGCAATCACCATGACAGTATCGCCCTCGATTGGGTTCGGGGCGAAATACAGGACACGCTGACCCAGAGTCAGCAGGCACTCGAAGCGTACGTCGAGAATCGCGACGACACTGCGCGCCTGCGCTTCTGCCTGAATTACCTCCACCAGGTACACGGCACCCTGACAATGGTGGAGCTTGATGGCGCCGCCCTGCTGACCAAGGAAATGGAAGCCCTGACCCAGGCCCTGCTTGAAGGCAAGGTTGCCAACGCCGATGAAGCCATCGAAGTGTTAATGCAAGGCGTTTTGCAACTGCCCCAGTACCTCGAACACCTGAACAGCAGCGGTGACGATTTCCCGCTGGTCTTGCTACCGTTACTGAACGATCTGCGTGCCGCCCGGGGTGAAAGCCTGCTGTCGGACACAGCCCTGTTCAAGCCGGACCTCTCCGCCGCGCAGTTCAGCGTGGACGCCCAAATCGCCGGGCGCCTGCAAGATCCGAAAGTTGCTGGCCACCTGCGCAAATTGCGCCAGATGTTCCAGTTTGCACTGGCCGGGGTGGTTCGCGAGGCCGATCTGAATACCCATTTCGATTACATGCACAAGGTAATCGAACGGCTTGTTCGTTTGTGCCGCAAAACCCCGCGTGGCGAGCTCTGGAAAGCCGCCGGAGCGTTCGTGGAAACTCTGCAGGCTCGAGTCAACCCGATTAACAGCGCGGTCAAATCGCTGTTGCGTGAGCTGGATGCCGAAATCCGTCTGTTGATGGCAAAGGATTCCAATGCCCTGCAACAGCCGGTGCCCGAAGCACTGTTCAAACACCTGCTGTATTACGTGGCTCGCGCCCGCGACCTTGATACCCCGCATGTCCAGGCCCTGCGCAACACCTACGATCTGGACCATGCCCTGCCGTCCGACAACGACGTGGACTCTGCCCGCACCCGGGTTTCCGGCCCCGGCCACGACGCCATCCATTCCGTGGTTTCCGCCCTGGACGAGGAGCTGGCGCGTCTTAAAGACCAGCTCGATTTGTTTGTTCGAGCCGAGTTCCGTCAGAACAACGAACTCGAAGAACTGCTGCCCGCACTGCGCCAGATCGCCAACACCCTTGGCGTAATTGGTCTGGGCACGCCTCGCAAGGTCATCAGTGAACAAGTGGAGCTGCTTGAGCGACTCTCCGCCCAGGAAGAAACCGTTGACGACGGTACCCTGATGGACATCGCCGGCGCCCTGCTTTACGTGGAAGCCAGCCTGGCCGGTCTCGATAAAGACCGGCATCCGGACGCACACGCCAACAACACCGAAATCGACAGCGTTAACCTGGGCGAGCGGGAACTTACCGAAGCTGGCGAGGCACTGATTCGCGAATCGAGGAACACCCTGGAGCAGGTCAAGTCCTCCATCGTCAACTTTATTGCCTCGCAGTGGGATACCCGCGAGATCGATCATGTGCCGGGGCTGCTGTACAGCATCCGGGGCGGTCTCGGTCTGGTACCACTGGAAAGAATACCGGACATGCTGGCCTCAGCCGAACGCTACGTAACCGACGTTCTGCTGGGCAGCAAACAGGTACCGGACTGGAAAGAACTCGACACCCTGGCCGATGCCATTACCAGTATCGAGTACTACCTGGAGCGGCTGGCCGATGGCATCAGCAATAACGACGCCATCCTGCACGTGGCGGAAGAAAGCCTTGAGCGACTGGGCTTCCCGGTTGGTCAGGAACCCACCTGGACCGACACCACCGAACCGGGCACCGGCACGCCGGCTGACGAACCGGAAATACAGCCGGAGTCGGTCCCAGAGCCGACCGTCAGTACCGGCTCCGACAATGACCTGCTGGACGACGAAATTCTCGGCATTTTCGTGGAAGAAGCCGAAGAAGTTCTGGAAACCATCCATCAATATTATCCCCAGCTGCGTCAGAACCACGACGACAGCAACGCGCTAACCGAAGTTCGCCGCGCTTTCCACACTCTCAAAGGCAGTGGCCGGCTGGTGGGCGCCAGCAGTATTGGGGAGCTGGCCTGGTCAGTAGAGAATCTGCTGAACCGGGTCATCGACCAGACAGTAAAGCCCACCGACGACATGTTCACCCTGATCGACGAGGTGAACGAGCGCATTCCCGCACTGATCCAGGACTTCCGCCACGGCGAGGCCCATGGTGAAGTTGATAATCTGATTGCCCGCGCCGAAGCGCTGGCGACAACCCGTAAAACCGAAGCGGCCGAAACCGCCGAATTGGCCACTGCCGAGGCCACGGATACAGAGTCGTCGGAAGCCGATGAGCAGGACACAGAGGTCCAGGAACCCCAGATTCCAGAGACCGAGACCATCACGGAAGAGCCAGTTGCCGAGTCTGAGCCGGAACCGGAGCCGGAAACCGCCGACGCCGAACCGGAAGATGACCTGATTGATGACGACATCCTGGAAATCTTCATCGAAGAGGCCGGTGAAGTCCTGGAAACCATCCAGGAATACCTGCCCATGCTGCTGCGCAGCCCGGACGACCGCAGTGCTCTGACTGAAGTACGGCGAGCCTTCCATACCCTCAAGGGCAGTGGTCGAATGGTCGGTGCCAACGTGATTGGCGAACTGGCGTGGGCTGTTGAAAACATGCTGAACCGTGTAATCGACGGCAGCATTTTCATGAACGACGATATTTCTCAGCTGCTCGAGGAAGTGACTAACGCCATACCCGGCCTGGTACAGGATTTCGAAAACCGGACGCCAGCGAGGCTTGATACCTCGAACCTGGAGGCCCGCGCCAACGCCCTGGCCAATGGCGACATCCCCGACGCCACCCTGATGCCCGGCCCCGATGCCGAGGCCAGCCAATATCGGGAAGAAGCCAGCCAACAACCCGCTGCCCTGGAGCCGGACAGCGCGGAGAGCGAGGCCGATGACGAGGAAGAAGACGACGGCATTGATCCGGTGCTGCTGGAAATCTTCGAGACCGAAACCGAAACGCACCTGCAGACCATCAACGAGTACCTGGCCAACGCCGGTGACCGTGGTTCGGTGGCGTACACCGACAGCCTGTCCCGCGCCCTGCACACGCTCAAGGGCAGCGCCAATACCGCAGGCATTGTTCCCATTGCCCGGGTGATTACCCCGCTTGAGCACTTCATCAAGGAAGCGCGAGCACAGAGCAAGCGGGCAGATCACCCAGTACTGGGTCTGATTGCCGAAGCAAGGGATTTCCTGACCCGAGGTCTGGCACAACTGTATGACAACCCGCAGGCTCCGCTGGATGGCACCGAAGATTTCCTGCAACGCCTGGAGCAAATCAGCAAGCAAACGCTACTGAGCCAGCCGGATGCCGCCGACCAGGCTGCACAAAGCCAGGATTCCGCCCGTCTGGTTCAACTGTTCCTTGGCGAAGGCCTGGACATTGTGCTGGATGCGGAAACCATTCTCGAACAATGGTCACAGAACCCGGACCAGCGCGAGCCGGTGGCCAAGCTGCACCAGGAGCTGGAACAGCTGGCCCGGGGCGCCGATGAAGCCGGCCTGGTTGATGTTGCAGCCCTGGCCTCGGCGCTGGACCGAACCTACACCGCCGTTGCCGATAACGACCTGACACCGGATACCGGTTTCTTTGAAACCGTGCACGAAGCTCAAGAGCAACTGATCAACCTGATGGATCAGGTCGCCGCCGGCCTGGCCACCGACGCCAACGAAGAACTGATCCGTCAGCTCGACGAGCTGGCCACCCAGATTTCCGAGCCAGAGCCAGAGCCAGAGCCAGAGCCAGAGCCAGAACCAGAACCAGAACCAGAGCCGAGTATAGAGCCGGAAACAGCCAGTCAACCACCACTACCCGAGACAGACGAAGGGTCCGAGCTGGATGACGAGTTGGTGGAAATCTTCCTGGAAGAAGCCGGCGAGCTGATCGACAGTACCGCCCAGGCCCTGCAGGACTGGAGTGAAGACACCGCGAACCTGGATATATTGCACCTGCTGCAGCGCGACCTGCACACGCTTAAAGGGGGCGCCCGCCTAGCCGACATTCCGGCCCTGGGCGACCTGTCCCACGAACTGGAGAACCTGTTCGAGGGCCTGACCGAACGGCGCTTCACCATCAACGACAAGCTTTCGGATCTGCTGTTCCGCTGCCACGACCGGCTGGCCGGCATGGTCGACTCACTTGAAGCCGGGGAAGCACCAAGGCCGGCACCGGATCTGATCGCCGATATACACGCCTACATCGACGGCACCGACGATCAGCCGCACACCAACGAAAGCACCGCTGACCATTCCGAAGCCTTGCCGGAAATGATGGTCGAAGACTCTGCCGAGCCTGAACCGGGTTCCACAGACAAACCGGCCCCAGAGCAGGAGCAGGAGCAGGAGCAGGAAGAGCATATCGCGGATCTGTCTCATCTGGATCCGGAACTGGTGGGCATCTTCCTGGAAGAAGCCTACGATCTGGTGAACTCTACCGGTAGCGCCCTGCACACCTGGAGCGAAAATCCGTCCGACCGGCAGGTGGCCGCCGAGCTGCAACGCGAAGTGCATACCCTCAAGGGCAGTGCCCGCATGGCCGGCGTGGACGCCATTGGCGATCTGTCCCACAAACTCGAAGACCTGTTCGAGAAAGTAGCGACCGGCCAGATCGACGCCAGTGATGAGATGATGGACCTGCTGTTCGCCTGCCACGACCGCCTCGCAGAAATGGTGGAACAGGTGGCCACCCAGAAGCCCTGCCCGCCGGCTACCGAGTTGGTTCAGAAAGTACAGGCCATCGTACGGGGTGAACCGGTTCCCGAAAGCACACCTGAACAGGCGGTAACAGACGCCCCGGACAGCGGCCAAACCGCGCCGGAACCAGAGGAAGACACCGCGCCGCCTGAATTCGAAGATGACGACGCACTGGCAGAAATGTTCCTGGACGAAGGCCGGGAAATTCACGAAGCCATTGCTGATCTGATCGCCCACTGGCGCGAGGAGCCACAGGAACTGGGTCCCCTGAGCCAGCTCCTGGAGGAATTACAGACCCTCAAGAGCGGCGCGCGCCTGGCGGATGTGGATGCCATCGCCGACCTGGCCCTGAGCTGGGCCAACGCCCTGAACCAGCTGGTCGATGGCGAGCGTGATCGCCAACCGTTGATTGAACTGAGCCAGAAGGCCGACGATACCCTCAAGGCCATGCTCGACAGCCTGGAAAACGGTGACAAACCGGCACCCGCCAGCGAGCTGATCCAGGCCTTTGAAGGCAAGCGGGAAGAGCCGCAGGCCACGCCATCACAGGCGCAATCTGAAACCGGGGAAGCGCCTTCAGCGCCAGCTCCGGCCAAGCCCGCGCCGGCGCCCGAAAAGACCGCCGGCAAGCCAAAAGCCGGCAAACCGGCCAAGAGCAATCAACGCAAGGCCGCCAAAAACCAGAATGCGGCCCAGGAAACCATCCGTGTTTCCGCGCCACTGCTGGACGAGCTGGTCAACCTGGCCGGCGAAACCAGTATCACCCGGGGCCGTCTGGAGCAGCAGAACAGCGACTTCAGCTACACCCTTGATGAGATGGCCGCCACCATCGAGCGTTTGCGCGAGCAGCTGCGGCGGATGGACATCGAAACCGAGGCGCAAATCCTGTTCCGCGCCGAGCAGGAACACGGGCCGGATTACACCGAAGACTTCGACCCGCTGGAAATGGACCGCTACTCGTCCATCCAGCAACTGTCCCGGGCCCTGACCGAATCCACCTCGGATCTGGCGGATCTGCGGGAAACCCTGTCCGAACGGGTAAGAGACACCGAAACCCTGCTGGTGCAGCAATCCCGGGTCAACACGGAACTGCAGGAGGGTCTGATGAAGACCCGCATGATTCCGTTCACCTCCATGGTGCCCAGGTTGCGCCGCATTGTGCGCCAGATCAGTGGCGAGCTGAGCAAAAAAGTCCATTTCGACATCCGCAACGCCGAAGGCGAAATGGACCGTAATATCCTGGAACGCATGGTGGCGCCGCTCGAACACATGCTGCGCAACGCCATCGACCATGGCATCGAAAACCCGGCCGACCGGAAAAATGCCGGCAAGCCGGAAACCGGTAACGTCACCCTGTCGCTGTCCCGCGAAGGCGGCGATGTGGTGCTGCGCATGACCGACGACGGCAAGGGCATCCCGGTGGAGGTCATCCGCGACAAGGCCATTCGCCAGGGGTTGATGGAAGCGGGCGAAGACCTTTCCAAACGGGAAATCCTGCAGTTCATCCTGCACGCCGGTTTCTCCACCGCCCAGAAAGTGACGCAGATTTCCGGCCGGGGTGTGGGCCTGGATGTGGTCGCCAGCGAACTGAAGCAGCTCGGCGGCAGCCTGGACATCGATTCCGACGAGGGCAAGGGCACCACCTTCACCGTTCGCCTGCCGTTTACCGTCTCGGTCAACCGTGCACTGATGGTGGCCACCGGCGAAGATTTCTACGCCATCCCGCTCAACACCATCGAAGGCATCGTGCGGGTCAGCACTTACGAGCTGGAGGAATACTACAAACCGGACGCGCCCCTTTACGAATACGCCGACCAGCAGTACCGCCTGCAATACCTGGGCGCCCTGCTCGACAGTGACCACCAGCCAAAACTGCAGGGCCAGGCACTGCCGCTGCCGGTCATTCTGGTGCGCGGAGCCGAGCAACCGATCGCCCTGCAGGTGGACCACCTGATGGGCAGCCGGGAAATCGTGGTGAAATCCCTGGGGCCGCAGTTCAACTCCGTGCGCGGCGTTTCCGGTGCCACCATCCTGGGTGACGGCAGCGTGGTAGTGATCCTCGACCTGCCGGCCATGCTGCGCTCCGACGCCCTGGCCGAAAGCCAGCGCCAGGCAAACCTGGAGAAAGGCAAGGAAAGCGCCCGTTACCGGGAACAGGCCACCACCGTTATGGTGGTGGACGACTCGGTTACCGTGCGCAAGGTGACCACCCGCCTGCTCGAGCGCAATGGCTTCGAGGTCTTCACCGCCAAAGACGGCGTGGACGCCGTGGCGCAGCTACAGGACCACCGCCCGGACGTCATCCTGCTGGATATCGAAATGCCACGCATGGATGGTTTCGAGGTGGCCAGCTTTGTCCGCCACGACGAGAAGCTGCATGACACGCCGATCTGCATGATCACCTCTCGAACCGGCGAGAAACACCGCGAACGGGCCCTGGCCATTGGCGTTAACGAGTACCTCGGCAAGCCCTTCCAGGAAACCGAGCTGTTGACCACCATCAAGCGTCTGACCGGGAGCGAGTGATGGCCGAACGGCCAACCATCGGGATCGTGGCCGACGTGGTGCTGCAACGCCACAGGCTACAGGAAGCCACCGGAAAATTCGGGCTCGAGGTCCTGTTTTCCGGTGATCCCGAGCGCCTGATCGGCTACCCCGCGTTTCCCGACGTGGCGCTGTGGCTGGTGACCCTGAAAGACGAAGCCGACCACCCGGCCCTGTTTGACTACCTGCTTGAGCATACCGAGGCACCGGTGCTGTTTGGCGTCGACCCGGCCCCGGCCGCCGGTACCATCGAGTGCTTTCGCTGGGAGCGGCGGCTGCTGAACAAACTGGAGCAGCAGCTCGGACGCATCGAGCAACTGGATACCGCCAACGACATGGAAGCATTGGCAAGGGCGGCGTCGGCCGACAGCACCGCGCCGGCCCTGTCGAACTGGATTACCCCGGCAACCGCCGACGCACCAGCGCGGGAAATCTGGGTGCTGGGCGCGTCCCTGGGCGGCCCGGCGGCGGTCAAAACCTTTCTGGATCATCTGCCGGCGGGCCTGCCAGTGGGGTTTGTCTACGCCCAGCACATCGACAACAATTTCACCAATGTGCTGACCCGCATTCTTGGCCGCCATGCCCATTATCAGCTGAAACCGGCGGAAGAAGGCATGCGCATCGGCCACGGCGATGTGGTACTGATGCCGGTGGAACAGGAATGGGCGTTCGCCAGCAACGGCACCCTGACCTGCAAGCAAACACCCTGGCCAGGCCCCTACGGGCCGTCCATCGATCAGGTATTGCTGAACGTGGCCGAACATTTCGGCAAGCGTACCCACGCCATTATTTTTTCCGGCATGGGTAACGACGGTGCCATCGCCGCCCCGCGCCTTTACGAGAACGGTAGCCGTGTGTGGGTACAAAACAGCGCCAGTTGCGGCAACAGCTCCATGCCCGATTCGGTCACCGCCACCGGCTGTGCCGGTTTTTGTGGCACACCTGCCCAGCTGGCCGCCGAACTGGTACGAACCATCGAAAACCAATGCCTGCTGAAGAACAGGCACCAACGGGATTCCGCCTGAGGTAACCGAGCATGAACGACAACAGCCAAGCCCTGCAATGCGTGCTGATTCCGGTCAACAACCGGCAGCTGTTGCTGCCCAACGTGTCCATCGCCGAAGTGGTTGATTTCGACAGCACCCACGCCGGCGACAATACACCGGACTGGCTGATTGGGTTCATTGACTGGCGCGGCCTGCAACTGCCAGTCATCTCCTACGATGCCGCCAATGGCGGCGAACTGATGGTGCCGGGGGAAAACCGGGGGCGCATCATCGTGCTCAACACCATTGGCCCGGGCCATGCCACCTCACCGTTCATGGCCATGGCGACCCAGGGTATTCCCAGCCAGACCCGCCTGGAATCGGCCCAGATCCGGCAAGTGGACGCCGATCCCGGCCCGGCTGATCAGATGCAGGTGGAAGTCGACGGTGAAACCGCGTGGATTCCCAACCTGGAATATCTGGAGTCCCTGGCCGGCAAAGTCATGGTCTGACCCCACCCGGCTCTGGTAGCCTCGGCAACAATTGTTATAATGTTGCAAACATTGCCGGAAGCCAGCCATGCCCGAACGCGCTCTGCCCTATCGCCCGCACAATCATCAGGCCTGTGTCAGCCAGGCACTGGCCGATGCCCGCAGCATTTGCCAGCAGCATAATGCCCGGCTGACCGCTATTCGCGAACGGGTGCTGGAGCTGATCTGGCAATCCCACAAGCCACTGGGCGCCTATGACATTCTCGCCCAGCTGGGCACCGAGGGCCACAACGCCGCACCTCCGACCGTCTATCGGGCACTGGATTTTCTCCTGCAGTACGGCCTTGTTCACCGAATTGCCTCGCTCAATGCCTTTACCGGCTGCACCCACGCCGGCCAGAGCCACCGGGGACTGTTCCTGATCTGCCGGCAATGCAGCAACGTGCTGGAGCTGGAATCGGAATCAGTCACCCAGGCTATCGACACCGCCGCCGACGCCGAGGGCTTCCGGCCGGACGAAGTCACCCTTGAAATCACCGGCCTGTGCCCGCGCTGCCGCGCCGATGCGGAAACAGGAACCGACTGATGTCCGAAGTACTGGTTCAGCTTCAACAGGTCACGGTACAGTTTGACGACCGGCCGGTGGTTGATCAGGTCAGCCTACAGGCGGGCCGGGGCGACATTATTACCATCATCGGCCCGAACGGTGCCGGTAAAACGACCCTGATCAAGACCATTCTTGGCATCCAGAAGCCCGACCGGGGCCGGGTCGTGCTGGCGTCGGGGCTGACCATCGGTTATGTACCCCAGCACCTGACCCTGGAAGCCACTCTGCCGCTGAGCGTGCGCCGCTTCATGTTACTGAGCGGACAATCACTGTCTGACTGTCGGGCGGCACTTAAGCGTACAGGAGTGGATCACCTGCTGGATGCGTCAGTGCATCATCTGTCCGGCGGCGAAAAACAGCGCCTGCTGTTGGCCCGGGCCCTGGCCCGCAAGCCCGATCTGCTGGTGCTGGATGAACCGGCCCAGGGTGTGGATATCAACGGCCAGGCGGCGCTGTATGAACTGATACGGGAATTAAGGGACGAGCTGCACTGCGCGGTGATCATGATTTCCCACGATCTGCACCTGGTAATGGCCGCCACTGACAAGGTCATCTGCCTGAACCAGCACGTGTGTTGCAGCGGCTATCCCGCCGACATCTCCCACGACCCGGCCTTTATCGACACCTTCGGGCACCAGGTGGCCGAATCCCTGGCGGTGTATCACCACCATCACAACCACAGCCATGATTTGCACGGCGATGTGGTTGAAGCCGGGCACGGGCAAGGAGGCTGTCACCATGGGCATCATTGACTCAATACTCGGCGACTTTTTCTGGCGAGCCATGCTTGGCGGCCTGGGTGTGGCGCTGGTGGCCGGCCCGCTGGGCTGTTTCGTGGTCTGGCGCCGGCTGGCCTATTTCGGCGACACCCTGGCCCACTCCGCCTTGCTGGGTATTGCCCTGAGCTTTCTGATCAGCGTGCCTTTAAACCTGGCGGTGATCATCACCTGTGTGGTGATTGCCCTGGCTCTGGTGCTGCTGTCCCGCACCCGGGTACTGGCTACCGATACACTCCTGGGCATACTGGCCCATAGCGCCCTGGCCATTGGTCTGGTGGCCCTTAGTTTCATGCCGGATGTGCGGGTTGACCTGACTGGCCTGCTGTTCGGCGATCTGCTGGCCATGAACCGGCAGGACCTGCTGTGGATCTACGGCGGTGCTGTCTTTGTCCTGGGCTTGCTGGCCGTACTCTGGCGCGGCCTTCTAATGAGCACCATCCACGAAGAACTGGCGCGGGTGGAAGGCGTACCGGTGGAGCGCCTGCGGCTGGCGCTGATGCTGATGTTCTCACTGGTCATTGCCGTGGCCATGAAAATAGTCGGGGTACTGCTGATCACCGCCCTGTTGGTGATCCCGGCGGCAACTGCCCGGCGGCTGGCGAAAAATCCCGAGCACATGGTGGGCCTGGCGATTGTCTTCGGCTTTGTGGCCGTTGGTGGCGGCCTGAGCCTGTCCTGGCATCTGGACACACCCGCCGGGCCTTCGGTGGTGGTCACCGCCTTTCTGAGCTTTTTGCTGGTGTACAGCCTGGCCCGCAAACAGGCCTGAATTTACAGCGGCTGCACCCGTTCCAGCAGCCGGCCGCTTTCCACCAGCTCCAGAAACTCATCGCCCATCCGTTCACTCTCTGCAATGGCCCGGCGCCAGCTTTTCTCCCGGCCCGGGTTGTCACCGGCGTAGCGGTCAAAATCCTTGCGGTCGGGCAGTTTGCCATCCGGCAGGGTAGCCAGGTACTCCGGCGAGGGCGCCACCAACAACACATCCTGCACCCGGGTGTTGTCGCCACGGCGCCAGGGCAGCGCCTTGTCGAACCAGCCCGGTATAATCTTGTCGGTGAAATGCGGGTAGAGCACGATACCCGGCTGCTGCCAGGGTAGGTCCAGATGGTAATCGAGCAAGCCACCATCCCGGTATACCCCTTCCGGGCCGCCGGGTAGATCCGCCACGCCGGACAAAATCATCGGAATGGAGCCGGAAGCCAGCAGCGAGGGCATAAGGTTATCCCGGGTCAGATCAATCTGGTGGCTGGTAAAATCGGTCATTCCCGAGACCGGTGTATTGCCCCGGGGATCCCGAACAATGCCACGCTCCATAAACCGCCCCAGATACCGGCGCCCAAGCATATTGGCACTAACCGCTCCCAGTAGGCCCATTCCCAGCCGGCCACGGGTATCTTCGGCCAGCAGGCCCAGGCTGCGGATAACCATGATGTTCAGCCGGTACCACGGGTGATTGAGAATATAATCTTCCCGACCGCCCAGCAGTTCCTCCAGAAACTGAATAGCGCTTCGGGTCACGTCCTGCGCCTTCATGCCCTTCTCAAAACGCTGACAGGTGTACATGTCCGCCAGCTTGCGCAACTGCGCCACCGGATTGTCGGAAGAAGCGGCCGCGGCAAACCGCCAGCTACCCACCGAGGCACCGATCAACGCCCGTTCCTGCTCAACTCGGGGTAGCCACTCACCAAAAATCGCCTGGTCCAGACCGCTGATGCCCAGCCCCTTGGGGCCACCGGCCGCACCGGGAATCACGTGAACGTCTTCCGGCCCCAGTGGTTTTTGTTGCAGTCGTTCCAGTGCGCGCCGGCCGGCACGAATGGTCAGCGACGAAATACCTGTGTGAATTGCCGTCATCAAAATCCTCGTTGCAGGGTGTCCTCCGGCAAGACGCAAACCGGGAGAACCAGCCGTGGCGAAAGCACGTAAATTCCCTTAAGCTTCGCCTCTTGTCTGGCTTATACGTTTATTTTCCTTATAGAACCGGGAACCACCATGTCACTACCGCTTGAACAGCTTGCCGATCATTACCGCGCCATTATCGACGGCCTGGGAGAGAACTCCAACCGCGAAGGCCTGCAGGATACGCCCATGCGTGCCGCCAAGGCCATGCAGTTTCTGACCCAGGGCTACCAGCAGGATCTGGATGAACTGGTAAACAACGCGGTGTTCGAGTCCACCATGGATGAAATGGTAGTGGTTCAGGACATCGAACTGTACAGCATGTGTGAGCACCATGTGCTGCCCTTTATCGGAAAATGCCACATTGCCTACCTGCCCCAGGGCAAGGTTCTCGGGCTCTCGAAGTTTGCCCGCATTGTGGATATGTACGCCCGGCGCCTGCAGATCCAGGAAAACCTGACCCGCCAGATCGCCGAGGCCGTCGAGCGCGTTACCGGCGCCAAAGGCGTTGCGGTGGTGATCGAGGCCCAGCACATGTGCATGATGATGCGCGGTGTGGAAAAACAGAATTCACGCATGAAAACCTCGATGATGCTGGGGCAGTTCCGCAAATCACAGGCCACGCGCACCGAATTTCTGAACCTGATCAGCAACAATCGCTGATCACCAACCCTCAGGGGAGGCTTCATGGCAGATATCAACGGCAACCAACTGGCCCGGGTACGCATCAAGAACCTGCTTCTGCGGGCCTACATCGGTATCAAGGAAGAAGAGATCAATAACCAGCAGGATGTGGTGATCAATGTCGAACTGACGTACGACGCCTCCGAAGCGATTGAGCGAAATCAAATCGCCTCGGCCCTGAATTACCGTACCATCACCAAGCAGATCATTGCCCATGTGGATGGCCAGCGCTTTGCCTTACTGGAACGTCTGACCCACGAGGTACTGGCCATTGTCATGGACCACCAGGCCGTGCAGTGGGCGCAGGTGGAAATCGACAAGCCCCATGCCTTGCGCTATGCCGAATCGGTATCCGTCTGCCTTGAAGCGAATCGATAATTTATCAGCCAGGAGCAACCATGCCCCGCAAAGACCCGCAACTGATCCGCGATGTACTGGAAAAGGCGCGCACTATTGCCCTGGTCGGTGCCAGCCAGAAAACCAACCGGCCTTCCCATGAAGTGATGGAATACCTTCAGCGCCAGGGGTACCGGGTGATTCCGGTCAACCCCAGGCTGGCCGGCGAGCAGGTGCTGGGTGAAACTGCGGTGGCGGACCTCGCTTCCCTGCCGGAACCAGTGGACATGGCCGAGTTGTTCCTGGCACCGGAACGCACCGATGCGATTATCGACCAGGCCATCGAGCAGAAGATTCCTGCCTTGTGGCTGCAAATCGGCGTGATCAACGAGGAAGGCGCCCGGCGGGCCGAAGCTGCCGGGCTTAAAGTGCTGATGGATTGCTGCCCGAAACAGGAGATTCCGAAGCTGTCGATCCAGACCCCGGCTGCTTCGCAGTGAACCAGTTTGAGGCGATTTAAGTATTACGGTTAACACGTATGCCTGTTACCAATGTGAACACTCTGACATAATCGGGAAACAACAAGTCAGAGTCCCCCGCAAACCGCCGGGGTTCCGGAGAGCAATGTGGAAAAACCCGAAACGACCATAAAGATGTTCGTGCGTGCGGCCATGAGCCCGGCTTTCCCCTTGCTCATTTTCCTGGCATTTCTGGCATTGGCGCTTATGTTGCGCAGTGGCCTGGCGCGCCAGGACAACACCCAGATCGAACAAAACCTGCAGAACGAAGCCCGGGCACTCGCCGACAACCTGGAGCGGGAATTCAATATCCATGCCGAGGCCATCGGCCGCATGGCCAACCGCATGGAAATCGAACAGAACTTCGGCGAGCCCCAGTGGCGCGCCGATGCCCGTAATTATCTGGACGATTTTGGTGTCTACCAGGCCATTGAGTGGATCGACTCCGACTTTATCGTACGCTGGCTCGAGCCGGTCACCGACAACCAGGACGTTATCGGCTACAACGTTGCCTTCAACGACACCCGCCGCCAGGCCCTGGAACGTGCGGCCGCCACCGGCGAGTACAACCTGTCGAGCATTATTGATCTTCGCCAGGGCGGCAAAGGCATGGTGATTTACCATCCAGTGGGTGCCGGCGATAACAACAACGGCTTTATCGCTGGCGTCTTCCGTATGGAAACACTGGCGCAGCAACTGCTGACCAGCCGAATGCTGGAGCAGTTCCAGGTGATCATTCGCTATGGCGAAGATTCGGTGTATCAACTGAACGCCTCGGCCGACATCACCCCCGGCTTCAGCCAAACACTGGCGGTGGATTTACCGAACCTGGACTGGCGCCTGACCTTGCGCCCCTCGCAATCCTGGGTCGCCGCCCAGCGCAGCAACTGGCCCAACGTGACCTTCATCAGTTTGCTCCTGATGGGTGTTCTGACCAGCCTGACCACCCTGCTGGTGCAACTGATTCTGCGCCGCAACCAGGCACTGCTGAAAACCCGCCAGAATCTGGAACAGGAAATCGACCAACGCAAAGCCATTCAGGTCGACCTGGAACGGCTGGAATCCACCGATACCCTGACCGGTCTCGCCAACCGCCGCTTCTTCATGGAAGACCTGACCCACACCCTGAATATCGCCGACCGGCAAATGCGCCAGGTGGCGCTGGTGATGATGGATCTGGACCGCTTCCAGATGCTCAACGACTCCCTCGGGCATCAATTTGGTGACGAACTGTTGATCAAGGTATCCGAGCGGCTGAACGAACTGAGTGACGAACGGGTGCTGGTGGCTTACTCCGGCGGCGACGAATTCATGGTCTGCCAGCAACAAGTGGACGACCTGGATGATGTAATCCACCTTCTCGGCCAGATCAAACACTGCTTCCAGGAGCCCTTCGAAGTACAGGGCGAAAAACACAGCATCACCGCCACCATGGGCGTAGCGGTGTACCCGCAAAGCGGCCTGGACGCCGACACCCTGCTACGTAACGCCGACATTGCCCTGTACCGCGCCAAGGACCAGGGCAGGAACATGTACCAGTTCTACACCGAGGGCATGCAGGACAAAGAGGTGATGCGCCTGGAACTGGACAAGGATCTGAACCATGCCCTGGCCAACGATGAATTTGTCCTCTATTACCAGCCACAACTGGATTTGAGCACTGGCAAAATCAACAACGTGGAAGCGCTGATTCGCTGGCAACACCCACGCCGCGGACTACTGGCACCGGGTGAATTCATTCCGCTGGCCGAGGAAAGCGGCCGTATCAACGATATCGGCCGCTGGGTGGTGCGAGCCGCCTGTAAGCAGCTGGCCAAATGGAAAGGAACGCCGTACCGCAACATCCGCATTGCCGTAAACCTGTCCGGCCTGGAGCTGGACGACGACGATCTGGTGAGCGATATCCAGGCAGCCCTGAAAGCCGAGCAAGTACCACCCTCAAGCCTGGAAGTGGAACTGACCGAAGAGATCTTCATTCAGAACATCGAACACAACCTCAACCAGCTTTCCCGCCTGCGCAAGCTGGGCGTGCATCTGGCCATTGATGATTTTGGTGTGGGCTATTCCTCGCTAGCTTATTTGCGGGATTTCCCGGTGGATCTGCTGAAAATCGACCGTTCGTTCATTACCCATGTGACCCGACGGCACGATGATGCGGTGATTACCCGTGCGGTGATCAACCTGGCCCACAACCTGGGCATCCAGGTTGTCGCCGAGGGCGTAGAAACCGAGGAGCAGTTGAATTTCCTGCGCCACCACAGCTGCAACCTGGCCCAGGGTTTCCTGATCAGCCGGCCAATTCCGCCGGAGGACCTGGAACGGGCGCTGGAAGAAGGGCTGTTGTTCACTGGTGTGACGGCAAGTTCGTGATTTGTTGGTGAGCGGTTATCCCCAAGGTACGAGGCAGTAAGCGGGACGGCTTCCAAAAATGTTCGTAGCCATGGGTGAAGAGCGAAGCTCTTCACGGGCTGGCCATGGATGGGCTGCCCTGGACCCTCAGCGAGACGCAGGAGCGATTAGCGCTGAGGGGCGGAGACAAGCGTACATGGAAGTACTTGCAGCGGTTTTTGGAAGCCGTCCCGCTTACTGCCTTGGCACTCATAAAGTTCTTATCGAAGGCTAACCATGGCAGCAAAATACCTAACTCCGGAACAGGACGCACAACTCAGACGCTGGGAGCGCTGGAACCGGAATTACTTCATCTTCGCCTTCTTCGCACTGATCGTCGTTCTGGTGTTCAGCTCCCAGCTCGGCATTTCCTCCGGCGACGAATGGGGCTCACTCGGTGTCCTGCTGGCCATTCTCATTGTGCCTATTATCGTGCTGCAGCTGCGCCTCAAGTGCCCGGCCTGCGGCGCCAGGATCGGCTGGCAGGCAAAACTGCTGGCGCCAGACCAGTGCAAAGTCTGCGGCACCTTCCTGCAGTCCAAAAACTCCCATTCCTGATTTTCTCTCCCGAAACTTTTGACCTGTGAGCAACTCACAGGTTCTACTCTTTTATTACTAGCGTTCAGCTCGGGAGTTCACCGTGCGGGTGTGGGTGGTGCTTCCGAAAATGTTCGTAGCCATGGATGGCGGAGACAAGCGTACAGGGATGATGGGATGAACACCTCTTGTTGAGATCGGCGTCAAGGCGCCACTATTGGAATAGGAAGGCAATAGCTAAACAACAAGAGGTGTTCAAGATGAAAGTTACCCTAATCGGCATTGATTT
>JABXHG010000177.1 GCA_013393545.1 Alteromonadaceae bacterium | reverse complement strand
ATCCATCACCGCTTTCGCCATCATGGGTCTCATTGACCCGAAGGCCGAAGTTACCGGCGAAGCACTCTATGAAGGCCGTGACCTGCTGTCCATGCCAAAGAAGGAACGCCAGGCGTTGCTCGGACACGAACTCGCCATGGTCTACCAGGACGCGTTGAGCTCCCTGAACCCAGGCATGCTGATCAAGGCGCAGATGAAGCAGCTGACTTCCCGCGGCGGCACCCGCAGCGCGGAAGAACTGATGCAGCTAGTAGGCCTGGATCCAAAGCGCACCTTGGATGCTTATCCGCATGAGCTTTCCGGTGGTCAGCGCCAGCGCGTGCTCATCGCAATGGCACTAACCCGCGACCCGAAGCTGGTTATCGCCGATGAACCAACCACCGCGCTGGACGTGACGGTGCAGAAACAGGTTATTGAACTGCTTAATGACCTGCGTGACAAGCTCGGATTCGCCATGGTCTTCGTATCCCATGACTTGGCTTTGGTAGCAGAAGTGGCCCACAAGGTCACCGTCATGTACGCCGGCCAGGTTGTAGAGCAAGCACAAACCGTGGAGCTTTTGACCAACTCAGTCCACGAATACACCCGTGGCCTGCTCGGCGCGGTGCTGTCCATCGAGGCATCCTCGGGCCGCCTGCACCAGATTCCTGGCGTGGTGCCATCCCCGCGTGACTTCCCAGCAGGTGACCGCTTCGCGCCACGTTCCTCCCACGCCGGCTACGGGGAAGACATCACCCCGGTGCGCACGAAGGTTGGCCCACCAGAAACCGACCACACTTACGCAGCCATTCCAGACCGCGAAACCGGAGTCATCTCTCCTGGTACGCCAGTGGAAGAAACCGGCTCAACCAAGGAAGGAGCGTAAATCATGGACCAGACCAATCCAGCAACCCCAGCCGCGGCAGACCCCATCATTGAGCTGCGCGATATTGAAGTGCGCTTTAAAGCCCGCAACAGCGGCTTGTTCAAACCAAAGTACGTCCACGCTGTCCAGGGGCTCTCACTGGCAGTTACTCCTGGTGAGACCATCGGCATCGTGGGTGAGTCAGGCTGCGGCAAGTCCACCACCGCGAATGTCATGTGTGGGCTGCAGGTACCGACCGCGGGCCAAGTATTTTTCCGCGGGCAGGAAGTGTCCAAGCGTTCTGCCGCAGACCGCCGCCAGATCGGCCGCGTGGTATCCGTCATCTTCCAGGACCCATCGACCGCACTGAATGCGCGCATGAGCGTGCACGACCAGCTCATTGACCCGCTTGAGATGCACAAGGTGGGCACCAAAGCCGAGCGCGAAGACCGCGTGGAAGAACTCATCTCGCGCGTGGGTCTGCCAACCTCCGCGCTGGAAGCCATGCCAGGTCAGCTCTCTGGCGGTCAGCGCCAGCGTGTGGCCATCGCCCGCGCTTTGACGCTGAGCCCGGA
>JABXHG010000176.1 GCA_013393545.1 Alteromonadaceae bacterium | reverse complement strand
GAGAGGGAAAAGGGGAGAAGGGGGGGAGGGGGGTAAAGAGGGGGGGTGTGAGGAGAAGAGGGGGGAAAGGGAAGGGTGGGTGAGAAGGAGGAAGAGGAGGGTGGAAGAGGGAATGGAGGGGTGGGGGAAGGAGAGGGTGAGGGAGAGGAGAAAGGAAAAGGGAGGAGAGGTGGAGAAGTTGGAGAAAAGAAGGGAGGCGAAAGTGAAAAAGGGGTGAAAAAGGAAGAGGTGGCATTCGTGGAGAAGGACAAGGAAGTGTAGGAAGAGGTAGGTGTAATTCTTGGAAATAGAGATAAAAAGGAGAAGGTTGGCCTCAACCATCTCTTTCTTCGCGCGGCGGGCCTTGGCTTCACCGATGGACACGCGACGGTTGATTTCCTTGATGTCGGAAACGTCCAGGTCCACTTCCTGTTGAACGTTATGGATGCGCTTTTGCAGGCGCACAATGTCGTCGATGCGCTCACCAATCGCTGCCGCGTAGGGCTTTTTCATGGCGGCGATTTCAGCCGGCCATTCGATGTCGGTTTCGTGGCCCGGGAACCATTTGATGAAATCCTTGCGCGGCATTTTGCATTCGCGGATGCAGATTTTCATGATGGTGCGTTCGTTCTCGCGAACCAGATCGTTGGTGGAGCGAACTACGTTCACCAGCTCTTCAAATGCCTTGTTGGCCAGTTTGAACGGTGCGAAAACTTCGCCCAGCTCGTTCAGGGCCTTCTGGGTCTTGGCGTCGCCGCGACCGTGTTTTTCCAGCGCGGCGTCAGCTGCTGCCAGCTTCTCTTTCAGCAGCTCGAAGCGCAGGCGGGTTTCTTCAGGGTCCGGCCCGCTTTCCTTTTCTTCTTCCTCGTCGCTGTCGTCATCGCTGTCGTAGGCGTCGGAGGTGGAAGCGGTTTCTTCCGGCATGAACGGTTCGGCGCCGTCCGGGTCGAGGAAGCCGGTCACGATGTCGCTGATGCGACCTTCGTTTTCGATGATGCGGTCGTAGGCCTGAATCACGGTGCCAGCGGTGCCGGGGAAATGCGCTACGGCGGCCATGACATCGCGAATGCCTTCTTCAATGCGCTTGGCGATAACAATTGCGCCTTCGCAGGTCAGCAGCTCCACGGTGCCCATTTCGCGCATGTACATGCGGACCGGGTCAGTGGTGCGGCCGGCGTCGGTTTCCACGGCGGCCAGTGCGGCGGCAGCTTCAGCAGCGGCAGCTTCGTCGGCGGTGGAGTCACCCTCGGTCATCAACAGGGTATCGGCGTCCGGTGTTTCTTCGCACACCTGGATACCCATGTCGTTAATCATCCGGATAATATCTTCTACCTGATCCGGATCCGCGATATCTTCCGGCAGGTGGTCGTGTACCTCGGCTCATGTCAGGTAACTTTGTTCCGTGCCTCCTGCAATGAGGTCTATCAACCGCGATCTCTGCGATTTCCATGACATAGACTGCCTGTAATCTCGC
>JABXHG010000175.1 GCA_013393545.1 Alteromonadaceae bacterium | reverse complement strand
GCGCTTCCCGGGGAATCACCGGTTCCGGTACTGGCGGTTGCAGGGCCGGCTCGGGGGGCTGAATTTCTGTCAGGAAAACATCCGGTACAGGCTGGCCGTTCCAGCTGACCGGCCAGCTTTCGGCCTGAGCACGGCTTTGTTACCGACATAGAAGCCGACACGTTCGAACCCGGACTGAACGAAGACGTCATCGCCCGCCTTTCCGGCCTGAAGAAAGAACCGGAATGGATGCTCGAATGGCGCCTGAAAGCCTACCGTCGCTGGCTCGAAATGGACGAACCGGACTGGGCGCACGTGGGCTACCCGAAAATCGACTACAACTCGATTTCCTACTACTCCGCCCCCAAACGCAAAGAAGACATGCCCAAGACCCTGGACGAAGTCGATCCTGAGCTGCTGCGCACCTACGAAAAGCTGGGCATTCCCCTACATGAACGGGAAAAGCTGGCGGGCGTTGCAGTGGATGCGGTCTTTGACTCAGTGTCCGTTGCCACCACCTTCAAAGAGCCACTGGCCAAGGCCGGCGTGATCTTCTGCTCCATTTCCGAAGCCATCCGTGATTACCCGGAACTGGTACAGAAATACCTGGGCACCGTGGTTCCCCACAGCGACAACTTCTTCGCCGGGCTGAACTCCGCAGTCTTCTCCGACGGCACCTTTGTCTATGTGCCCAAGGGTGTGCGCTGCCCGATGGAGCTGTCCACCTATTTCCGCATCAACGCGGCCAACACCGGTCAGTTCGAGCGCACCCTGATCATCGCCGACGAAGGCAGCTACGTCAGCTACCTGGAAGGCTGCACCGCGCCCATGCGCGACGAGAACCAGCTGCACGCTGCGGTTGTGGAGCTGGTCGCCCTCGGCGATGCCCAGATCAAATACTCCACGGTACAGAACTGGTACCCGGGCGACGAAGAAGGCAAAGGCGGCATCTTCAACTTCGTAACCAAGCGCGGCGCCTGCCTGGGAAACAATTCGAAGATCTCCTGGACCCAGGTGGAAACCGGCTCCGCCGTTACCTGGAAATACCCGAGTTGCATCCTGAAGGGTGACAACAGCGTGGGTGAGTTCTACTCGGTGGCCCTGACCAACAACTTCCAGCAGGCCGACACCGGCACCAAGATGATTCACCTGGGCAAGAACACCTCCAGCACCATCATCTCCAAGGGTATTTCTGCTGGTCGCAGCTCCAACGCCTACCGGGGCCTGGTCAAGTTCCAGCCCGGCGCGGAAGGCGCGCGCAACTTTACCCAGTGCGACTCACTGCTGATCGGCGACCGCTGCGGGGCGCACACGTTCCCAGACCTTCAGCACACAACCCACCACCAATGCACCCTTTCGGTTGAGCGGCGTCACCGAACATCAACGCCGCTACGAGGCACAGTGAACTCTCCATTCGAACCCAGTACCTGGCTTACGCTTCTGACCATGGTGGTTGTTGGTGGTGCTGGTGTGCTGAT
>JABXHG010000174.1 GCA_013393545.1 Alteromonadaceae bacterium | reverse complement strand
TCCACGTGGTAGCCGCAGATGGCGAGATGCTGCCGCTGTTCATCACGGTGGCCAACATCGAGAGCAAGGACCCGGCCCAGGTAATCTCCGGTAACGAAAAGGTCATTCGCCCGCGCCTGGCCGATGCCGCCTTCTTCTACGACACCGACCGCAAGTCCCGTCTGGAAGACCGCATCGATGCGCTCAAACCCATCGTGTTCCAGGACAAGCTGGGCAGCATCTACGACAAATCCGTGCGGGTGGCGGCCCTGGCCAAGAAAATCGCCGACGCCATCGACAGCGACCCGGCCCTGGCCGAGCGCGCCGCCATGCTGGCCAAGACCGACCTGGTCACCGAAATGGTGCTGGAGTTCACCGACCTGCAGGGCATCATGGGCCAGTACTACGCCGCCAACGATGGTGAGCACGAGGATGTGGCAAAGGCCCTGAACGAGCAGTACATGCCGCGCTTTGCCGGCGATGACTTGCCGTCCACCCTGACCGGCTGCGCCGTGGCCATCGCCGACCGCATCGACTCGCTGGTGGGCCTGTTCGGCATCAACCAGCCGCCGTCCGGTACCCGTGATCCGTTCGGCCTGCGCCGTGCGTCTCTCGGCGTGCTGCGCATCATCATCGAGCGCGAATTGCCGCTGGACTTGCAGACCCTGTGCGAGTGGGCTGAAGAGAACTTCACCGTGCTGACCGAGCAAAACACCGCCAGTACCGTGGTGGACTACATGCTCGAGCGCTTCCGCGCCCACTACGACGAGCAGGGCATCAGCGCCGAGGTCTACCTGGCCGTCCACGCCCGCCGTCCGACAAAACCGCTGGACTTCGACCGCCGCGTAAAAGCCGTGGAAGCCTTCCGCCAGCTGCCGGAAGCCCAGGCCCTGGCCGGCGCCAACAAGCGGGTGTCCAACATCCTGACCAAGCAGGGCGGGGACCGCATCGGCGAGACCGTCGACAACAGCCTGCTGCAGGACACCGCCGAGCAAACCCTGGCCGAGCAGGTAGAGGCGCAAGCCGACAAGGTGATGCCGCTGTTCGAGCAGGGCGACTACGCCAGTGCCCTGAGCTCGCTGGCCAGTTTGCGGGCCCCTGTGGATAACTTCTTCGACGAAGTGATGGTGATGGCTGACGACCAGGCCGTACGTGACAATCGCCTGGCGATGCTCAACCGCCTGCGCAACCTGTTCCTCCGGGTGGCAGACATCAGCCTGCTGCCAACCGCGGGCTAACCAATGCGGGGCCAGACAATGGCTCCGCAGTACTACGGACAAATTTCCCCAGGGAGGGGGTAGCATTCAACGGCTGATTGAGTATAATACCGGCCGTTGTTCGGCGTGTGGCGCAGCCTGGTAGCGCCCTTTGTTCGGGTCGCAGGGCTCGCTGGTTCGAATCCTGCTACGCCTACCTCTTTCGCGCACTTCCTTCTCCGTCTTTTCCAGACAATTACCATTCCTGTCCTATTCCTCTGCTCTAAGCCTTTTCATTTCTGTGTAT
>JABXHG010000173.1 GCA_013393545.1 Alteromonadaceae bacterium | reverse complement strand
GGGAGATGGCGGAGGGGGAATTGGACAAGGGAAGAGTGAGAGGGGTGAAGGGGGGAATAGAAGGAAAGAAGTTCAAGGGGAAAAAGAGGGAAGGAGGGAAGGAGAGGGGGAGGAGGAATGAAGCTGGGGGAGGAGGGGAAGTAAATCGGGCAGAAGGGGGCGGGAAAGCAGATGGCCAAGGTGAAGGAAAAGCAGGAGAAGGAGGCGCAGAATTAAGTGGAGAAGGTCTGGCCGAGCTGTTCGCGTACGAGCTCAAGAATGCTGGTATCGGCGCTGACGTTGGTCAGACGCTGGCGCTTACCGTTGAGATAGAAATCAATCATGATCGGCTCCGGTTATCATTGTCGTGGCGGATTATGGTGTTGGCCGAGTGTAGGGGACATTTCAATTCTTGACCATGTGGTCAGCTTTATCAAGTTTTTTGGTGTGGTTCTTCAGATTAATTCTAGCGGTTTGCCGGTTGTTTGCCGGGGCTGCCTGCATGACCGAATTGCCTTGGCACCGGCTTTTCAGGCAAGCTTCAGCTTTGCCAAAGCATGTTGACGAGAAAGCGAGAACCCATGGCCAAGGCCGATCCCACCAGTGAACAGGAAGCCGGTGCCATCCGCCGGCGCAACGAGCAGGCGATTTTACAGGCGGCCGAAGGCGTCTTTGCCCGGCACGGCTACCGTGGCGCCAGCCTTCAGGAGATTGCCCGGCAGGCCGGCCTGCCCAAATCCAACGTGCTTTATTACATGGGCAGCAAGCGCAAGCTTTACGTGCGCCTGCTGGAACGCATTATGGCGCGCTGGAATGCGATTCTGGACAGCATTTCCCCCGAAGATGATCCGGTTGAGGTGATTTCAGCCTTTATCCGCGCCAAGATCCGCCTGTCCCGCAGCCACCCCGCCGGCTCGCGGCTGTTTGCCAGCGAGATTCTGGGCGGCGCGCCGTTCCTGCAGGAATACCTCCAGGGCGAGCTGCGCGACTGGGTGGAAAACCGCGCGGCGGTGTTTCGCCAGTGGGCCGAGCGCGGGCTGATGGATCCGGTGGACCCGGTATGGCTGATTTTCCTGATCTGGTCGTCCACCCAGCACTACGCTGATTTCGAGACCCAGGTGCTGGGCATTACCGGCCGCCAGACGCTGGATGACGATGATCTGGAAGATATCACCCGGTTTTTGATTCAGGTGGTGATCAAGGGTTGCGGCATCAAACGCCCGGCTGGCGTGGACACGCCGCCTGAGTCCATACAGGCGGCGCAGCACTGAAAGCCGAGCCTGGCGCTTGGCGCTCTGCTGTTTCAGGTGGTCATGAGCATGATCACCGACAGCGCGGCGGTGATCCACATCGCCGGTTTGATCTCGACAAAGCGGCCTGTGCACACCTTGATCAGTACAAAGCTGATAAAGCCGAAGGCAATGCCCAGCGTGATGGAGTAGGTCAACGGCATCAGGATGATCGCCAGAAAGGCGGGAAAGGCCGGATTAAAGCGTTCCCAGTCGATCTTGCTGATCGGTGCCATCATGAACAGCCCCACCAACACCAGCGCCGGCGCGGTAGCGATGGACGGCACCAGCGACAGCAGCGGCGAGAGAAACAGGAACGGCAGGAACAACAGCGCAATGACCAGCGCCACCAGCCCGGTGCGTCCGCACTGGGCCACGCCCGCGCCGGACTCGATGAACGTCTGCGCGGCACTGGTGCCAAGGGGTGCAGAAATCATCGAGGAAAAC
>JABXHG010000172.1 GCA_013393545.1 Alteromonadaceae bacterium | reverse complement strand
CATTTATTTTTTTGTTTGTTATACGCTGTATCTGCCGTAGTTTACGTGGCTTTAAAAAGACTCACTTTTCTGTAGGCATACCCCGGTCACTCCCTGCATGCGATTGGGGAATCCCCATTCGTCAGCGAACCAACATAATACCTCTACCATGGTGCCGCCAGTCACGCGGATCGGGCAGCCGTCGACGACTCCGGGATGGGCGTCGTGGTAGAAGTCGGAGCTGGCCAGCAATTCGTCGGTGTAACCGAGGATGCCTTTCAACGCCCCCTGCGCCGCCTGCTGCAGCAAGCGGTTCACCGACGCCACGTCAGTGTTTTCGCGCACATTGACCACCATGTCGATGGCAGACACGTTCAGCGTGGGCACTCGCATGGCCACGGAGCTGAATTTGCCTTTCATCTCTGGAAGCAGGCGTTCGATGCCCCGGGCCAGGCCGGTGTCCACCGGCACGATGTTGTGCAGGGCGCTGCGCGGTCGGGGCAGGTCGTGGTGGTGGTAGGCGTCGATCACAGGATGGTCGTTCATCGAGGCATGGATGGTGGTGGTACTGCCCTGCTCCACGCCAAAGGCTTCATCCAGCACCTGGATCACCGGCACCAGGCAATTGGTGGTGCAGGAGCCGGACGAGACAATGACATCGTCGGCATTCAGCTGTTGGTGGTTTACGCCGTACACCACGGTACGATCCACATCCGGCTCGGCCGGCTGGGAGAACAACAGGCGAGTCGCGCCAGCATCAATGTGCTGTTGTGCCGTTGCGCGGTCTGTGAACGCGCCGGAGCATTCCAGCACCAGATCCACGTCCAGCAGGCGCCATGGCAGCTCCGAAGGTTCCGGATGGCGCAAAACACGAATGGCGTCGCCGTTCACAACCAGGTTATCGCCATCGACAGCCACCTCCCCCTGAAACCGGCCGTGAGTGGAATCATAGCGGGTCAGGTGGGCGATGGTATCGATGTCGGAAAGTTCGTTGATCGCGACCACCTGTAGATGGTCGCGATAGCCGTTTTCATAGAGTGCCCGCAACACGCACTGGCCGATACGCCCATAGCCGTTGATGGCAACTCGAAAAGGCTTGGCTCGGTTCATCAGGCATCCAGCAGTTCGTCGGCCACTTCCAGGATGTTGTCGACGGTAAAGCCGAATTCCTTGAACAGCTCACCGGCCGGAGCGGATTCGCCGAAGGTGGTCATGCCCACCACCCGGCCGTCGAGGCCCACGTACTGGTACCAGTAGTCTGCAATTCCTGCTTCCACGGCGACGCGGCGGGTGACTTCCAGCGGCAGCACCTGCTGCTTGTACTCGGCGCTCTGGGCGTCGAACACGTCAGTGGATGGCATGGAAACAACACGGACGGCTTTGCCCTGCTCCCGCAGCTTGGCGGCAGCGTCTTGAGCCAGGCCTACTTCGCCACCGGTGGCGATCAGGATCAGCTCGGGCATGCCTTCGCTGTCAGACAGGATATAACCACCCTTGGCCACGTTGGCCAGCTGCTCGGCGTCACGCTGCTGGTGCGGCAGGCCCTGACGGGAATAGACCATGGCGGTCGGGCCGTCGGTGCGTTCCAGGGCAGATTTCCAGGCCACGGCGGTTTCCACGGTGTCGGCCGGGCGCCAGGTGCTCACGGTCGGCGTGGTGCGCAGGCTGGCCAGCTGGTCGGCGGGCCGGTGCGTGGGACCGTCCTCGCCCAGGCGGCTGGCCTCGTGGCGTTACACGCAGAAGGAACGACGCCTCAGCACCGCGCGCATGGGCACGGGTTTGCGGCGGGATCCTATGAAGTTCCGGGCGG
>JABXHG010000171.1 GCA_013393545.1 Alteromonadaceae bacterium | reverse complement strand
GCTGCCCGTGTGAAATGGTGGACTACTGAATTACAGGTCAAGGTCGCTGATCATTGCCTGCAATTGCACGGGGGCGCCGGTTACATGAGTGACTCTGTCATCGGTCGCGCCTGGGCCAATAGCCGGGTGCAAACTATATACGGCGGCACCAGCGAAATCATGCAGGAAATGATCAGCCGATCCATGGGTTTGTGAATCGCACGAGTCATCGATTTAATCACAGAGAGATAACCGCTATGCGTAATGCTGCTTTCGATTCATGGCAGGTTAGACGCGTTTCCATCGACGAATGGCAAGCCGTTCTCGACTGGGCGTGTCAGGAAAAGTGGGACCTGGGCGAGCGCGACCAGATGTCTTTCTTCAATGCCGATCCGGAGGGTTTTTTTGTCGGGTACCTCAATGGCCAACCGACGGCGTCCGTCTCAGTCGTAAACCATTCCAGTCACTATGCGCACATTGGTCATTACTTGGTGGACCCAAAGCAGCGGGGAAAAGGCTGGGGGCTGCGCACCTGGAACGCTGCGCTTGAGCACGCCGGGAATCGTGTGTTGGGTTGCGACGGCATGCCGGCCCAAGAAGCCAATTATCGTAAATCTGGGTTGACCGCCTATTATCGCACCCTGAGGTTGAGCGGCCCAGTCAACGAGTCGTTTGAGGTCGCTGACGACGCAATTCGTATTCAACCCGAGCATTTGGAAGAGGTTGTCGCGTACGACGAAGCCTGTCTGGGCGTTCATCGCGCGGCCTTCCTGAAAGACTGGTTCACCGGGCCGGGGCGATCCGGTTTTTTCACCCGACGTGTGGGGCGCATCAACGGTCTGGTCGGTATCCGTCCCTCCACAGACGGCTATCGCCTGGGGCCTTGGTATGCCGAGGACACACCCACCACGGTTGCCTTGCTGGAAACGGCCCTGGCCCAGGTCCCGATCGGGACCCGAGTCACCTTCGATGCGCCGGAGACTAGCCAGGACAGCCTCAATCTCGCCGACGACTTAGGCTCCAAGGAACTCTTTCCCACCATACGCATGTACCGCGGTCCCGTCCCGGACGGTGACCACGCCAAGGTGAAAGCCATTACCACACTGTAACTGTGGTAACGCCAAAATGAAGAAAACACCACCGACGTTGTTGGAATGGATGGGCGGCCGCGAGGTACTGCTCCGTCTGATGACCACCTTCTACGCCAAAGTGGAGCAGGACGAGTTGTTAGCGCCGCTGTTCCAACACATGTCCGCGGACCATCCCGAGCATGTCGCCATGTGGCTCGAGGAAGTGTTGGGTGGAAAACCTCGCTACACGCAGGAACGAGGCGGCTTCAAGAACATGATTCGCCAACATCGCGGCCGACGGATTCAGCCGGAGCAGCGCAATCGCTGGGTCGCGTTAATGATGGAAGCGGCGGACGAAGTGGAACTGCCTTCCGATCCAGAATTCCGCTCTGCCTTCATGGCCTACATTGAGTGGGGGTCGCGTCGGGCGCAGCGCAATTCCCAGCCGGACGCACCGCCTTCCAAACGCGACACTGTGCCGAAGTGGGGCTGGGGTGAGGCCCCGCCAGACACGGTTTGAGCCAACCATCCAACCCCGCGGCAGCGTTCGAGGCCATGCTGCCGCGGCTCTCTCATGCGAGCGAACAGCCAGGAGCAGGCACCATGACCCCGGAACTCTCGAAACTCACTCTCAAACCGCGATTGCTGGTCGGCGTGAGCGGATCCGTCGACATCATGCTGTTGCCACGGTATCTGATGGCCATCAAAGCCAACATTGACTGCACCCTGACCGTACTGATGACTCCCAACGCCACATCCTTCCTGCCCGCGTCCACGGTCGCTCTCTACGCGGACCGGGTTATCAGCGGCGAACGACCGGAAGACTGGCCAACCGACAAACCTTCTCGCATCGTCGCAGATCACGATTTGCTCACCGTGCTGCCGGCAACGGCCGCCACCTTGGCTACAGCCGCACAGGGGGGCGCCACCAACCGACTGACAACCGTGATTCTGGCCGCGACCTTTCCGGTGCTGTTCTTTCCGGTGATGGGCG
>JABXHG010000170.1 GCA_013393545.1 Alteromonadaceae bacterium | reverse complement strand
AGCTGCGGGAGCGTATCCGCACCCGACTGACCCAGGCCGCCGAGGTGTTTTCCGATGCCCCCGACGACATCGATCCACCGGCGGAAACCGCGCTGATCTACCAGCTGCGCGACGAGAGCTACCCGGACCCGGCCACCTGGCCCGAATGCCGCAAGAAGCTGCTGCTGGCCGCCGAATGGATGGACGAAGCCGCCGTGTCGACCATCCACGGTTTCTGCAACCGCATGCTCAGCGAGCACGCCTTCGACAGCGGCAGCCTGTTCAAGCTCACCCTGGAAACCGACCAGAACGAACTGCTCGACGACGTCGCCCGGGATTACTGGCGCACCTTTATCTACCCACTGCCACCGGCATTGATGGACGAAGCCCTGAGCCATTGGAAAACCCCGGGCGACCTGCGCCGGGCCGTGCGCAACCTGATGGTTGACCCGGCCAGCCTGGGCACGCCCCCCGCGGATGTGTACACCGCCATCAACCAGGTGGTCAGCCAACGGCTGGAACGCGCCAATGAGCTCAAAGCCCACCCCTGGGCCGAATGGCAGCAGGACATCACTGAGTTGCTGAACGACCTCAACAAAAGCAAACGGCTGCACGGCGGCAGCAAGAACGCCATGCTCAAAGTCTGGGACCTGCTGGTTACCTGGGCCGGGTCCGACGAGCTGCTGCCAGAAAAACTGGACAGCGCCTCCGGCTTCAAAAACCAGACGCCGGAAGGCCTGGACAACATTCTGAAAGGTGAGGAACCGGCCCCTCAGCATCCCGCCTTCGACGCCATCGACGATCTGATGCACTTCGGCCAGAACCAGCCCAGTGCCAAATCCGACATCCTGCGTCACGCCAGTCACTGGATGGCCGAACGGCTGGAAGCGGAAAAACAGAAACGCTCGGAGATGGGCTTTGACGACCTGCTCACACGGCTGGACGGCGCCCTGCACGGCGCCCGGGGCGATCAGCTGGCGGCCACCATTCGCCGCCAGTTTCCAGTGGCACTGATTGATGAGTTCCAGGACACCGACCCGGTGCAATACCGTATCTTCGACCGCATCTATAACGTGCAGGCCCACAGCCCGGATACCTGCCTGCTGATGATCGGCGATCCCAAACAGGCTATTTACGGCTTCCGCGGAGCCGATATCCATACTTACCTGCAGGCCCGCCTGGGAGTACAGAGCCGCACCTGGACCCTGGGCAAAAACTTCCGCTCCGCTGAAACCATGGTTCGGGCCGTGAATCGGGTGTTTGAACACAGTGACCAAAACAGCCCCAAAGGCGCCTTTCTGTTCGGCAGGGGCGACAGCACACCGCTGCCATTCCAGGGCGTCGACGCCAACGGCACCCGCCGCCTTTGGTCGGTCAATGGCGAAGCACAGCCCAGCCTGGTGTTCTGGACCCACGAATCCGGTGAAGAAGACAAAGATGGCAATCCGAAAGGGCTGGCCAAGGGAACTGCCACCGCGGATGTCGCGGAAACCTGCGCCAGTGAAATTGCCCGGTTGCTGACCCTGGGCCAAAAATCACAAGCCGGCTTTGCCCTGCCGGACACCCCGGACGATCCGGAACCGGTCGAACCCAAAGACATCGCCGTGCTGGTGAACAACCGCAAGGAAGCCACTGCGGTGCGGGAGGCCCTCGGCCGCCGTCGGATCAAGAGCGTCTACCTGTCAGACCGGGACTCGGTGCTGACCTCACAGGAGGCCAAAGAAGTGCTTTGCTGGCTGCAGGCGTTTGCCGAACCCCGGCAACTGGCCTTTATCCGCGCCGCGCTGGCCACACCGACGCTGGGCCAGAGCTGGCAGGCGCTGGACCAGCTGCTCACCGACGAACTGGCGCTGGAACGGCAAATCGAACGGTTTCAGGGGTATCAGCAACAGTGGCAGACCCGGGGCGTATTGCCCATGCTGCGCAGCTTTCTGATGGACTTCGAAGTGCCCGGCCGGCACTCTCTCACCGGCACGGCACAAAGTCAGATCCCGCCATCGGCCGCTGGCAATCACGTCCTTGTAGTTGTCGTCCAGGCGCTCGCACTCTTCATCACTGATGATGGGCGAGTCCG
>JABXHG010000017.1 GCA_013393545.1 Alteromonadaceae bacterium | reverse complement strand
AAGCGGGGAGGGATGAACGGATAAGAGGAGAGAAGTCTGGAACAGGGGAAGGGGCAGCGAGTGTGGGGGAAAGAAAGGAAAGGGAATACGGAAGGAGGGTAGAGGTTGAGGGGGCCCAGGGCCAAAGGCTGGCAGTGATGAAAGCGCTTGAGAAGGAAGGCGGCGAGCAGGTGACAGCAAGCGAGCCTGAGCGTGGTGGCGGCTGACAAGGCAATGGGTGGTGATATGGAGGGGCTGGTTGCCGGTGAAAACGTAGGCGCCGTCGCTGAAGCCGCTGCCAAGGCTGAAGGCGTGAACAAGGTACTGGTTGCCGATAACGCTGCTTACGGGCACTTCCTGGCCGAAAACCTGGGTGACCTGGTCGCCGAAGTGGGCAAGGGCTATACCCACGTGCTGGCCGCCGCCGGTACCACGGGTAAAGACTTCATGCCGCGCGTGGCCGCGCTGCTGGATGTGGCTCAGGTGTCAGACATCATGCGGGTTGAGTCGGAAGATACTTTCGTTCGCCCGATCTACGCCGGTAACGCCATTGCCACTGTGCAGTCCAGCGACAGCATCAAGGTGGTTACGGTTCGCCCGACCGCCTTTGATCCGGTGGCCGCAGAAGGTGGTTCCGCCGCCGTTGAGCAGCTGGATGTGGTGAAAGACGCCGGTCTTTCCAGCTTTGTCAGCGAAGAGAAAGCCGAATCTGATCGCCCGGATCTGTCCTCCGCCGGCGTGGTGATTTCCGGTGGCCGTGGCATGCAGAACGGCGAGAACTTCAAGATGCTGGAAAGCATTGCCGATAACCTGGGTGCGGCCGTTGGCGCCTCCCGTGCGGCTGTTGATGCCGGCTTCGTGCCCAACGACATGCAGGTTGGCCAGACCGGTAAAATCGTTGCCCCGCAGCTGTATATCGCAGTGGGCATCTCCGGCGCCATCCAGCACCTGGATGACATGTCTGACACCAAAGTGTTCGGTGCGATCAACAAGGACGAAGAAGCGCCGATCTTCCAGGTGGCCGACTATGGCCTGGTTGCGGACCTGTTCGAAGCGGTTCCGCAGCTGGAAGAAGAGTTGAAGAAGTAAGTATAGGCTTCTGAAACCATAAGAAAAAAGGCACCTTAACCGGTGCCTTTTTTCGTTTGGAGCGGCCAAAACTCAGTTCAGCTGCAACACCCGGTCGGTGGCCAGCAGGGCTTCAGGCGCATGGCCCAGGCACACCACGGTTCGGCCTTCCAGGAAGCGCTGAATGCGCGGGGCAATGCGCTGGCGGGTATCGGCATCCACCCCGGTGAACGGCTCGTCCAGAATCACCAGCGGTGACCGGTTCAATAGCACCCGTGCCAGAACCAGACGGCGGGCTTCGCCCCCGGAAAGGCGGTTGCCACCGCTACCCAGCCAGGTTTTCAGGCCATCCGGCTCCCGGGCAAAGCGGTCGGCCAGCTCCAGCATATCCAGCACCCGCCAGAGTTCGGTATCCGTTGCCGCCGGGTTGCCCAGCAACAGGTTGGCTTTCACCGTGTCTTCAAACACCACAGTGCTCTGGGTGAGATAGGCGCAGGGTGCCACGCCAAGTTCGCCGGCCAACAATGGCGTAACGCCCGCCAGCGTATCGGCAAACGAAGACTTTCCGGTGCCGGAATCGCCAATAACGCCGAGAATTTCCCCTTCCTTCAGCGTCAGGGAGAAATCGGCCAGTAAAGGCGGGTAGTTCGGATAGCCGATGCGGGCGTCGGTCAACTGCAGCGGTTGTTCCGCCGTCGTTTCATGGCGCGCCGGGCCTTCTTGAGTCGGGGTAGCTGCGCCGGACGACGCGCCATCCTGGTTCAAACGGCTGGCCGCTGCCACGGTGGCGCCAAACTTGCCAAAGGCTTCTGGCAGCATGCCATAGATTTCACCAAGGCCGAGCAGCGCGATGGGCAGCAAGACCAGTACCGGGCCTGAAATCTCACCACTTTCAAACAAGGCAAAGCCGAGCCAGAGCGCCACAACGGCCGACAGGTTGACCAGCAGGGTACCACCGGCATTGTGCCAGCCCACCCGGGTATCGACGGTTGCCTGGGATTGAGAAAGCGCTTCGGCCTGTTTGGAAAGGTGCGAGGCATGTTCACTGATTCGTCCCGCTGCTGTCAGCTCGGCGTAACCTTCAATGTGTTCAATCACCTCACCCCGCAGGACCTCCTGTTGATCACTCAGGTTGGATGACACCCGCCGGGTACTGCGCAGGACCGCCAAAGTCGCCACCAGCAACCCGGCCAACAGTATCAACAAGACCACCAGTGCAACGGTGTCACTGAACAGAATCCACGCCAGCCCGGCGACCATGAGCGTTATCACACCGGCCAGCGCGGTTGGTGCCACCAAGCGCAAAAACAGGGTGTCCAGCGCATCCACATCGGCGGTCAGCCGGGACAGCCACTGGGCGCCGCTTTTTTCACCCCGGTGGCGGTGGCCCGCCCCGGCCAGCCGGTCAAACAGAGCCACCCGAATGTCGGTTAGCAGCTTCAACACCAGGTTGTGGTTGTAAACCCGCTCCAGATAACGGAACACGGTGCGAGCCACGGCGAAGAAACGGATGGCGCCGCCGGGTACATACAGGTTAATGGTGGCCTGAAGGCCGGCCGCCAGTGCCAGGCCGACAACGGCGGTTTTGGTTAAAAACCAGCCGGAAACGGCGAGCAGAGCGATACCGCACAACAGCGTGGCCAGAATCAACGTGGCGCCGAGCACCAGCCCGCCACGGTGCTGGAAAATCAGCCGCAACCAGGGGCGTAATTCATGCATCGCGTACCTCCCGGTTTTCCACTACCAATACCCGGTCCGCAAGCGAGAGCAGGGCACTGTGGTGGGTCGAAAACACCAGCGTTTTGCCTTGTGCGTGCAGGGCTTTTAAAGCGTTGATGATTTGCTGCTCGGAGTTGGCGTCCAGCCCGGCGGTGGGTTCGTCCAGCAGAATCAGATCGTAATCCGCCAGGAAAATACGGGCCAGGCTGAGCCGCCGTGCCTGGCCGCCGGACAACCCTTGGCCGCTTTCACTGAGCGGGCTGTTGATGCCTTGTTCCCGGCTGGCAACCAGATCATCCAACCCCACCTGGTGGAGGGCCTGCTTGATGGCTTCATCCGAGGCATCAGGGGTGGTCAGCCGCAGGTTGTCTGCCCAGGTGCCCTGAATCCAGAAGCCTTTCTGGCCGAGCCAGCCAAACGGCCGGGCGCCCGGCGCTTCGCCGAAGACCGTAACCACGCCGGAATCCGGTGCCAGAAAGCCGGCCATCAGATGCAGCAGGGACGATTTGCCGCTGCCTGTGGGGCCGGTCAGGGCCACGCTGTAGCCCCGGGGTAGCGTCAGATCGATCTGTTCCAGCACGGGCCGGGTGTCTTTGTCGCCGTAGCGAACACTGACACCCTGCAGATCAATCATGTTTTTGCTGGTTCGACCAAGCCGGCGGTCGGTTGCCGTAGGCGTTTCGCCGGCCTCGTTTAAACGGCTAAGAATCTCTGCCGCCGCGCCCATGGCCGAAGCCCGGTCATGGTAGTACTGGGACAAGGTGCGCAGCGGCTGGAAAAATTCCGGAGCCAGCAGTAATACCAGCAAACCGGAGAACAGTGTGAGTTCGTCGCTCGGGCCGTATTCGATATAACCCAGCAAGCCAAAACCCACATAGATGGCGATGACCGCAATGGCCACCGACGAGAAAAATTCCAGCACGGCGGACGACAAAAACGCCACTTTCAGCGTTTTCATGGTAACCCGGCGGTACTGGTCCGAACGCTTGTGAAGCGTTTTGCGGGCGCTGTCGGTTTGCCCGAACAGCTGCAACGTGGTTAGCCCACGAACTTTATCAAGGAACTGGCCAGACAGCCGGCTGACCACTTCAAAATGTTGCTGGTTCACCTTTTCCGCCCCCATGCCCACCAGGGCCATGAACAACGGAATCAGCGGAGCGGACAACAACAGAAAAATACCGGCCAGCCAATCCAGCCAGAATACCAGTGCAAGGATTAGCAGGGGCACCACCACGGATAGTGTCATCTGTGGCAGAAAACGGGCAAAGTAACCGTGCAGTGCTTCTACATGGTCCAGCCACTCCCGGGTGAGGGAGGCGGCCGAGGCATCCGCCAAAGCCAGCGGCCCTTGCGTTTGCCAGTGACGGCGCAGTTGTTCGCGGGCCTGGCTGCGCACCTGTTCGCTGGCACGCGCTGCAAACCGGGTTTGCAGGCCCTGGCACAGGGCGCGAACCAGTAAGCTAACCAACAGGCCGGCAAAGGCGGGAATCAGGGCGGTAACCGGGCGCTGCTCAATAATGCCCTGGTGAACAATCCAGGCAAGCAACACCATCTGGATGATGGTAGCCAGGCCGGCCAGAGAACCGGCCAGCACCGTGGCCCTGATCCAGCGCTGACTGCCACGGGTTAACCGTGACAGCCATTGCCGAACCTCTTTTTGCTGAACCTGAGGTTCCGACACTTAATGGTACCCTTCACCCGCGCGAACCTTGCCGCGGAACACCCAATAGGTCCAGGCGGTGTAGGCCAGCACAATCGGCACCACGAACAGCAGGCCCAGAAGCAGGAACAGCTGTGATTCATAGGCCGATGCGGCTTCCCACAGGGTGTATTCCGGCGGTACCACATACGGCCAGCGGCTAACGATCAGCCCCAGGTAAGTGGTAATGAACAGCCCCATGGTGGCCACGAATGGCATACCTTCAGAGCGGTTGCGCACCGAACGCCAGATTTGCAGGGCGCACAGCAGCGTGAGCACCGGCAGAACCCAGATCACGCTCAGGTTATTGAACCAGCGCTCGCTGACCATCTCGTCCACGAACGGTGTCCAGACACTGATGATGCCAAAAACCACCAGAACAGCGACCAGCAGCGGCGTGGTAATGCGATACGCCCACTCCTGCAAGTGCCCCTCGGTTTTCAGGATCAACCAGGTGGAACCCAGCAGTGCATAGCCGGCCAGCATGCCCAGGCCTGTCAGCACGGTGAACGGCGTGAGCCAGTCCAGAGCGCCGCCCACGTAGGCGCCGTTGGCGGTTTCAAAGCCCTGAATGTAGGCACCCACAACGGCACCCTGGGCAAACGCTGCCACGGTTGAGCCGCCGGCGAACGACCAGTTCCACAGGTAGCGCGAGGTATTCGCCTTGAAGCGAAACTCGAACGCCACGCCCCGGAAAATCAGGCCGGCCAGCAGGAGGAACACGCCAATATAAAGCGCCGGCAGGAAGATGGTGTAAACCAGCGGGAACGCGGCCAGCAGGCCGGCGCCGCCAAGAATGAGCCAGGTTTCATTGCCATCCCATACCGGTGCCACCGAGTTCATCATGACATCCCGGTCGTCCTCCGACGGGGCGAAGGGGAACAGAATCCCCACGCCCAGATCGAAGCCGTCCATCAGTACATACATGATGACGCCGAAGCCGATAATGAACGCCCAGATGAGGGCCAGATCAAACAATTCCATAATTATTGCCCTCCGTCTTTTGCCGGCACTGCACGGCCGTGATCGTCGTATTCAAATGGAACGTGCGCCGCAGAAAGAGGACGGGCAGGGCGCTCCACAGAATCGTCGTCTTCTTCCCCGTGATCGTCCTCAAGACCTGCGAACAGAACCCGCATCAGGTAGTAGACACCGGCCGCAAAGACCAGTGAATAAACCACGATGTAGCCGATCAGCGTGAACAGAGCCATGCCACCGGTCAGAGATGGCGTGACAGCGGCAGAATAGTCGACAAGGCCATATACCAGCCACGGAGAGCGGCCCACCTCGGTAACGAACCAGCCGGTCAGTACCGCAACAAACGGCGACAGACTCATGACCCGCAGAATGTTCAGGAATACCGGTGATTGCCAGTAGCGGCCCTTGCGGCGCATATACAGGCCAGTAAGACCGACCAGAATCATCGCGGTACCAATACCGACCATGATGCGGAAAGACCAGAACACAATGGCCACCGGTGGCTGCTCTTCACGGGGGAAGTCTTTCAAACCGGGCACAATGCCATCCCATTCGTGGGTCAGGATCATGCTGGCCATACTGGGGATGCCCAACTCAAAGTGGTTGGTCTGCGCGTCCTGATCCGGAATGGCGAACAGCAGCAGCGGGACGTTGGACTGGGTTTCCCAGTTACCTTCCATTGCTGCGACTTTGGCGGGCTGATGCTCCAGGGTGTTCAGGCCGTGGAAATCGCCCACCACCAGCTGGGCCGGAGCAATGAACAGGATCAGCCAAAGACACATGGACAAGGCCTTGCGGTTGGCTTCCACCTCACGACCACGCAGCAGGTACCAGGCACTGACACCGGCCACGACAAAGCTGCCAGTCAGGAATGAGGCCAGCCCCATGTGCATGAAGCGATACTGGAAAGACGGGTTGAAGATGGCTTCAGTCCAGGAGGTTACGTGGAAAATACCGTCACGCAGCTCGAAGCCCGCCGGGGTTTGCATCCAGCTGTTTGCTGACAAGATCCAGAACGAGGAGACAAAGGTGCCGGTGGCAACCATGATGGCAGCAAACAGATGAACGCCGGGCGGGACCTTGTTGCGGCCGAACAGCAGAACGCCAAGGAACGCCGCCTCCAGGAAGAACGCTGTGATAACCTCGTAACTGAGAATCGGCCCGAGGAAGTTGGCGGTCGCCTGCGAGAAAGCACTCCAGTTAGTACCGAACTGGAAGGACATCACAATCCCGGAGACCACGCCCATGCCGAACACGACGGCAAACACCTTGGTCCAGAAGCCGGACAGCTTGGTCCAGACCGGGTTGCCGGTTTTGAAGGCGAGCCCTTCGAGTACGGCAATATAAGAGGCAAGGCCGATGGTAAACACCGGGAAAATTGCGTGGAAAGACACCACGAACGCGAACTGTATTCGCGATAGTAAAATCGGATCAAGCTCCATAGGAACCTCCGGTAACGCCAACAAACATCACGAGCGAGCCGGTTAGCGCCAAACTCGCCCAGCCGCTGCCATAGTTCATTTTGTTATGTTGTTATTACCGGCAGTTGAGTTAAATGCTACGTGAATTCTTGCGGATTTGTATAGGGCAGTTTGTCGCACCCAACTTGCAATTGGTAGCAGGTAGCTCACTACACGATTATAGGGACTCTCATGCGTTTTTACGATGAAAGAATTCTCCCACACCTGGTGGATAAAGCCTGTTCGCTTGGGCAAGTAATGAAGCTGCGTGAACAGTTGGTGCCCCTGGCCCGTGGCCGGGTTCTGGAGGTGGGCATGGGCTCGGGCGTGAACCTGTCGCTCTACAACCCGGAACAGGTGGAGCACGTTTACGGCCTGGAGCCGTCTGAAGGTATGCGCCGCAAGGCACTGAAAAACATAGACGCCTCGCCGGTTTCCGTGGAATGGCTGGGCCTGCCGGGCGAACAGGTACCGCTGGCAGACAACTCGGTAGACACCGTGCTGCTGACCTTCACCCTGTGCACCATCCCCGACTGGCACACCGCCCTGCAGCAAATGAAACGGGTACTCAAACCCGGCGGCGAACTGTTGTTCCTGGAACACGGTGAAGCGCCCCACGACACCACCCGTAAATGGCAACACCGCATCACACCCGGCTGGAAGAAAATCGCCGGCGGCTGCCACCTGAACCGCCACATAGCCGACCTGATTCGCCAGGCCGGCTTCGAGATCACCGAGCTGGAAAACCTCTACATGCCCAACGCACCGAAAATTGCCGGGTATTTGTACAAGGGCAGGGCCGTAAAGCCTCAATCGCCATAAGAGTTGCGGTAAGCCAGCGGGCCTTATACAATTTCGGCCCCTGAACAGCCTCCCTCTATGCCCGGGTGGTGAAATTGGTAGACACAAGAGACTTAAAATCTCTCGACCCTTAGGGTCGTGCCGGTTCGATTCCGGCCCCGGGCACCATTTAAATCAGTAAGTTATCGATTGTATTCCAGTCCCTTTTCGATTCTTTATTTCTTATGTAGACGCTATGTAGACACTGGCAGCTTCGTTGTGTCAGTCTCTGTATGCCTATGATTGCTCAGGGAAGTGGAAAGATGGAATTTATAGAAGCTCTACAATCGCCGAAGATTAAAATTAAGCACCCAACGCAACGAGGGTTCAAGCTCGCCAATTGGAAAAAGCACGAGCTCGAATACGGATTCCATCGACGGCAATCTCAGGCAGCCCATTCGTTCGGAGCTATTCTTTTCCAAACACTCGAATTGTTACGAGATCAGTTGACCGAGCTTGATAGACGAAAGCCCGCGTCACTGAAGAATGGCGTATTGAGAAGGCATTTCGTGAGTTTGAGCAATCGGCACAGAAAGGCCTTTGCTCAGAAAATACAACAGCGTGTTGACGAATTTTCGGCATCGAATCAAACCGACGACATCATAATAAATAACCTATCGGGCCTGCCTGGAGCCGCGATCGGGCCCGAGGACTCTAATAACGGCCATCTCACTATCACTGATAGTGCGCATCAAATGGTAGACAATTTCCGACTTATATTAGGCAGCTTGCTTGCGAATAAAAAAGTCGATAGATGTGGAGATAATTTTGAGCCACTCGACGAAATGGAATGGCTTCATTTTCAAGAAATGGCTTCTGCGCTATATGACTTGCTGGAATCTTACTGGCATTTAGTTGTATATGAGGAAAATATTCCCCTTTACGATACCTCAAATAATATTCTATTACTTAATCCAGTATTTAATGAACTTAATATAGCAAAAACTGTATCTTTGATGAGGATGGAAAATCATAGAGCAGCGGTTTCGGCTATTACAGGGTCTTTCGTTAAAAACCGCCAAGATTCAATGAATTACAAGTTCCCTATCGAGGCGGGGAAGTCCAAAGGTGTATCATATCGCGCAGTCCAGTTAAAAGATCAAAGTATTGAATTGCATGGAATTTATGCTAGTGCTAAAAAGGATATTGCTGACATCAAGGAGTCTATTTCAGAGAGTGTTTGCTCAAAAGAGTCTTCTGAGCTTGGGTTTTCTCTAAGTGATGTTTTCGACGTTTTCTTGTCGTTGAGGATTTTTTCGGCGTGGAAGTATGGAACGTTAAGTAACAATACGTCCTACTTCAAAAAAGGCGATTTGTCTAGATTTAATTTTGAGATTGATACAGGAAAACTTGCACAGGTAGTTTCGAAATGTATTGGATTCCCAAGAAATAAGACTAAGAGAATTATCGAATTTCTGCACTTCGATTTTGGGGGCGACTACGACTTATGGTCCAATCCATTTATCAAAAAAAATGACAGTAAAAGCTTCGTCCTTATAGCACCTTTTATGGAGGCTGTTCTTAGTAGGAATGCAGAGTTTTGGCTTCGGCAGTTAAATATTTCTCTCAGCAAGAAAGGTGATGGATTCGAGGAATACATAAGAACTAGAATTAATGAATCAATTGACCATTCCCCAATATCAGAGACAAGTTTCCAGGTCCCTGACAAAGTAATTAGGTTTTCTGGGCAGTTTGAAGAAATTGACTCGTTAGTGATTATCGGTAACAGGGCTTTGGTAATCGAGATTAAAAATATTGTGGCAGTTGATAGCCCGGTTTCGTTTGGAACCGCCTCTAGGAGAATTAAGGAAGGAGTTGATCAAGCCAAAAGAAAGAGTGATTTCATATTAAATAACAGGCAAAAATTTGTTTCTCGATATAATCTGAATATTGAGGCAGATGAACTTGAAACCATACCGCTGGTTTTTGTAAGTAATTTTATTTGTGCTGGCTGTGTTATAGATGGGGTTCCCATCACAGACCAGTTAATTTTTGAGGCATTTTTTGTTAAGAAAGGACTAATTCCAATCCTTTCCCATGATTCCGGCACCTCAATTTCTCATGAAGTTGAAGTTGAGATTTACAAGTCTCCTTCAGATGCGCAGGACAAGATAGAGAAATATTTAGCAAATCCACCTCAGCTCCGTTTGATGAAGGATGCGCTTTTTTGTGCGTATTATGAATCTTCAATACAAATAATTCCTGGCTCAAAGGCCGTTCTGCGTCGGTTAGAAGTTAGTCAAGAGCATGAGTTAAATACTATTTTGAACACCGATTTCGGTTTTCCGCTTATAGTAAACAGATAGATAATAGGCCTAGCAAATGAATTTAGAGCTGATAGGTTGCTCTACTATCGCCGGCTCAATGCCGTACAGTTATTGACAGAACTCCAAGGTGGCGGGTGAACCTCACCACTCAACTTCTCCCAGGCATAAGCGGTATCATCGGGCAATGCGGCGATCTCTGCTGCTGTCGCTTCCTGAACCTGGGTTAACTGATTTAGGCGGTCCAGCCAGGAAGAACCTGAATTAATCTCTGGTTCTGCCTTCTTAGGTCGTTTAACTTCCCAGCGCAAAGCCCGGGTGATCCAGTATCGACCCTGAGCAAACAGGCCAAACAGCTGTAAGCGCCAATAAACCCGCACCGACATTCGGTTACCAAGATTGCCCACACTGATTTCCTCGTCAACACCGTAAGCGCCAATAAACCCGCACCTACATTCGCTTACCAAGATTGCCCACACTGATTTCCTCGTCAATACCAGGAGGAATCAGCATGACACACGCCGAACGCAAACGTCTCTGGCAGCAACATATCGAGGACTGGCAGGCGTCTGGTTTGTCTGGCATGGCCTATTGCCAGCAGCAGTCACTGACCTATTGCCGCTTTGTTTACTGGCGCAAAAAGTTAACTGGGCCGGAGGCGTCGGTTCCGGAGCAACCCGTGTCGTCGCCTGGGTTTGCCAAGGTATCGGCAGTGCCTGGCCCGGAGTCGTCAGAGGGGTTAACGGTGTCCTTGCCCGGCGGCGTCTCGATCACCGGCCTGCACGCCGGCAATGTGGAATTGCTCGGTGCCGTGCTGAGGCAGCTGTAATGCGCCACCGGTACCTTCGCCCCTCCTGGGATTTGCCGGAGATTTACCTGTATCGTAAGCGTTCATTCCGCGACGTTCTGCCACCCCGCTGAGATTCGCTCTACAGTAACCTCACATTTCCCGATACGAGGTTACCCCCATGAGAAAGCACCGTACTCCAGAACAGTGGCAGACCCTGGTT
>JABXHG010000169.1 GCA_013393545.1 Alteromonadaceae bacterium | reverse complement strand
GTAGCGGAAAGGTTTTATGATCCAGGTCAGGTTGAAGAACCCTGGCTTGATCCATACAGCAAAACGGACGTGTTTTGAGGCCGATTTCGCGGCATTTCCAGGCAACCGGCAAGATAAGTCCCCCACCTGCGTATTCCGGCGAACATGACCGGTCATTCCGGGGATCGTGACCGATTTGCACACGGCCATCACGCTGGAGTGAGTTTTGTACTCTGAGCGGTCACGATGGGTCAACCGATTCCGTATTTTGTGCTTTCGCTTTTCGCAGTGATTCCCCCTTCAGATTGAGTCGGTGAGCGCCGTGCAGGAGCCGATCCAGGATGGCGTCGGCGAGCGTGGCGGAGCCGATGTAGTCGTGCCAGTGTTCGGTTGGTAACTGGCTGGCGATGAGCGTTGAGCCTCGCCCGTGCCGGTCTTCGATCACTTCCATCAGGTCTTGCCGTTGTTGCGCGGTGACCTTCTGCATACCCCAGTCGTCCAGGATCAGCAGGTCGGTCTTCAGCAACTGGTTCATCAGCCGTGCGTAGCTGCCATCGCCGTGAGCGATGCGCAGTTGTTCGAACAGGCGGGGCACCCGCAGGTAACGCACCGACAGTCCCTGCCGGCAGGCCTGGTTACCCAGAGCACACGCCAGCCAGGTCTTGCCGCAACCGGTTGGTCCGGTGATGCACAGGTTCAGGGATTGGCGGATCCAGTCACAGCTGGCCAGGCCGGCCATTCGGGAGCGCTCCAGCCCCCGTGGGTGGCGGTAATTGATGTCTTCCACGCAGGCCGGCACCCGCAACCGGGCCGCCTTCAGCAGCCGATCCAGCCGGCGGTTTTCTCGGTGCAGCACCTCCCGGTCGATGAGCAATGCCAGGCGTTCCTCGAACGCCAGGTCGTGGGTGTCGGGTTGTGCCCGTTGTTGTTCCAGGGCATCGCACATGCCGGTCAGCTTGAGCTGGCGCAGGGTGTCGAGAGTGTTTTGAGTCAACATCAGTTTCTCCGGGATCAGTGGTAGTAGCGGGGGCCGCGAACGTTGGTGTGAACGGGCAGATCGGCCATTTCCGGTTCTTCCTCGGTCAGTGGCAGGGGGAGCTGATCCAGGCCCTGCTTCAGGATCGAGGTGATGCTCTGGTAGCTGGCCGAGTTGATGGACAGCGCCCGGGCACAGGCTTGCTCCAACCGGTCACGGCTGTAACGTCGACTCAGGTTCAACAGCCCCAGGCAGGCCCGGTAGCCATGTTCGGGATGCGGACGATCCTTGAGCTGGCGCTGCACCACGTCGAGCGTGGCGGGGCCGATGCCCGTGGCCCAGTTCAGGAACCGCCCCGGCGACCAGTTCTGATGGGCCTGGTGGGACCTGGGCATGTGCTCGGTCAGGGTGACGAAGCGGCCCTTGCCATGCCGAGGGTGCAGAGCCACCCGCTGGCCCTTGTGCATTACCTCCACGGACGTATCGGTCACCCGAACATCCAGCTTCACGCCCACGAGTGCGTGAGGCACGCTGTACAGCCGTTTGTCGATCTCGATGTGGTAGTCGATGCCCGGTCGTGCCTTGCGCCACTCGGCATAGACGTAGGGCGTTGCCGGCAGTGGCTTCAGCGCGGGTCGGTCCAGTGCCTCGAACAGGCTCTGGCGGCTCTCGCTCCGCCCCTGGAACGGACGCTGGTTCAGCGCCGGTAACAGTCCGGCGATGGCTGCGTTTAGCTCGGCCAGGGAGAAGAACGTCTGATGCCGCAACCGGGCCAGGATCCAGCGTTCAACCAGCAACACGCCGGCTTCCGCTTTTGCCTTGTCCTTGGGCTTGTAGGGGCGTGCCGGTAAGACCGCCGTCTGGTAATGGGCGGCCAGTTCCGCGTAGGTCTCGTTGATCTGGGGCGTGTATCGATCTGCCCTGGTGACCGCTGCCTTGAGATTGTCCGGAACCAGCAGTTCCGGCACGCCACCGTAGAACGCCAGCATCCGTTGGTGGGAGGCAATCCAGTCCGGCAGGCTCTGGCTCCAGGTCGCCTCGGCGAAGGTATAACTGGACGCACCCAGCACGGCCACAAAGACCTGGGCCTTGCGCATCTCGCCGGTGCTACGATCCACCACCGGAACCGTGGGGCCGCAGTAGTCGATAAAGATCTTCTCACCCGCCCGATGGACCTGGCGCATGCTGCGTCGCTGCCGGCCGCGCCAGAGCCGGTAATGGTGGCAGAACTGGCTGTACCGGCGAGCCTTGTCGC
>JABXHG010000168.1 GCA_013393545.1 Alteromonadaceae bacterium | reverse complement strand
TTGAGGCCAGAACCAACCAGATGGTTCAACGTAAAGGCCGGATATACGTGCGCAGTTTTACCTGATTAACTTTTTACTCCACCGAAAGCTTTGGGGGCTTGCACAACAAGAGGTCTACATATAAGTACTTGCAGCGGTTTTCGGAAGCACCACCCACACCCGCACTATCCCGCAAGTTGATTACCTGCTGAGGCAAAACCAGGGTTTTTGGGAAGCTCAATGTTATGAAAGTCAAAGACATAGCCACCGCAGCCGGCGTTAAACCGGACACCGTGCGCTTCTACACCCGCGAGGGGCTGTTGAACCCGACACGCAATCCAGACAACAACTACCAGCAGTACGACGCCGAAGACCTGCGCCGTCTGCGGTTTGCCCGCAAAGCCCGGCAACTGGGTTTCTCATTGCCGGAAATCCGGCAGATTCTGGAGCAGGCGGATGATCACCACTCGCCCTGCCCCATGGTTCGGGACGTTTTTCAGAAACGACTGGCAGCGGTGGAAGACGAAATTGCCCAGTTGCAGCAGTTACGCCAGCGCATGGTATCGGCACTGGCCGCCTGGCAAGACATGCCCGATGCCACACCGGACGGGCATACCATTTGCCGTCTGATCGAACACTGGGACGACCCGACCGAGGGTTGTTGCCATAAGGAGCCGAACGATGAGTGAAGCACCGGAACTGAAAACCACGCTGAATATCTCCGGCGCGTCTTGTCAGGGTTGCGCAAAGAAAATCCGCAACGCGCTGGAACCCATGACCGGCAGCACCGATCTGGTCGAGGTGGACCTGGACAACCAGACCGTGGCCCTGCCGGAAGGTATCGATGCCGACGAAGCCGCCCGTATCGTCACCGAAACCGGTTACCCCGCAGAGCCGATTGAGCGGGAAAGCGAGGCCGGTGAAGAGGCCAGTGGTTCCTGCTGCACCGCCAAAAAAGAGCCGTCCTGTTGCAGTAAAAAGTCAGGCGAGCCAGCCACGGGCACACCGAAAAACAAGATCGGGGACTCATCCCCTGCCAATAGCGGGACACCACCGTCCTCCGCCGATGGGCAAATCGCCCTTTCAGTATCCGGCGCCACCTGCGCCTCCTGCGTGAACAGCATCGAAAAAGCCCTGATGTCGGTTTCAGGGGTTACCCACGCCCACATGAACCTGGCGGACAATACCGCGACGGCCAGTGGCGAGGCTGACCCGCAAGCGCTGGTGGAGGCGGTGGAGAGCGCCGGTTATGGCGCCAATGTCATTGAAAACGAGGACGAAGCCGACGACCGCAAACAGGAAGAAGACAAGAAGCAGTACAAAACCCTGCTGGTAAAAATGGCCATCAGTCTGGGCCTGGGTCTGGCCCTGATGATCTGGGGCATGGGTTTCGACACCATGATGGTGACTGACGATAACCAGCTTACCTGGATCAATTTCGGCATTCTCACCCTGGGGGTCATGATCGCCACCGGCGGGCATTTCTACACCGGCGCCTGGAAGGCATTCAAACACCACAATGCCAACATGGACACGCTGATCGCCCTGGGCACCGGCACCGCCTGGCTGTATTCCATTGTCGTTGCCAGCTTCCCCGAAGCCCTGCCGGAGATGGCGCGGCATGTGTACTTTGAGGCCTCGGCCATGATCATCGGCCTGATCAATCTCGGCCAGGCGCTGGAGCTCCGCGCCAAGGGCAAGACCTCCGAGGCGGTGCGCCGGTTGCTGGATTTGCGGGCGAAAACCGCCCGGGTAATCCGCGATGGCCAGGAGCAGGACATTCCGGTTGAAGACGTTCAGAAAGGCGACCGGATTCGGGTGCGCCCCGGGGAAAAACTGCCGGTAGACGGCGTGATTGCCGAAGGCACCACCCGTATTGACGAAAGCATGCTGACCGGTGAGCCCATGCCGGTCAGCAAGGGCGAAGGCGACGAGGTGTCCGCCGGCACCCTGAACACCCACGGCTCGATTATCTACGAAGCCACCCGGGTCGGCAGCGAAACCGCATTGGCTCAGATTATCAAGCTGGTGAAAAAGGCCCAGGGCTCCAAGCCCGCCATCGGCCGGCTGGCCGACAAAATTTCCTCGGTGTTTGTGCCCTCGGTCATGCTGATTGCCGTGGTCTCCGCACTGATCTGGTACAACGTCTGGCCGGATCCGGCAGTTGTTCACATTATTTTTGCGTCCCCCCCTCTTCTTTTCATTTCCTTCCCTTTCTCCCTTTTCCTTGCCCCCCCCCTTTCGTTCCTTCTTGTTTTTTTCCTCCCCTCCCCTTCCCTCCCTCTTCTTCCCCTTGTCCCTTCCCTTCCCACCTCCCCCCCCCTTTCTCTTGTTCTTCTTTCTTAACCCCTCTCCCTCCCCCCTCCCCCTCCTCGCCTTCCCCCCCTTCCTTCTCCCCCACCCCCCCTCCC
>JABXHG010000167.1 GCA_013393545.1 Alteromonadaceae bacterium | reverse complement strand
CACTGTGTGCGGGGGCAAAGTTCCTGGGGGAATGTGAAGAGGGCATAAAGGCCGTATTGAAGGGTCTGTCCAGGCAGGAAGGGCAGCTCATTCTGTTCCTGGCGGAAATCCACCCCATGGTGGGTGCCGGCAAGGCCGACGGCTCACTGGCTGCCGGTACACTGCTCCAGCCCGCCCTGGCGCGCGGCGAGCTGCATTGTGTGGGCGCCACCACGCTGGATGAATACCGGGAAAACATCGAGAAAGACGCAGCCCTTGAGCGCCGGTTCCAGAAAGTGCTGGTCAGCGAGCCCAACGAGGAAGATACCATCGCCATCCTGCGTGGCCTGAAAGAGCGCTACGAGGTTCACCACGGGGTGGACGTGACCGACGGCGCCATCATTGCCGCCGCCAAGCTGTCACACCGTTACATCACCGATCGCCAGTTGCCGGACAAGGCCATCGACCTGGTGGATGAGGCTGCCAGTCAGATTCGTATGGAGATGGACTCCAAGCCAGAAGCTCTGGATAGGTTGGAGCGTCGCCTTATTCAGCTGAAAATCGAACGCGAGGCCTTGAAGAAAGAAACCGACGCAGCCTCGAAAAAGCGTCTCGAAGAATTATCTGCGGTGATCACTGGTGTCGAGCGTGAATACGCCGATCTGGAAGAGGTCTGGAATACCGAAAAAGCCGCCCTGCATGGTTCCCAGAAGATCAAAAGTCGACTGGAGCAGGCGCGGATTGATCTGGAAAACGCCCGCCGCGCCGGAGACCTGGGCAGAATGTCCGAGCTTCAGTACGGCCAGATTCCGGAACTTGAGCGCCAGTTGGACATGGCCAGCCAAGCCGAGATGATGGAAATGAAGCTGTTGCGCAACCGGGTAACGGATGAAGAGATTGCCGAAATCGTCTCCAAGTGGACCGGTATCCCCGTGTCCAAGATGCTCGAAGGCGAACGCGACAAACTCATGCGCATGGAAGAGGCGTTGCACGACCGGGTGATCGGCCAGGACGAAGCGGTGGAAGCGGTATCCAACGCCGTTCGCCGTTCCCGGGCTGGCCTGGCGGATCCGAACCGGCCGAACGGTTCATTCCTGTTCCTCGGCCCGACCGGGGTGGGTAAAACCGAACTGTGCAAATCATTGGCGGCCTTCCTGTTCGACACCGAAGAGGCCATGGTGCGTATCGACATGTCGGAGTTTATGGAGAAGCACTCCGTGGCTCGTCTGATTGGTGCGCCTCCGGGCTATGTGGGGTATGAAGAAGGCGGTTACCTCACAGAAGCGGTTCGTCGTCGTCCGTACTCAGTGCTGCTGCTGGACGAAGTGGAAAAGGCCCATCCGGATGTCTTCAATAGCCTGCTGCAAGTGCTGGAAGACGGTCGCCTGACCGGTGGGCAGGGGCGCACGGTGGATTTCCGCAACACCGTCATCGTGATGACCTCCAACCTTGGCTCGGATATCATCCAGCAGAAGGCGGGCGAGGAAAACTACGAGGCCATGAAGAGTGCGGTGATGGAAGTGGTGGGCACGCATTTCCGCCCGGAGTTTATCAACCGTGTGGATGAAGTGGTGGTGTTCCACCCGCTGGCCAAAGACCAGATTCAGGGCATCGCCCGGGTGCAGATCGACAATCTGGCCAAGCGCCTGCAGGAACAGGATATGAAGCTGGATCTGCCGGAAGCTGCCATGCAGCTACTGGCGGAAGTGGGGTACGACCCGGTCTATGGTGCCCGGCCGCTCAAGCGGGCCATTCAGCGGATGATTGAAAACCCGCTGGCCCAGAAATTGTTGCAGGGCGAATTTGTACCGGGCGATACCATCCGGGCCGGGGTCGAGGACGGTCAGCTGACGTTTGCCAAGGGCTGACCGCTCAGGCTGGCGGGGCGCTGAAAGGATTCAGCGCTCGGCTTCCTCCGGATTGCAATTCTCTTCAGCAATTTCTTCAAATTTCTGGCGCTGCTCGTCGATCTCTTCTGGCGTCAGAAAACGCTGCTCGCCATCAATCTCCGCCCGGATCCGGGCGTTCCGATTAATCATCTCAAGATTGGAGCGGGCGGTGGCGCAATTGGCTTCCCGCTGTTTACGGCGGGCTTCCTCTACTGCGGTTTCCTCGCGTTGTTGTTGCTCTCTCTCTCTCTCTTCTTCGAGTTCCCTTACTCGTTCTTGCGGGCTGGTTCGTGCGGCCGCTTCGGTGCCGCCAGACGGGCGGCTGGTGCGCACATTGACCTGCTCGGCCTGGTTGCCGCTTGGTTGGCGATCCCCGAAATGGGTCACCCCGTTTTCGTCGGTCCATTTGTAAACGGATTGGCCGCTGGCCAGTCCCGGTGTTGCTGCCATTAAAGCAGCCAGCATGAGAATTTTTCGGTTCATGTCTCTGTCCGTTGTTGAGTTGCTTCCTGCGTATAACTTGCCATCGGGAAGTATGGCTTGTCTTCGGCCTGGTTCAAATATCTTGCACTGACCTTGCACAGTATGCCAGCCGAGCGCCTAAATTCGTGTCAATAACCATCGGCGGCTATTGACAGGGAGTTTCGCCCTGTCAGAATTGCCCATTGCCTGAAACTGGGGGTAATACGGCAGGTAATCCCGAGCCAGTATCCTCCGTTTATCACCACACTGAGCGTGGCGCAGCCCGCCGCGCGCTGGTTGTTGCGTACGAGCAACCCATTGATTGGCCGTTCTCCGCAACCCTCAGGAGGTCGGCCGGGCAGGAGACAAACTCCTTAATTGCAGGTTGGGAGGAGTAGCCGGGTCCGGCTTCACCAAAACCATGGAAACCGAGAATCCAGGCC
>JABXHG010000166.1 GCA_013393545.1 Alteromonadaceae bacterium | reverse complement strand
AATGTACGCAGCCCCCCTACTCGCATGCTTGCTCCACCTCCAAGCACACTGATTCTAACCATGTTGCCAACGGCGAAACTCGCGCCCTAGACGCTGCCCAACCCCTGGGTCGTGGCGCCCAGGGCCGGCGTGCCCGCCCGCCCCTTCCGGCAACTGTGCCGCAGAATGGGTGCTGGTCTGGCCGTATCAGAGATGGTGATCGCAGACAGTAAACTCTGGCATACGCGCAAATCCCAGACCCGCCTGAACCACGAAGGCGAGCCGGAACCCCGCTCGGTGCAGATAGCCGGCGGTGATCCCGCCATGCTGGCGGAAGCGGCACGACTGAACGCCGAATTCGGCGCCCAGATCATTGACATCAACATGGGCTGCCCGGCCAAGAAGGTTTGCAACAAGGCCGCCGGCTCCGCCCTGATGAAAGATGAAGCGCTGGTACGGGACATTCTCGAAGCCGTGGTGGCGGCCGTGGATATCCCCGTCACCCTGAAAATGCGCACGGGCTGGGACCGGGACCACCGCAATGCGCCGGTAATTGCCCGCATGGCCGAAGACGCCGGCATACAGGCTCTGGCCGTGCATGGCCGCACCCGGGCCGACAAATACAACGGCGAGGCGGAATACGACACCATCGCCGAAGTAAAAGCCAGTGTGGGCATCCCGGTGTTCGCCAACGGCGACATCACCTCGCCGGAGAAGGCCCGGCAGGTACTGACCCACACCGGCGCCGACGGCTTGCTAATTGGCCGTGGCGCCCAGGGCCGGCCCTGGATCTTCCGGGAAATCCTGCACTATCTGGAAACCGGCAAGCACCTGCCCACTCCGCCACTGGACGAAGTGCAGGGCATTCTTATGGCCCACCTGACCGACCTGCACCGTTTCTACGGCGAGAAGATGGGCGTACGCATTGCCAGAAAACACGTGGGCTGGTATCTGCAGGCCCATGATGAAAGCAAACAGTTCCGCAAACGCTTCAACGCCATCGAAGAGGCGCGGGAGCAGCACCACAGCATCGAACAGTACTTCGCACGCTTACGTAATGGAGAGGAATTCGCAGCATGAGCGCTGAGACATTGAGCAAAGACACCCTGACCACACCGGCCAACGACGACCTGCACCAGCTGCACACGGTTAATGGCAGCGGCAACAGCGTCACCCTACGCGATAGCGTGGAAGTGGCCCTGACAAACTACTTCGAGCAGCTCGACGGCGCACCGGTTTCTGATGTCTATCAACTGGTACTGTCGGAAGTTGAGGCACCCTTGCTGGAGCAGGTCATGAAGTACACCCGCAACAACCAGACCAAGGCCTCAACCATGCTGGGTCTGAACCGGGGAACCCTGCGCAAGAAACTCAAGCAGTACGGTCTGCTATAATCCGGCCTTTGCAGCATTATCCCGAGTAACACATTCAGCGTACCCGACCAGCGAAGAAAGTGACCATGGCAAATCAGGCAAACACCCCCGTCCGTCGCGCTCTGATCAGCGTGAGTGATAAAACCGGCATCGTCGACTTTGGCCGTGCCCTGACCGAACGCGGCATCGAGCTGTTGTCCACCGGCGGCACCTTCCGTCTGCTCAAGGAAAACAACGTACCGGTCACCGAGGTGTCCGACTACACCGGCTTTCCCGAGATGATGGACGGCCGGGTCAAGACCCTGCACCCGAAAATCCACGGCGGCATCCTCGGCCGTCGCGGCACCGATGACACGGTGATGGGCGAGCACGGCATCACCCCCATCGACATGGTGGTGGTGAACCTCTACCCGTTCGAAGACACCGTTGCCAACCCGGACTGTGACCTGGCCACCGCCATTGAAAACATCGACATCGGCGGCCCGACCATGGTCCGTGCCGCCGCCAAAAACCACAACGATGTTGTCATCGTGGTCAATGCCTCCGACTACAGCCGGGTACTGAAAGAGCTGAAAGAAAACGAAGGCGAGCTGACCTACAGCACCCGTTTCGACCTGGCTGTGAAAGCGTTCGAACACACCGCCGGTTACGACGGCGCCATCGCCAACTACCTGGGTGGCCGCACGGCGGACAACGACAACGCCGACTTCCCGCGCACCTTCAACGCCCAGTTCGTGAAGGTTCAGGACATGCGTTACGGCGAAAACCCGCACCAGCGCGCCGCCTTTTACGCCGAGCGCAACCCGCGCGAAGCCTGCGTGGCCACCGCCGAGCAGTTGCAGGGCAAGGAGTTGAGCTTCAACAACGTGGCCGACACCGACGCCGCTCTGGAGTGTGTGAAGCCCTTCGCCGACCCGGCCTGTGTCATCGTCAAGCACGCCAACCCCTGCGGTGTGGCCATCGGCGCCGACATTGAACAGGCCTACGAGCTGGCCTTTGCTACCGACCCCACTTCCGCCTTTGGCGGCATTATCGCCTTCAACCGCGAGCTGGATGCCAAAACCGCCAAGGCCATCGTTGACCGCCAGTTCGTGGAAGTGATCATCGCCCCGACCATTGCCCCTGAAGCCGTCGAGATCGTCTCCGCCAAGAAAAACGTGCGCCTGCTGGCCTGCGGCGAGTTTGACGGCGAGCGCGCCAAGTCCCTGGACTACAAGCGCGTGACCGGCGGCCTGCTGGTGCAGGACCGGGATCTGGGCATGGTGGCCATGGAAGACGTGAAGGTGGTCACCGAGCGCCAGCCTACCGAACAGGAACTGAATGACCTACTGTTCGCCTGGGAAGTGGCCAAGTACGTGAAATCCAACGCCATTGTTTACGCCAAGGCTGGCCGCACCATCGGCGTGGGCGCGGGCCAGATGAGCCGCGTGTACAGTGCCAAGATTGCCGGCATCAAGGCCGCTGACGAGAACCTGGAAGTGAAAGGCTCGGTGATGTCTTCCGACGCCTTCTTCCCGTTCCGCGACGGCATCGATGCTTCCGCCCAAGCCGGTATTACTGCCCTCCTCCAACCGGGCGGCTCCCTGCGGGACCAGGAAGTGATCGATTCCCCCAACGAGCCCCGCCTCGCCCTGGGATTCACCGGCCTGCCCCACTTCCCCCCCCTGGTCCAGTGCAAGGGAAA
>JABXHG010000165.1 GCA_013393545.1 Alteromonadaceae bacterium | reverse complement strand
TGGATAAATCTCTGGACGGCGTCAACCGCTCCGGCCGGGGCACCGCCTCGGGCATGGCCGCACTCACCACCGCCGGTGATGAAGCCAACCGCATGTTCAAGCTGCAGAAAGGCGCCCTGCAGCAGGCCGGCTATCAAATCCAGGACTTCACCGTACAGGTCAGCTCCGGCACCAGTGCCTTCGTGGCCCTCGGGCAGCAAGGCTCCCAGCTGCTCGGGTTGCTGGGGCCCGGCGGTGCATTGCTGGGTGCTGTGCTGGCGATTGGTAGTGTGTTCGGTGGGGTTCTTTATAATGCACTGACGGACACGTCCGCAAAGGTGAATACCCTTACGAACTCCCTTGATACCCTGGATGGCAAGCTCACCAACGCCAAAGACGGCACCATTCTTTTAGCGGATGAGCTCCGTGAACTGGCAACTGTCAGTGGCGATGCGGCAAAAATCGAACTCATCGTGAACGCGCAGAGGGCCAAACAAACTGCCGTTGAGGCCGCCAACACTGTCATCGACACCTTTCAGTCAATCGCGGGAGAGAACCCGCTACTGCCAGACACCATCTACTCCAATCGTCTGGGCGAGATCAGCGATACGCTGAACATTACACGCCAGGACGCCGAGGCCCTGGCCGCAGCTCTGCCGGCAACGGCTGATCGTTCTCAGGACGCTTACCAGAGCCTGTTGGGCACCGTTGCCGAGCTGGCCGATAAATACGGCGCTTCCAGCCCACAGGTACTGGAATTGGCTGAATCACTGGGCGCCTCCGGTGTTGCAGCTATAAAAGCCCTGCGTATTGAGGAAGACCTCAACAAAGCTCTGGAAGACACCCAAAAAACCATCGACAACTCCACGGGAGGAGAAGGCGGCAAAGGCAGCTACGATGAGCTGATCGAGGCCAAATATAACGCCACCCAGCAAACCCTCCAGCTAACGAGTCAGCTGGAGCTGGAGGCTCAGTCCGCAGGCAAAACCGCCCGCGAGATTGCCGTCCTCAAAGCCGAGCAACTGCGTGACGATGGCGCCGATTCCACAGCCATACAAACGCTCCTGGATCAAATTGACGCCACGTACGACGCCATCGAAGCCGAGAAGGCGCGCCAGCAAGCCCTGAAAGACTCCGCCAATGCCGAGCAGCAGTACAATCAGTGGATTGATAGCCTGACAGCCAGCATCGACCCTCTGCAGCAGGCCGAGGAAGAAATTGCCAAAATCTGGAAAGCCTTTGAAGCCGGCGATCTGGAAGGCATTGGCCGCAGCCAGGTGCAGGACTATGTCGATGCCATGCGCGAAGGCATTAAAACGTCCGGTGAAGCGGCAAACGAGTACGACCAGTGGGTCCAGAACCTCACCGACAGCATCGACCCACTGCAGAAGGCCGAAAAAGAAATCACCAAAATCTGGGAGGCGTTTGAAGCAGGCGATCTGGGCGACATCGACCGCACCCAGGTGCAGGACTACGTCGACGCCATGCGCGAAGGCGCCATGGGCGTCACCGACGCCTGGACAGACGCCGGCAAGGCCATGGACTCCTTTGCCGACAGCACCTCCAACTCCCTGCGCACCCTGCAAGGCTTGTTCGAAGAGGGCGACTCCGGCTACAAAGCCCTGGCCGTTGGCATCCAGGCGCTGAACACGCTGCAGGCCGTCAACGCCGTTCTTAACCAATCATCCGGCGATCCATATTCAGCATGGGGCCGCATGGCCGCCATGGCCGCCACCGTCGCCTCCCTGGGCTACGCCGTCGGCAGCCTCTCGGGTGATGCCACCGACCCCACAGCCGAGCGCCAGGAAACCCAGGGCACCGGTACCGTGCTCGGCTCCATGCGCGAGAAAACCGAAAGCATCGCCAACGCCACCGACCTCATCGCAGACAGCACCGAGCAGCTGGTCAACATCAACACCGGCATGCTCAGAGCGTTAGAGGCCGTGCAATCCGGCATGCTCGGGGCCGCCGCGCTAACGGCCCGGGGCCTGGCGGATATGCCCGCCGTAAAGCCCGGCACCGGCAGTGGCTTTCTGGGCGGCAATCGCTACATGGACGAAGCCAACACCGTGGCCATGGCGCCGGCGTTTGATCTAGTGCGGGTCTCAGAAGGCATGGAGGACATCGTCGGCTGGGACCCCCTTCAGGAGATTGCCGGATGGGGCAACGACCTGGCCGGGTCTATCATGGGCGGCGGCAAAAAGGTGGTCGACGAAGGCATCAAGATTGTAGGCGGCACACTGCAGGAAGCGATCAATCAAACCCTGGTATCCGCCTACGCCACCATCAAAACCGATGGCGGTTGGTTCGGCGATGACAAGAAGCGGGACAAACCGATCGAATTGCCCGACGACGTCGGCCGCCAGTTCGCACTCACCTACGAGGCCATAGCCTCAAGCGTGCGCGAAGGCGCAGAAGCGATCGGCCTGCTGCCGGCGGACGTTGAATCCGCGCTGAACCAGTTCGTGGTCGACGCCCAGACCATCAGCCTCGAAGACCTGGACGCCCAGGAACAAGCCGACGAACTGGCCGCCATGTTTGGTGTCACCTTTGACAAACTTGCTGGCGAAGTGGTGCCGTTCCTCACCGAGTTCCAGGAAGCCGGCGAGGGGCTGGGCGAAACACTGGCGCGTGTATCCACCCAGGTGCGCGTACTCGAAGAAGCCCTGATGACCATCGGCGGCACCTACGACGTAACACCCGAAGAGAACGCCCGCATCGCCAACCGCCTCTCCGACCGCCTGGGCGGCACCGAGGAGTTCGCCTCCGCACTGACCGGCTACGAAAACAACTTCCTGAGCCAGGCCGAACAATTCTCCACCCTCACACGCCGGCTGGGAGACGCCCTGGGCGACCTCCCATTGCCGGAAACCCGGGCCGGGTTCATGGCACTGATTCAGGCTCAGGACCTGTTGACCCAGGAGGGGCAGGACAACGTGGCAACGCTGCTGCGGTTGCAGGGCACGGCAGACGACTACTACAGCCACCTGGAAGACGCAGCAAATGACGCCCTCGCTAGCCTGACCGGTGCCACAGACACGGCGTTCAGTGACCTGCAGGCAAGCATCCGAGATCAGAAATCCACGCTGTCTG
>JABXHG010000164.1 GCA_013393545.1 Alteromonadaceae bacterium | reverse complement strand
CCGGCGCTGTACTCCATCAGTGTCAGGCTGTCAGGGTGGTGCCGAGTCATACGTTTTGATCCTGCAAAATTACTCGTAACTTGTTCAGTGCCAGGCGAACCCGGCTTTTCACGGTACCCAACGGAATGTATTTATCCAGCACCATCTCCATGATCTGTACGATGGCGGCGATCACACCGATGTATGTCAACAAGCCCAAAAAGCTCAGATCGACATTCGGCAGGCCCGCCCAGTCCAGAGCGCCTTCACGCAGAATGGTGTTATAAAGCAGGTTGTTCACCGGTACGGTGACCGTCAGTACCACAACAACGGCGATACCAAGACCAGTGGCGGCTTCGATCTTCTTGGAAATGGCCAGGAAGGTACACATCCCCAGGAAGAAGGCCAGCGCCATGTTCTCAACAAAGATGGCCTTGAGAATCAGGCTGATATAATGCTCCATCAGAAGGCCTCCTTAACTTTGTGAGCCGACATCTTGAAGTCCTTCTCTTCCACCTGCTCCGGCTTCCACGTACGCAGACCCCAGATCGCCAGACCGATGATGAAGAAGGCACTCGGCGGCAACAGCAGCAAGCCGTTGGTGACGTACCAGCCGCCCTCGTTGACCGGGGTCAGCAGGGTGACGCCAAACAAAGAGCCGGCACCCAGCAGTTCACGGAAGAAGGCTACGAACAGCAGAATCACCGAGTAACCCAGACCATTACCAACACCGTCCAGGAAACTCATGCCCGGGCTGTTGTTCATGGCAAAGCCTTCGGCACGGCCCATTACGATACAGTTGGTAATGATCAGGCCAACGAATACCGACAGCTGCTTGGAAATTTCATAGGCGTAGGCTTTCAACACCTGATCCACCACGATAACCAGCGAGGCAATGATGGTCCTCTGCACGATGATCCGGATGCTGCCGGGAATCTGGGTCCGCACCAGCGAGACCGCCAGGTTAGAGAAAGCGGTTACTGCGATTACCGCCAGACACATAACGATACTGACGTTCATGCTGGTGGTTACCGCCAGCGCCGAACAGATACCCAGGATCTGAAGGGCGATGGGGTTGTTACTGAAGATTGGTTCGAAGAGAACCTCTTTGGCTGATGCACCTGCCATGATCAGACCTCCCCTTCACGAAGATTTTTCAGGAACGGGGCGAAACCGCGGTCACCCATCCAGTAATTGACGAGCTGCTGTACACCGCGGCTGGTGAGGGTCGCGCCGGACAGAGCGTCTACCTTGTGCTCCTTGTTACGGGCATCGGCGCTCACGCCGCCTTTAACCAACCTGATCTGTGGTTCGGTGGCATCCTGGGCGTAAAGTTCCTTGCCAACCCACTGCTGCTTCCAGCGCGGGTTGTCCACTTCGCCACCCAGGCCCGGTGTTTCAGCGTGGGAATAAAAGCCCAGACCTTCAATGGTGTTCAGGTCACCTTCAAGGGACATGAAGCCATACAGCGTGGACCACAATCCATAACCGTGAACCGGCAGTACCACACGGGTCAATTCACCGTTATCGCTCAGCGTGTAGATCTTGGCCACATTCGGACGGCGCTTGATGCCAGCCTTGTCTTCGGAAGACGGAATGTTGGTGGACATATCCGGGTCCGAAGCGGCCTTGTACATGTCGTACTTCATGGGATCTTCCACGCCAACCGCAGAAGGCTCCACGAACTTGCCGGTATCCAGATCCACCAGGCGAACATCAAAGCGCTCGAACGTGCTTTCGATTTCGTCGGCGCTGGCGCCGGTTTCAAGCATACCCGCCGCAGACAGGATGTTGCTCTTGATGTCCAGGTTCTGGTTCTTGATTTGCGCCGGGCGCAGCGTGACCGCAGCCGTGGAAACCACGACCGAGAACACGATACTCAGCACCAGCGCGACCATAATCGTTCTGGAGACAGAATCTTTTGCTTTAGCCACGAGCAAGCCTCCGTTTAATGTTGGCCTGAACCACGTAGTGATCCATCAGCGGTGCGAACAGGTTGGCGAACAGGATGGCCAGGATGTTGCCCTCCGGGAACGCGGGGTTAACCACACGAATCAGCACGGTCATCACACCCACCAGGATACCGAAACACCAGCGACCAGTTTTTGTCATGGCGGCGGATACCGGATCGGGGGCCATGAACATCATGCCGAAGGCAAAACCACCCATCACCAGATGCCAATGGGCCGGCACGGCGAACATCGGGTTGGTGTCGGAGCCGACGATGTTCAGCAGCAGTGACATACCGATCATGCCGATCATCACACCCCCGACAATGCGGTAGGAGGCGATCTTCATGGTCAGCAGAATCAAACCACCGATCAGGATGGCAATGGTGGACGTTTCGCCCATGGAGCCCTGAATGGTGCCCACAAACGCGTTCATCCAGCCGATCTGCGCTTCCAGTGCTTCCATACCACCGGAAGCCGCCCAGCTCAGTGCGGTTGCGCCACTGAAGCCATCAACCGCCGTCCAGACGGTGTCACCGGAGATTTGCGCCGGATAGGCGAAATACAGGAAAGCACGGCCGGTCAGGGCCGGGTTCAGGAAGTTCTTTCCGGTACCGCCCAACACTTCCTTACCGATCACCACACCGAAGGTGATGCCCAGAGCCACCTGCCACAGCGGGATGGTGGGCGGGCAGATCAGTGCGAACAGCACGGAGGTCACGAAGAACCCTTCGTTCACTTCGTGTTTGCGCACGGTGGCGAACAACACTTCCCAGAAGCCGCCAACCACGAAGGTCACCGCGTAAATGGGAATGAAGTAGGCCATGCCGTAAATGAAGTTATCCAGCAGGCCCGCGCCCGCGCCGGTCGTCGCCAGAGCAGTGATGAAGGCTTCACGCAGGCCGCCGTCAGCGATCAGGGCATCCGGGTTGGACGCCAGGAAGCTGTTGGCCTGGAAACCGATGTTCCACATGCCGAAGAACATGGCCGGGAAG
>JABXHG010000163.1 GCA_013393545.1 Alteromonadaceae bacterium | reverse complement strand
TGGATAAATCTCTGGACGGCGTCAACCGCTCCGGCCGGGGCACCGCCTCGGGCATGGCCGCACTCACCACCGCCGGTGATGAAGCCAACCGCATGTTCAAGCTGCAGAAAGGCGCCCTGCAGCAGGCGGGCTATCAAATCCAGGACTTCACCGTACAGGTCAGCTCCGGCACCAGTGCCTTCGTGGCCCTGGGGCAGCAGGGCTCCCAGTTGCTCGGGTTGCTGGGGCCCGGCGGGGCATTGCTGGGTGCTGTGCTGGCGATTGGTAGTGTGGTTGGTGGTGTACTCGTTAATTCCTTCAGTGATGGCGAGAACGCGGTAGACGCCCTGGATGCTGCCATGGACCGGCTGAACAAGACCGTCGAAGAGTCCGATGGTCTGCCCGTGCTGACTCAACAGATCCGCGATCTTGCCCGGGAAAGCGAAGTGGCCGCCCGGGCCCGGATATCTGCCGCCATGCAGGATGCTCAAAACGCATCTGAAGCGGCAGCCAAAGGCATTGGCGAGGCCTTTGGTGAATTGCCAATTGTCTCTTGGTTTGACCCGCTCACCCGAGATATCGACGAGCTTACCCGTTCGATCGGTTGGTTTGAGGCGTACCTGCAAACCGGGCAAGCCCAAGACCAACTCACCGAGCTGGGTGAAATGTTCGGGCTGAGTGGCGACAGAGCCAAGCAGGCTGGCCGTCAGATTGGTGAAATGCTTACCCAACTGCGTGCAAATCCTTCAGTCGAGAACTTCCAGGCCCTGGAAAATGCAATGGGCAGTTTGATCCAGGAAGGTGGCAAACCCAGCCAGGGTATTTTGCAGCTGGTAGGAAATCTGGGCACTTATTTCGATACGGCACGAGAGGCGGCTGATCGTACTGCCTTCTTGCAAAAGGCCCTGGAGAACCTTGGGGTTGCTGCCGGCGATCAGGGCGTCGCTGATGACGTCGACCAGATGATCTCGTCGCTGGAAGACAAAGCCAATGCGGTCGGCAAAACCGCCCGCGAGATAGCCGTCCTCAAAGCCGAGCAACTGCGTGACGATGGCGCCGATGCCAAAGCCATACAAACGCTCCTGGATCAAATTGACGCCACGTATGACGCCATCGAAGCCGAGAAGGCGCGCCAGCAAGCCCTGAAAGACTCCGCCAATGCCGAGCAGCAGTACAATCAGTGGATTGATAGCCTGACAGCCAGCATCGACCCTCTGCAGCAGGCGGAGGAAGAAATTGCCAAAATCTGGAAAGCCTTTGAAGCCGGCGATCTGGAAGGCATTGGCCGAAGCCAGGTGCAGGATTATGTCGATGCCATGCGTGAAGGCATCAAGACATCCGGCGAGGCTGCGGACGAATACGACCAGTGGGTGCAAAACCTCACCAACAGCATCGACCCACTGCAGAAAGCCGAAAAAGAGATCGCCAAAATCTGGGCCGCGTTTGAGGCCGGCGATCTGGGCGATATCGACCGCACCCAGGTCCAGGACTACGTCGACGCCATGCGCGAAGGCGCCATGGGCGTCACCGACGCCTGGACAGACGCCGGCAAGGCCATGGACCAGTTTGCCGACAGCACCTCCAACTCCCTGCGCACCCTGCAAGGGCTCTTTGAGGAAGGCGACTCCGGCTACAAAGCCCTGGCCGTTGGCATCCAGGCGCTGAACACGCTGCAGGCCGTCAACGCCGTTCTTAACCAATCATCCGGCGATCCATATTCAGCATGGGGCCGCATGGCCGCCATGGCCGCCACCGTCGCCTCCCTGGGCTACGCCGTCGGCAGCCTCTCGGGTGATGCCACCGACCCCACAGCCGAGCGCCAGGAAACCCAGGGCACCGGTACCGTGCTCGGCTCCATGCGCGAGAAAACCGAAAGCATCGCCAACGCCACCGATCTGATCGCAGACAGCACCGAGCAGCTGGTCAACATCAACACGGGCATGCTCCGTGCGTTAGAGGCCGTGCAATCCGGCATGCTCGGGGCCGCAGCGCTAACGGCCCGGGGCCTGGCCGACATGCCCGCCGTGAAGCCCGGCACAGGCAGTGGCTTTCTGGGTGGCAATCGCTACATGGACGAAGCCAACACCATCGCCATGGCGCCGGCGTTTGATCTGGTGCGGGTCTCCGAAGGCATGGAAGACATCGTCGGATGGGACCCGCTCCAGGAGATCGCCGGATGGGGCAACGACCTGGCCGGCTCGATCATGGGCGGCGGCAAAAAGGTGGTCGACGAAGGCATCAAGATTGTAGGCGGCACACTGCAGGAAGCGATCAATCAAACCCTGGTATCCGCCTACGCCACCATCAAAACCGATGGCGGTTGGTTTGGCTCCGACAAAAAAAGGGATAAATTGATTGATCTGCCCGACGACGTCGGCCGCCAGTTCGCGCTCACCTACGAGGCCATCGCCTCAAGCGTGCGCGAAGGCGCGGAAGCGATCGGCCTGCTGCCGGCGGACGTTGAATCCGCGCTGAACCAGTTCGTGGTCGACGCTCAGACGATCAGCCTCGAAGACCTGGACGCCCAGGAACAAGCCGACGAACTGGCCGCCATGTTTGGTGTCACCTTTGACGAACTTGCTGGCGAAGTGGTGCCGTTCCTCACCGAGTTCCAGGCAGCCGGCGAGGGGCTAGGCGAAACACTGGCGCGTGTATCCACCCAGGTGCGCGTACTCGAAGAAGCCCTGATGACCATCGGCGGCACCTACGACGTAACACCCGAAGAGAACGCCCACATCGCCAACCGCCTCTCCGACCGCCTGGGCGGCACCGAGGAATTCGCCTCCGCACTGACCGGCTACGAAAACAACTTCCTGAGCCAGGCCGAACAGTTCTCCACCCTCACACGCCGCCTGGGAGACGCCCTGGGCGACCTGCCCCTGCCGGAAACCCGGGCCGGGTTCATGGCACTGATTCAGGCTCAGGACCTGTTGACCCAGGAGGGGCAGGACAACGTCGCAACGCTGTTGCGGTTGCAGGGCACCGCAGACGACTACTACAGCCACCTGGAAGACGCAGCAAATGACGCCCTCGCTAGCCTGACCGGTGCCACAGACACGGCGTTCAGTGACCTGCAGGCAAGCATCCGAGATCAGAAATCCACGCTGTCTG
>JABXHG010000162.1 GCA_013393545.1 Alteromonadaceae bacterium | reverse complement strand
AATTTCACCCCGGACGGACTCAGGCGCATCGCCCAGAGCGCCGGGCAGGTGAATGAAGGCACCGGGAACGTGGGCGCGCGCCGGCTGCACACCGTGATGGAACGCCTGTTGGAAGAAGCCTCGTTCAAGGGCGGCGACATGGACAGCCCGCTGACCATCGACGCCGACTACGTCAACGCCCAGCTTGGCGAATTGGCCGTGGACGAAGACCTGTCGCGCTATATTCTCTAGCGCGTCACTCACGCCAAACGGCACCTGCGTGCCACCGGTTGCCCCGCCTCTCTGTGCGGGGCAACCGGTTTTTGGCATCCGCTTAACCCACCGCCCGAGGTGATGTCATGACGGCTCCCGTAAGCGTTCACTACCATAAAAAAGCCCGCCAGCTCGAGCTGGGTTATTCCAACGGCGACAGCTACCGCATCGCCGTGGAGCTTTTGCGGGTGTGTTCGCCCTCCGCCGAGGTGCGTGGCCACGGCGGCAATGACGCCGTGCTCCAGGTGGGCAAGAAAGACGTCGGCCTCAAGGACATCACCCAGACCGGCAACTACGCCCTCAAACTGCACTTTGACGACGGCCACGAAAGCGGCCTTTACAGCTGGGAGTATCTCTTCGATCTGGCCACCCGTCAGGATGCCTACTGGGACGACTATCTGTCCCAGCTGCATGAGGCCGGTGCATCCCGCGCCCCTCTTGGCATCGAAATCAAGTCGCTCTAGTCCTTTAATGCGCACAGCGTCTGCCACTTGCCGGCCAGGCGCAGACAAGCCGGGGCGGACAAGGCTACAATGTCGCCAGTTTCTTCTACTGACGGCCACTTTCTGACATACCCGGCCGCCTGTCACCGTCTCGACTTTCGGGAGCCAAGCCCAATGAGCCCCACGGATAAGCGCACCGCCGATGCTGAACACACCCCAGGCACCGGCGATCAAACCACGGATTTTGGCTATCAGGACGTCCCGCGCCATGAAAAGGCCTCACGGGTCGCCGACGTTTTTCATTCGGTGGCTGCCCGCTACGACGTCATGAACGATTTGATGTCCATGGGCATTCACCGCTTGTGGAAACGCTTCACCATCGAGTTGTCCGGTGTGCGCCCGGGCCACAAGGTGCTGGACATCGCCGGCGGCACGGGCGATCTGACCATGAAGTTCTCCGATCTGGTGGGCCCTTCCGGCAAGGTAGTGCTGGCTGATATCAACGCCTCCATGCTGCAGGTGGGTCGCAGCCGGCTGACTGATCGCGGCTATGCCGGCAACATAGAATACGTGCAGGCCGACGCTGAACACCTGCCGTTTCCGGACAACAACTTCCAGGCCGTGTCCATCGCCTTTGGTCTGCGCAATGTCACCGACAAGGACCAGGCCCTGCGCGACATGACCCGGGTGCTCAAGCCCGGCGGCAAACTGATGGTTCTGGAGTTTTCCAAGCCCACCAACCCGCTGCTGAGCAAGGTTTACGACGAATATTCGTTCCGCGCCCTGCCGCTGATGGGCAAACTGATTGCCAACGACAGCGAAAGTTACAAATACCTGGCTGAATCCATCCGTATGCACCCGGATCAGGAAACCCTGAAGGCCATGATGGAAGACGCCGGTCTGGTGCAGTGCAAGTACTACAACATGACCGGTGGCGTGGTGGCCCTGCATGTAGGGATCAAACCCTGATGATCACCGGCGGTACTCTGGCGGCAATTATACAAACGGCCCTGAACCAGGCCCTGCAACTGGATCCGGCTGGGCGCGCACAGTTTTTCCGGGCACTGGAACAACCGGTTCGCCTGCACCTGACAACGCCAGCCCCGGTAACCCTGACTCTGCGCAACAATGACCCGCTGGTACAGATCGAGGCCGCCAGCCACCATGACGCCGCCGTGCACATTACCGGCGGCCCCGTCGCCCTGGCGGCTTTTGCCCTGGGCGATCCCGGTGCACTGGCCGAAGGCCGCCTGAACATTGAAGGCGAGCAGGGCATTGCCAGCGCGTTGCACCAGGCGCTGGCCGGCCTGAATCCGGACTGGGAAGCCGCCATGGCCAGACACCTGGGTGATGTACCGGCACACTTTCTCGGCAAGCGCCTGCGTGGCGCGATTCAGTGGAGCCGACAGGCCATGGCCAGCCTGACCGCCGACCTGGAAGAATATATCCACGAAGAGGCTCGCACCCTGCCCGGCCGGCACGAAATGGCCGAGCGCACGACCGCTATCACCGAGCTACAACAACGTACCGAGACACTCAACGTCAGGCTGGCCGACCTGGACAGCACCACACCAACGGAGACACCGTGAGCCGCCTGCAACGCCTGTTCCGAATTGCCTGGGTTTTCTGCCGTTACCGGTTGGACATCTTTCTGCCGTTGGATGAACTGCCGGCACCACTGAAACTGTTTTTCCTGTTGGCGCCCTGGCACCTGTTTCCGAAACCCAAAATGAGCCGGGGCGACCGCCTGCGCCTGGCATTGGAAGAACTGGGGCCGGTGTTCGTTAAATTCGGCCAGATCCTCTCCACCCGCCGGGATCTGATGCCCGACGACATGGCCGAATCCCTGAAAGACTTGCAGGATCGTGTACCTCCCTTCCCCAGCGATCAGGCCCGGGGCATTATCGAGCGCTCCCTCGGTGCACCGGTATCTGAGCTGTTTGCCGAGTTTTCAGCCGACCCAATGGCATCCGCATCCGTCGCCCAGGTGCACGCCGCCACCCTGCCCAATGGCCAGAAAGTGGTGGTGAAGGTAGTTCGGCCGGGCATCGAGAAAGTCATTCACCAGGACATCGCTCTGATGTATCTGATGGCCGGGTTGCTGGAAAAATACTGGTCCGAGGGCCGGCGCCTGAGGCCGGTGGACGTGGTGGCCGATTACGATTCCACCATTCACGACGAACTGGATCTGCAGCGCGAGGCCGCCAACGCCAGCCAATTGCGGCGCAACTTTGAGAACTCGCCGCTGATCTACATCCCCTACATTGACTGGGATTACACCTCCCAGTCCGTCATGGTGATGGAGCGCATCAAGGGCATCCCCATTGCCGACGTACCGGCCCTCCGGGCAGCAGGCGTGAATATGAAGGTACTGGCCGAGAAGGGTGTGGAAATCTTCTTCACCCAGGTATTCCGCGACAGCTTCTTCCACGCCGACATGCACCCAGGCACCATCTTCGTGGTCGCCATCACCCCGGATGCCCCGAACTCCATCGCCATCGACTTCGTCATCGTTGGCACCTTGGTGCCGGCCGACCTGACCTACCTGGCCCGCCTTCTGTTGCCTTTTTTCCGTCGGTACTACCGTCAGGTGGCCGAGCTGCACAGCCGCTCCGCCTGGCTACCGCCGGTCACCCCGCC
>JABXHG010000161.1 GCA_013393545.1 Alteromonadaceae bacterium | reverse complement strand
TGGCGGCCAACAGGCGGTCCAACGTGGACTGGATCTGGTCGGTGGAATCCTGCACCCGACGGGCCAGGTTGCGTACTTCGTCTGCCACCACGGCAAAGCCCCGGCCCTGTTCGCCGGCGCGGGCGGCCTCGATGGCGGCATTCAGCGCCAGCAGGTTGGTCTGCTCGGCAATACCCTGGATTTCGGTAATGGCGTGGCCGATCTCCTGGCTGTTTTCGGCCAGTGATTCCACGCTGCTGGCGGAATTGCTCACCACATCCGCCAGTTTGCGGATGCTGTCGGCGCTGCGGCTGACCTGCTGGCCGCCGGTAACGGCGGTGTCATGGGCCTCGTTGGACAGGGTACGGGCAATGCCGGCCTGTTCGGCAATGCCGGTAAAACTTTGCAGCATGGTTTCCACCACTTCGGCGGACCGGTCCGCGTCGGCCTGTTGGCGGGTAAGGTCGTCCCGCCGGCTCTCGGCGGCTTTGGTCAGTGCCTGCACTTCCTGGTGCAGGCGATCGGTGGCCTGTTTCATGCTTTTCACCACATCCACCGTGCGGTCCTGCATGGCGTTGAAGGCAGAGGCCATTTGGCCAATTTCGTCCCGTGAGTCCACATTGGCCCGGTGGCTGAGATTGCCGCTGGCCTGGACCGACACCATGGTGTCTTTCAGCCGGTTGATGTGTCGTTCAATAAACGATATCAACAGTTGTGAACCTGCCATCTCGAGCGCCATTAGCACCGCCACCACCAGGGCAAAGCCCGGAGCGGTATCCGCGAATACACTGGCGAACGACTCGCCGGTGCGGCCGGCAATAACCTGCATGGCGTAAGCGGACAGCAGACACAGTACCGCGAGTACAACAATATTCAGCAGCCAGAACTTGTGCCTGAGCCGGATATTTCTCAGCAGGGACAGCATGGATTCGCCTTATTCGATGGCCTTGACCGGAATCTGCATGGCATTGGCAGACTCGGGAACGTCCGGTACGGCCAGGCCGAGGTTGTTTTTATCAAAGACTTTATCAGCCCGGTAGCTGGAACGCACCATGGGGCCTGAGGGCACTTCCATGAAGCCTTTCTCCAGGCCAATGTCGCGGAAGCGGTTGAACTCTTCGGGGGTCACATAGCGTTCCACTGGAAGGTGATTCTGGGTCGGACGCAAGTACTGGCCCAGGGTCAGGATGTCCACGCCGATGGCGCGAAGATCGTCCATGGTTTGCAGGATTTCTTCTTCGGTTTCACCCAGGCCCAGCATGAGACTGGTTTTGGTGAGTACGTCCGGCCGGTGCTGCTTGGCGTGGGCCAGTACGTTCAGGGTTTTCTGGTAGCCCGCGCGGGGGTCTCGCACCCGGCGGGTCAGGCGTTCAACGGTTTCCACGTTCTGGGCGAATACGTCCAGACCGGAATCCACCACCTGTTCCACCAGCGGCATCACCGCGTCGAAATCCGGGGTTAGGGCTTCCACCGCTACTTCCGGGGTGCGACGCTTGATGGCGGAAACGCAGGCGGCGTAATGGCCGGCGCCGAAATCTTCCAGATCGTCCCGGTCCACAGAGGTCAGCACGATGTAGCGCAGGCCCATGAGCTCCACGGATTTGGCGGTATTCTCCGGCTCTTCGTGATCCAGCCAGCCCTTGGGGTTGCCGGTATCCACCGCGCAGAACTTGCAGGCGCGGGTACACACCGAGCCCATCACCATGATGGTGGCGGTGCCGGCGGTCCAGCATTCGCCGATGTTCGGGCAGTGGGATTCCTGGCAGACGGTGCTCAGGCGGTGTTCGCTGACGTTTTTCTTGACGGCATCGTAACGCTCACCACCGGGCATGCGTGCCCGAAGCCATTTCGGCTTGCGCTCCAGCGGCTGGTCTTCCGTGCTGCCTTTTTGCTTGACGCCGTCCTTGATGGCGGAGAAGCCGTGCTCGTTACGGAATTTGGAACCACTGGTAATGCGGGGCTTTGCGCTGTCGCTCATTGGCCAGAAACTCTCGAATTAAGGCATGGAGGACTACAAAGGTTAATCTTCGCGCAGTCGGGATACAAGTCTGGTAAGGGCAATCACGGGGATAGCCGGGGCGCATGTGGCCCCGGCTGGCTGGCATCAGGCCTGGGACTTGTCCAGAGCCTGGGTGATGTCGGCAATGATGTCGTCGACATGCTCAATGCCGATGGACAGGCGCACCAGGTCTTCACTCACACCAGCGCTCTTGAGCTCGTCGGCATCCAGCTGGCGGTGAGTGGTGGTGGCCGGGTGGCAGGCCAGAGACTTGGCATCACCGATGTTCACCAGGCGCAGGATCATATCCAGGGCGTCGATGAACTTCGCGCCGGCCTCGCGGCCACCTTTAATACCAAAGCTGAGAATGCCGGAGGCCTTGCCGCCGCAGATCTTCTCGCAGGTGGCCTTGTACGGGCTGTTGGCCAGGGCTGCGTAATTTACCCACTCAACGGCCGGGTGATCCTGCAGGAACTGGGCAACCTTTTCGCTGTTCTCGCAATGGCGCTCCATGCGCAGGGCCAAGGTTTCCAAGCCCTGCATGATCAGGAAGGAGTTGAACGGCGACAGGGCAGAACCGGTGTTGCGCAGCGGCACCACGCGGCAGCGGCCGATGAAGGCGGCTTCGCCCAGCGCTTCGGTGTAGACCACGCCGTGGTAGGACGGGTCCGGCTCGTTGAGCATGGGGAATTTGGCGGCGCTGGCTTTCCAGTCAAACTTGCCGGAATCCACCACCACGCCGGCCACTGTTGTGCCATGGCCACCGATGTATTTGGTCAGTGAGTGAATCACGATGTCGGCGCCATGCTCGAACGGGCGGCACAGGAAGGGCGTGGCGACAGTGTTATCGACGATCAGCGGGATGCCGTGCTTGTGGGCGATGTCGGCCCATTTCTGGATGTCGACCACGTTGCCGGCCGGGTTGCCGATGGATTCGCAGAACAGGGCGCGGGTCTGGTCGTCGATGGCTTTTTCCACGGCGTCGTAGTCGTCGTGGGTGACCATCCGGCACTCAATGCCCTGGTTGGGCAGGGAGTGGGCGAACAGGTTGTAGGTGCCGCCGTAAAGCTGGCTGGTGCTGACGATGTTGTTGCCCACCTTGCAGATGGTCTGCAGGGCGTAGGTGATGGCGGCCATGCCAGAGGCCACGGCGAGGGCGCCCACACCACCTTCCAGTGCGGCCATGCGTTCTTCGAGCACGCTGTTGGTCGGGTTCATGATGCGGGTGTAGATGTTGCCCTGCACCTTCAGGTCAAACAGGTCGGCACCGTGCTGGGTGTCGTCGAAGGTGTAGGAGGTGGTCTGGTAGATCGGCGTGGTGGCGGCCTTGGTGGTCGGGTCGCTCTTGAAGCCGGCGTGCAGCGCGAGGGTTTCCGCTTTCATTTCAACAATCCTTGCTGGTGGTGTTTTGGTGCTTGTAGGTAGAACTACGAAGTATGCCACAGAGGGTGGAAGGGACGCATAGCTCTATCGGTGATCAGGTTATAAGAAGGCTCGGCAGTCTGTCAGATCAGAGCAGGCGGGTAGGCCTTTCCAAAACTGTCTGCAGCCAGGGATGGCTGCAGTCAAGCCCTACAGGGATGATGGGATGAACACCTCTTGTTGAGATCGGCGTCAAGGCGCCACTATTGGAATAGGAAGGCAATAGCTAAACAACAAGA
>JABXHG010000160.1 GCA_013393545.1 Alteromonadaceae bacterium | reverse complement strand
GTATTTGTCGGCCTGGTTGCCGATACCTACCCGGTTCAGCAAGCGCTCGGCGGTGGCATTGGCCACTACCTGGGAGGCGTTTTTGACTTTCATTGGCGCCAGCATCACGTTCTTGCGCACGGTCAGGTGCGGAAACAGGTTAAATTGCTGGAATACCATGCCCACTTCCTTGCGAATTTCAGTCAGCGCCTTCTGGTTGCCGCCTTTGGGGGCCAGCGGGTGACTATCGACTTCCAGCGTACCGGATTCGAATTCTTCCAGGCCGTTAACGCATCGGATCAGGGTGGATTTGCCCGAACCGGAAGCGCCGATAATCACCACCACTTCGCCTTGCTCAACGGAGAGATCGATATCCTTCAGGACATGGAGCTTGCCGAAGTACTTGTTCATGCCCTGTATTTTTACAATCCGAGTCATGGATAACCTTCCTTCAGACAGACGTCAGGCCACGCCGCTCGATCAGGCGCAGTACCAGAGATAACGACAGGGTGATGGCGAGATACATGATCGCGACAACAAAATACACCTCAAACGCGGTGAAGGTGTTGGCGATGTACACCTGACCCTGGCGAACCAGTTCGCCCACGCCGATCACCGAGAACAGCGAGGTGTCCTTGATGCTGACAATACCCTGGTTACCCAGCGGCGGGATCATGCGCCGGAAGGCTTGTGGCCAGATGATGGACCAGAAGGTCTGGGTGCGGGACAGGCCCAGCGAAAGGCCGGCTTCGGTCTGGCCCTTGTCAATGGACTGTACGCCGCCGCGAACCACTTCCGAGATATAGGCGCCCGAGTTCAGGGCGATGGCGGCAATGCCGGCGGTGAGCGGGTCAATCGGGCCGCCGATAAGATCCGGCAGGCCATAAAAGATAAAGAGCACCTGTACCAGAATGGGGGTGCCCCGGAAAATCTCGATGTAGGCGGTTGCCGGCCAGCGCAGGAACCATTTTTTGTTGATGCTCAGAAGGCCAAAAATGATGCCCAGCACAAAGCCGATGAGCAGGCCGCCAAAAGAGATCAGCAGGGTGTAGGGGATCCCCTTGGCCAGATAGGGGATGGCGTCGATGGCAGCTTGCCAGTCAAACTGAAACTGGAATTCCACAGGCAATGCCTCCGCGGAGGGTGAACGTCAAACAGCGCCGGGGCGGGGTGCCCCGGCATTGAGAATTGCCCGATCAGGGCGGTGTACGCCTTATTCCGGCATCGGGCCGAACCACTTCTCGTAGATGGTCTTGTAGGTGCCGTCTTCCTTCATGGAAGCAAGCGCCTCGTTTACTTCGTCTACCCATTCGCTGCCGTCCACCAGCGCGATACCGTATTGCTGACCTTCGTACAGCGGGCCGGCAGTGACAACCTTGCCTTCACCCTTGGTGCGGGCAAAGTAGCCCACGTTGGGGGCGTCGTAGAACACGGCATCGATAGCGCGGGACATCAGCGCCATGTACATGTCGGAGCTGCCGGGATAGGGCGTTACGCCGTAGTCCTCGTCCAGGTTGTCCATCAGGAAGTCGTAGGAAGTGGAGCCGATCTTGGTGCCCACTTTCATGCCTTCCAGATCATCCAGCTCGTCGATGTCACTGCCTTCACGCACCAGAATTCGCAGACCGGAGTCGTAGTATGGATCGGAGAAGTCGACAATCTGCTCGCGCTCGTCGGTGATGGTGATGCCGGCGATGGCGATGTCGACGTTACCGGTTTGCAGTGCCGGGATAATGCCGTTGAAATCCATGGTTTGCAGGTCGTAGTCGAAGCCGGCCCGGTCAGCCACTTCGGCGATGATTTCCATGTCGAAACCGATCATTTCACCGGTTTCCTGGTCCATCATCTCGAAAGGGACGAAGCTGGGGTCGGTGACAACCCTGAGAGTTTCGGCGTTGATGCTCGTGGCCGCGACGGACAGAGCCAGACCCGTGCCCAGTGTTTTAAGCCATGTTGTGCTCATGTGTGCTCCTTTGTTCTTTTCGGGATTTCGCGGTTGCCGTGTTCATTTGCGGCGTGGCGAAACCGGTTGACGGGATAGCAACAAATACACTTTAGAACACAAATGGGGGATTTGCAGTAAATCAAAAAGTTATGGGGGAAGGAGAAGGCTTTTTATCCCCCTCTCCCTGTTATCCCCCTCTCCCTGGCCCTCTCCCGCGAGGGGAAAGGGGATAAATACCCGCCGACCTTTTCTCTGTAGGGATGAGAGGATAGTGTCAGCTCCCCTCGCCCCTGGTGGGAGAGGGGGTGGGGGAGAGGGGGGAACAGAGAAATCTCAAAACGAGATTTTCTCCCGCTCGCTGATACCCAGGTTCTCCCAGATCGAAAGGCTCGGCTGGGCCTGGTTCAGGGTGTAGAAGTGCAGGCCTGGCGCACCGGCGGCCAGCAGCTTCTCGCACATGCGGGTGACCACTTCCTCGCCGAACTGGCGGATGCTTTCGCTGTCGTCACCGTAGGCTTCCAACTGCTTGCGGATCCAGCGGGGGATCTCGGCGCCACACATGTCGGAGAAGCGCACCAGATTGGAGAAGTTGACGATGGGCATGATGCCCGGCACCACCGGAATGGTGACGCCCATTTTCTCCAGCCGATCGATGAAGTAGAAGTAGCTGTCGGCGTTGAAAAAGTACTGGGTAATAGCGCTATTGGCGCCAGCCTGTACCTTGCGCGCGAAGTTCTTCAGATCATCTTCGGCACTGCGGGCCTGGGGGTGGAATTCCGGGTAGGCGGCCACCTCCAGGTTGAAGTGGTCACCGCTGTGCTGCCGAATGAATTCCACCAGCTCGTTGGCGTAACGCAGCTCACCGGAAGCACCCATGCCCGAGGGCATGTCGCCCCTCAGGGCGACGATCCGGTTGATGCCGTTTTTCTTGTAGACATCCAGCAGCTCGCGAATTTCTTCACGGGTGCCGCCCACGCAAGACAAGTGTGGGGCGGTTGAGATGCCTTTTTTGTGCAGATGCAGCACGGTTTCGATGGTGCGGTCCCGAGTGGAGCCGCCGGCACCAAAGGTGACCGAAAAGAAATCCGGATTCACCCCGGCAAGTTGATCCCGCACAGTTTGCAGCTTTTCCCAACCCTTGTCGGTCTTGGGTGGGAAAAACTCGAAGCTGAAGCGGCTTTTGAATTGCTTCTGGGATTCCATGGGTCCTTCCAATCAGTACCTGTAGCTTTCCGGCTTGTACGGGCCTTCGACCGGCACGCCGATGTATTTCGCCTGATCCGGCGTCATCTTTGTGATCACGCCGCCGAAACCTTCCACCATGGCTCGGGCTACTTCTTCGTCCAGCTGCTTGGGCAGCACCTGAACGTAAACGCCCTTGTCCTTGGATTCTTCCGGCAGGTCACCGAACTTGCGCTCGAACAGGTACATCTGTGCCAGCACCTGGTTGGCAAAAGAGCCATCCATGATTCTTGACGGGTGACCGGTGGCGTTGCCCAGGTTCACCAGGCGGCCTTCGGACAGCAGAATCAGATGGTCGTTGGCGGCCTTGTCGCGGTAAATCACGTGTACCTGCGGCTTGACCTCGTCCCACTCCCAGTTCTTGCGCATGAAGGCGGTGTCGATTTCATTGTCGAAGTGGCCGATGTTGCAGACGATCGCGCTGCTCTTCAGGGCCTTGAGCATGTTGGCGTCACACACGTTGACGTTGCCGGTGGTGGTCACCAGAAGATCGGTGGTACCCAGCAGCTCGGTGTTGATCCCCTGCTCGGTGCCGGTGTTGATGCCGTCAATGTACGGAGACACCACTTCAAAGCCGTCCATGCAGGCCTGCATTGCGCAGACCAGGCCGGCTTCAGTCACTTTCACGCTCAAGCCATCCTAGCGCAGGGACATGGCGGAACCCTTGCCTACCTCGCCATAACTAATCACCAGTGCTTTCTTTCCGGACAGCAGGTGGACGGTGGCGCGCTTGAGTGCGTCGTTCAGGCTGGTGCGGCAGCCGTACGTGTTGTGTTTCTTGG
>JABXHG010000016.1 GCA_013393545.1 Alteromonadaceae bacterium | reverse complement strand
GACGATAGATTTCCCGCAGGTACTTGATGGCTTTTTTGACGTTAGCCCGGGTCAGGCGAATGTCGTTGATGGAAACGAAATTGTCCTGGTCATGGCACATCTCCCGGTACTTTTTCTCGTACATGGGCCGCGATACGGGGCGATACCGCCGGCCGCGTCTGGACTATCAGAGCGTTGGCCGCTGGCGCTTTCCAGGCAGCGCACGGCGGTGGTGCCCACGGCGATAACGCGTTTGCCGGCAGCCTTGGCAGCACGCACCTTGCGGCAGGTGTCTTCATCCACGTCGACCCATTCGCTGTGCATGTGGTGGTCGCGAATGTCGTCTGCGCGTACCGGCTGAAAGGTGCCGGCACCGACGTGGGGGGTGACAAGGGCGCTTTCCACGCCTTTCTCCGCCAGCGCATCCAGCAGCGGACGGTCAAAATGTAGCCCGGCAGTAGGGGCGGCGACCGCACCGTCGCGGCGGGCGTAGACGGTCTGATAGCGCTCGCGGTCGCTGAGTTCGTCGTCCCGGGTGATGTAAGGCGGCAGCGGCATATGGCCGTGGCGCTCCAGCAGGGCAATCATCGGCGTCTCGCCGAGAAAGCGCAGCTCGAACAGCGCTTCGTGGCGCGCCTCTACCACGGCGTGAATATCGCCCTCGAAGATGATCTCGGTGCCGGGCTTGGGCGATTTGCTGGCACGCAGGTGGGCCAGACCTCGGTAGGCGTCCAGCGGGCGTTCCAGTAGCATTTCCACACGGCCGCCGCTGGCCTTGTGCCCGTGAAGCCGGGCGGGAATCACCCGGGTATCGTTGAACACAACCAGGGCGCCGGGTTCCAGAAGCTCCAACAGGTCGGGAAAGCGGCGGTGAGCCATTTGGCCGTTCTCGCCGTCAACGCACAGTAGGCGGCAGTCGCTGCGCTGTTCCGACGGGTAGCGGGCAATCAGCTCTTCGGGTAGCTCGTAGGCAAAGTCGGCACGCTGCATGGCAAGGCTCGTGGTTCAGTCAAAGGGGAATGAAAAGCAGGGTTTGGTAAAAACCGGGCGCCTAGGATAGCGCCTCGGCGCGATAAAGTCAGGCGTTACAATTGACGTAAAAGGATGATGGCGTATAATGCGCGCCTGTTGCCGGTGTGGTGGAATTGGTAGACGCAGTGGATTCAAAATCCGCCGCCTTCGGGCGTGCCGGTTCGAGTCCGGCCACCGGCACCACTTATATATCAAGGGCTTAGCTTACAACGCTAGGCCCTTTATTGTTTCTGGCCTTCCAGAAGTGTCAACAAAGTGTCAGCAGAGCCTTGGCGCATACTTGATGGCATCGGCTAAATGGTCGGGTGACAGGTGTGCGTAACGCATGGTCATGGTGATGGTTTGGTGACCAAGAATTTTCTGCAAGGTGAGCATGTCACCGCCGTTCATCATGAAGTGGCTTGCGAACGTGTGACGGAGAACGTGGGTTCTCTGCCCCCTGGGGAGCTGTATTCCTGCCTCTATCACCGCAGCGGAGAATGCTTTATAGGCGTTAGTGCGGAAGACCCTCCCGATCCGTGGTCCATGCTGGGTGATAGCTTTATAAAGCGCTTCATGAAGCGGTATGGTGCGGTTTCGACCGTTTTTGGTACCGGTGAAGGTGACACGGCCATTTCTCAGCATTTCCGCTCTTAGGGTCTGGGCTTCGCTCCAACGGGCACCGGTGGCAAGACAGAGGCGGGTAATAAGCGCAACGTCTGGGTTATTGGACTGCTCAAGGACATTAATAAGTTGGTGCAATTCTTCATCGGCCAGATAGGTGAGTTCCTTTTCATCCAGGCGCAACGGCTGCATTTTGGCGAAGGGGTTGGCTTTGCTCCATTCCCCCAACCGTATGAGCTGGTTGAACACTGCCCGTAAATGAGCGTGATCATGGTTGGCCGTATTGGGTGTGATACCCGATTGCAGGCGTTTCTGGCGTAATTCAGAGGCATCCACGGGGGTGATTGTGGCCGCTGTGGGGTTGCCCATGAGATTGGCCAGGTTATTGAGCTGCGAATAACGACGCTTGCCGTCTTTCAGTGAGCGACCGTGATAGTCATACCATAGCTTGATCAGGTCTTTCAGCGTGCGACGATCCCTTTTAGGGGCAGCGTAACTTTCTCCCGTTGCAGCCTTGGCTAGTACCTTGCCTTCAAAGCGCTTCGCTGCGGCTTGGGTAGGGAGTATTTTCCGGACACGTTTCCCGTATCGGCCTTCAGGCATTATGTCCACTTTCCAGCCGGTTTTGACTTTCTTGATGCTCATTAGGCTGCCTTCCCTACCAGTCGTCGCTCTATCAATTTTTGCTCCACGATCTGTCTGAATTGGCCTGAATCGACACCACGGCGCCGGTAATATTCAGCCAGGTCTTCCCACATGCCAGAGCGTTGAAGGAAACGCACTGCTTCATGGGTTCGGAAGCCTTGACGGGCATAGATACTGATAAGGTTGCCAAAGGCCAGCGTGACGTTTTTTTCGTTGCCCAGGCCAGGAGCCTTGCGGGCACGTTTGTACATGAACGAGGGTTCATGACAGTAAAAGCGGGCGTCTTCCTGCATGACTTGCCAAGCGGGATCAATCAGGTTGCGGCGGGTATCCAGGCGGTAAGATTGCATGGCAGTACGCCAGAGGCCGGAGAGGTGCGGTACCACGTCAATGAAACGGTTGAAGCCGTGAGAGGCGTCCAGCACTTCGCCGGTATCGACGTTGCAGGGGATGCCCTGTGCGTATTCACGCAGTACCGATTGATGGAAGCGCAGTTCGAGACGCCACACGGTTTCCTCGGGGTCATAGGCAGGGCTGAGATCGTCAGCCACGGCGTGCTGCCAGATGCCTTCCCAAAAGTGCATTTTATCGCGGTGTTTGGCTTCGAGCGTCTTGTTGTAGATGGCACATTGGAGCGCCCCCGCTGTACCGAACATATAGGTTTCACCGCGGCCATAGGTGGTGGCAATCGTGCTGTGGGAAAACTCCAATTCGTCGATGCCGTCGATCCGCATGATTTTTTTGGAACGGGTCACAAAGCGCTGCATAAAGTCGCTGGGAGGTTCCCAGCCCTGTACGTCCAGCGCGAGATGAATGGCACAGCCTGCCGGTTCAACATGGGCGAGCATATGAGCCGCAATGTTGTACATGAAGTCCTGACACTCCTGCGGGCTTCGCTCCTGGATGAAGTGGGGGGAAAGCTCAATTTTCAGATGAGTGCCGATGTTCTCGGTTTTGGTATGCCGTGCCTGAAAGAACACGATCACGCCCAGTTCGTTGTTTTGGAGACGGTAGCGGAAGCCTGAACCGGCTGCGCCGGCACCGACTGACCATGTAACGTCGAATAGCTGCATGGTAGCTCCCTGGCCTTCGTTATAGACCGTGATGATTTCATCAAACTGGCTCAGACAGGGTTTGCCTTGATACAGCTGACGTACGGTATCCACACCGGCGTTCAGTAAGCGAATGTCGTCAAGCTCACGTTGACCAGCGGAGCTGATCAAGAGCTTTCCAAACGGGTCTTGCTCGCCTTTTTCCAGTGAGGCAATCGAATAACGGTTCCAACGCTCCATGACCTTTCCCTTAAATTTTTAAATGCTGTTGTGTGCTGTAGCGAGCTGCTTTAACGGGTTTCGTTGTCACTCTGCGAGACGTGTTACAGGGGTGGTCTCGACCGCTTGCCGCCAGTTCATGGCCACGAAATTGGCTGTGGTTGAGCCGGTTTGATCGTGGGTCGCGGCGGTTTGGGTAGCGTCGTAACGGGGTAGCACGGTGGCCTGGAGAAGGACGTGGAGGTTTGTGCGTTGGGTTGAGCTGGATTCGTTCTGGAAGAGACGTCCGGCAACGGGGACGCTGGAGAGGCCAGGAACGCCGGAGACCTGTGAGCGATCGTCCTGTGACGATAGGCCGCCTAAAAGCAGGGTTTGGCCGGAGCGAATTTGTACGGTGGTATTGATTTGGCGCTGGTTGGTGATGATGTCGGAGGCTAAAAGAGAGTCAGTGAGCGAGTCGGCGGACGTGGTGATATCCATGATCACCAGACCGGAGGCAGTGACCACAGGCAGGACGTTCAAGCGTATACCTACATCGCGGCGCTCGATGGTTTGAAAGGGGCTGTTAACGTCCGCTGATTCCCCTGTCACACGGCCAGTGACAAACGGCACATTCTGACCAATAGAAATCGTGCCACGTTTACCGGAAAGGGTAAGAATTTGCGGAGTAGATAGCACGTTAGAGCTTGAATCGCGCTGTAAGGCATTGATGGCAAAGGCTAGTACATTACCGTCGAAGATCCCGAACGTGCCACCGGACGATGCCAGCGACATCCCTAGATTGGCGGTGTTGAAGCCACCGGCGACGCCGCTACCGGTGGCGCGGCCAAGCGAGACGCCAAGATCGAAGGTATCTCCATCCGTGGTTTCAAAAATGACCGCCTGAATCAGCAATTGAGGGTGGGCGACGTCCACTTGGGGGATGAACTGTTGAAGCTGTTCAAGCTGCTTCTCCGGCCCTTTGGCAAGGATGGCATTAGAGGCATGCAGGACTTGAACACGCGGCAGGGCGACGGCGTCCTGGGTGTTCTGTGTCAGAAAATTGGTGACCAGTGGCGCGATATCGTCAGCGCGCACGTTGTTGAAGGAGAACAGGTGTGTGGCTTGGGGAGCTGGCGGTGGAGTGCGCGTGGGCGAGCTGGCAACCGTGGCGACAGGATCGGACTGGGCTGATGGCGTAGTGGTGGCCGGTGCAACGGTCGGCGGGTTGCCAGGGAGGATGGTGTAGCCGTGCGAGTTCAAGACGCCTTGAAAGAACTCATCCAGCTGGTGATCCGGCACATCAGGAGCGTATACCGTCAGTGTGCCGGTGGCGGTGGGATGAATGGCCAACGGGGTAGCGGTTTGCTCGACATACCAGCGCACGAAGTCCCGAATATCGGTGTCCTGCATTTTCACAGGCATAGCGTGAGCAGTGATCGTCAAGGTGGCAAAAGTGATCCCGGCAATGGTATTAGCAGCGAATTTCAGCATGGGTTACTCCATTTTCTATGCGAACAAGACAGGCGCTAACAGGGACGATGCGAAAGCCTTGGCGGGCGAGATCGTCGGTGGTTAGGGACTGGTGGTCACGGTCAATGAGGCGATAAGTGATGCGCTCGCCAAACTGGCTAAAGCTGGCGATACGGCTGGTACTGAAATCGGGCAGCTCAAGCGGTGCAGCGGCAGGAACGTCGTCTGGCGATCGGGCGTTAACGCGGTCCACTACCAAGGCAGAAACCGTCAGGAAGCAGCCGAGCACAAAAGATGCAACAGCCAGAAAAGGGCGGTTGAAACGCTTCCAGTAGATGTGGGTCATTTTCATATAGAACCTCGCGTCACGCGGTACACGACACCTGCCGTGGGTGAGCCAAGGCGGCAGCAAGGAGTAAGTGCCGTGGGCATAGTTGTCAGAAAAGGCCTGCTTGGTGTCGTAAGCGGGGTAGAGCGCGCGGCCGGTGTAGGTCCAGCGTTCCACGGTAAGGCTTTGCGGGGAGTCACCGTATTTGACAATGCCCAGATGCACTTTCGGCAACGGTATCTTTTTGCCCATGAACAGGGAGTAAAGCGCACCGATAAAGGGAACGGTGACGCGATCCAGGCGGCGGCAATACACCACGTGCTCAGCGAGGGCCACACGGGCTTGCTTGTCCATGATCGACAAGTCTTGAATGAGAAAAATAATGTCCCAGCCCAATTTTCGGGCGTGCAAGAACCAGTTAATTACGTCTTGGCGACTTTTGTCATTCCAGGAGCGGGCATTAAACCAAGTGCCGCATTCATCAAGTACCAAAAGGCCATTGCTGTTTTCGTCGTAATCATCGGTGCCGGTACCGATAGATTGGAGGTCTGCAAGAACGGGTTTATCGGGGATGCGAAAGCAGCGAGTTTGCTTGGCCTTTTCACCAATCAGCTGATCCAGATTCAAGTCCAGGTTGGTTGCGACCTTGCAACCCTGAATTAATTTGTCCTTGATCTTGCCCACGGCGACGAGGGTTTTACCGGCGCCCAATTTGCCGGTGACGACATAAACAGCCATCAGAGAACCGGCCTCCCTTGTTCCCAATCAATCAGTTGTTTTTTCTGTTGGAAGACCCACACGGCAATTTTGCTGCTGTAAATCGCGGCCATGCAGGCTTCAAAATTCGTGGGCTTAATCGCACCGATGCCCTGGGCAAGCTCAGACGGCAGAGAAGCGCTCAGGCCGTTGATAATTGCGGCCAGCGTTCCGGCAAGGGCGACCAAAAGCGTGATGTATAGCGTCGTCCAGACCAGTATGCCCGCGAGGCGATTGGTAAAGCGTGAGGCAATACGGGCAATGAGCCATTCGAGGGCGCGGGAGAAAAAACCGATAACGGCGCCCATGCCGAGTAGTGCAGGAAGTGCCATTTATGCCGTCCTCTGACCAGAGCGAAAGAAGGTGTCCACCACGCTGACGACCGTCCAAAAATAGACAATCCATGTCAGCCATTGCTGAATGGTGGTAAACGCACGACAGGAAATTTCCATTGGGCCAAACTGCATGGGGGTGCAGCTGCCGGAGGGGAGTGAAGGCAAAAGGGAGGTGACTTTTTCGGCGATGCTAGACGACTGTTCATCGCCGATCTGATCCATCAGGCCACGGACCTCATCGCCATACTGTGCTTGTTTCTCGGATGCACCATCCAAGGTTTCATCCATGCCGGATGAATCGAACAGTTCGTTTTCGCTGCCGAGGTCTTCGGTGAATTTTGATGCCAGTTTATTGACCATCCCGTTGAGCAGTTTGGATATACCGCCCAGCAGGCCCTTTCCTTCACTGTCTTCACCTTCTCCTTCGCTATCCCCATCCCCGTCGCCTGAGCCATCCACCACACTACCCAAGCCCTTGAGAGCATCGGTGAAGGTGTTGCCTAGTGCGTCAAGTGAGTCGGTTAAGGTGCCGGTCTGATCGTTAAGGGTATTGGTCAGGTCATCAGTCTGATGGCCGATTTGAAGATTAAGATTTTCAGAAGCAGTATTTGAAATGGTAATAAAGTCTTCTGTTTGCTGAGAAATAGCACCGGTAACATCGTTCGAAAGAGCGTCAGTAGCGTTGCGGTTGGATTGGCCAGATGAACGAATGGCTTCAATAATGCCCGATTCGTCAAACTCAAAATCTGGAACACTGGAGCCACCACCGGAGCCACCACCGGAGCCACCACCGGAGCCACTATCGTTGTCACCGCCTGGGTCAGTGGGATCAGTCGGATCAGTTGGGTCGGTAGAGTCGCCGCCTCCTGTGTCACCACCGCCAGTATCGCCACCACCGGAGTTACCGCTAGAATCACCGCCGCCACCGGAGCCAGAGCCATCGCCGTCAGAACCATCACCACCGCCGCCGGAGCCAGAGCTATCGCCGCCAGATGAAGACTTAGAATGGACGGTGCCGGTTGAATCAACGTATTCAAAATGATCCGGCGCTTTATTCCAATCAACTATAAAAGACTCATCACCAATGGTTAAACAAGATGAAGGGTCGGTACAAGAAGCCCCACCTAAAGAAGTTAAATAATTAGGTTCGGGAAACTCCAAAACTGAAAAAGTGCCCATACCTTTTTCGATTGAAGTATTTTCTTGGTATTGACGTATTTTACCTGTTGATTCAGCAGTAACATCCATCGTGCATGTAATAGGGTCGCCATAACAAAAAGCTACATCAGCGTTTGGAGATTGAGAAACAGAACAAGCACCCCCAGCACCCAGCAAAGAACCGCCAGAACTCAACACGTTGGCTTGTGACGGAGTAACATCATAAGAAGTAGACGCCTCAGAGCTGCATTGTTCGTCTGTCATCGGAGCATTAAAAACAGGAAAACCATTATCTGGTTCGGAATAAGGTAAAGTACTATGCCACTTATACATTGTGAGCTTGCCAGACCCACATGATCTAACTTGATAAGTTGTTCCATCAGTTGGAAAGTACCGAGACATGTCCGAGACGGAGCTATAGCAGTATGTCAAAGCCTTACCCCACCAAGCATGAGAAGTATCAGCAAACACCATTAAAAAAGACGCCAATAAAAATGGTAAAGCAGCTTTTCTAATCATGTTTCTCTCGCTATATAAAAAGGGGCGTTTCCGCCCCTTGGTTGATCCCGTGAAGCAGCAAATTAAGAGGCGCGGTTTGCAAACTTCTTGAACAGTTTGATGCCGATAAGCGCAGCTGTAATGGAGGCCACTACCGGCCAGGCATAGCCCACCATTTCAGAGGCGGTACTTTCGATTTCAGTGAAAGCAGCAGAAGCACCGGTAGCTTCTTGGGCGTGAGCAGCGGCAGAACCCATCATCAGGGCTGCAGCGGTTGCAATCTTGCCGCGAGTAGTGAGGGCTGCGGTTTTAAGGTTTGTTGCAGTGGTCTTGATAGTCATGCGACAGACTCCATGAATTTTTTGACGATAAGAATCGTATGTCCAAACGCCCAGCCGATGGCATAGGCAGTAAAAAGGGTGCTAACAACAAACGTTAAGCTGGGATCGTTCATCGTTGCCCCCCATTTATCGCGCCAATCCCGAATGTGAGAACGAGACCGACGCAATAAACCAGGAGCCACAGACCAGAGATATCGTTAGTGTCCATGGCTCAAAATCCTATTTTTTATCTGTGTTAGCGGACGGTGCCTGATGGCTGGGGCTACCCGTCGCATTGGGTTTCCGTGCTGCGAGAACGTGCATGGTGGCCTTGCCACCCGAAGCACGAAATTCAATGTCCAGTTCAAGTGCGCAGGGCATGTGCGGAGCATGGGCGTATAGCTGGTCAAGAATTTCATACGGCGCCGACATGGTGCTGACCTGATTGCCCAGCTGGTTCTCATTGTCGGAGGCAGAGGGCTGCATGATGGTGACTTTTGCCCCTTTTACGCCGTTATCCATGCTGTAGCGTGAAGCGCCGATAACGTGGGCTTGAATGGTGTTGATCATGGCTATGTTCCTTTTCGTTAGCGTTGAGTTCTGGCGGCTTGGGTTAGGCAATAATCCGCGAGAATGGCTAGCTCAGTGGTTTCAGGTGTAACGCCGCGAAGTACCAGAAGCCGGTATTCCGCTTGGGCGTAGTACGTGGCAGCGCGTGCATAGTCCCGACCATGCAGACACCGCTCGCCCCGCTCCCTCAAAGCTCGGGAATCGAGGCAGGGGGTTGTCCCCGCCGTATCCGTGCCCAGCGGTCGTTCAGCACGGCAGCCTTCACCGTCCACCCCGTCAACCCGTACTGCGTAGGGTGTGACGGGGCGGCCGGAGCAGGCTTTAAAAGCCGTGCGACCGATGGGCGACGGATGACGGGCAGGGGACATGTATTAAGCCTCTTTGCCGTTGGGAGCGGGAGAGACAGCATCCGCAGCTGTAAGAGCCGAGGTATCGCCGCGTTCCAGTTGGGCAAGGCCGTGGTGCAACAGCTTTTCCCCGAGCGCGGAGGGGGTAAGGCCGTGGGTACCTGCCTGAATCAAGTACCGGCTGTGTATTTCCTGGTCGAGAAAAACTCGAACGGGCTGTTTTTTACTCATGTACATAACTCCGAAAGGGCTAAAGGCCGCTGTGGATAATGGTCGGCGCGTTAGCCGTGGGGGTGTGGATAGATGCGCCGGGCAAGAAACAGCGTCAGCAAGTGCGGGGGCATCAATCCCGTAGAGGTGTCGCAGGAAATTCAATGCCGCCTCGTGGGAGGCGAAGTCGAAAGAGCAATTCCCGTCTTTCGCGATGAAATCGGGCGTCTGTTCCAGGTGATCGACGTTGGCTTGGTAGACATGATGAGGAACAAAAATAGAGGCCATAGCACCGGTGTGGTGCTGGACGTCGAACAGCGCAGCAAAGGCGGCGTCGGAACCTTGCCTCACGCCATCCAGCGACAGGGTGACAAGGCATTCACCAGAGGTGGTGCTTGAAAGAAAGGCTGGATTAAGGCTGTAGCAGCTCATGACCAGTCCTCCGATTGCAGGCACTCAGCGGTAAAGAGCGCGACGTTAACGAGGCGACGACGACCCACTTTGATAAGGGGAAGGTTTCCCTGATTTAGCTGACCCCGCACGGTGTCGGGCGTGAGGCCGGATAGCTCAGAGAAACGCTCTATCGTCATGACGGGCACCTGAGGTGCGGGGACGTGGGGCGTGTTGCTCGTTTCCATGCTGTACCTGCTCGCTGTGGCATGTTGTGGTATCTTCAAAACCAGCAATCTTGATAATCGAATTGATGTAGATTGATTGCTGAGCCGGTATACCAATTAATTGGTAGCCTATGAAATCAGTATACGAAGAAGTTGGTATATGTCCAGTGATCTAGCCAAAAAAATGCGGGAAATTCGTGAGGTCGAAACATCTGGCCGCGCAGAATTTGCGCAACTCATTGGTTTTAATAAAAAAACTGTTGAGAGCATTGAGCAGGCTGGAAGAGCGCCAAAAGGGGAAATGCTGCAAGCGATATGCCAGCAGTGGCCGAAATACACGCTTTGGTTAATGACAGGTCAGACAGATGAAGGGTGCGGACAAGTAAGCCCCGAGTTAGAAAGGGCACGCCACACGTTGAAGCAAACAGGGACGGGTACCAGCTAGCACAGAGGGCTGTGGATAGATGGTTCCAAGGGGGAAGGCATTGTGAAAAAAGATAATAAATTTACCAGCGGGAAGGGAGTCTATGGGTAAACAGTTAGATTTTAAATTACGCTATTCAGGTGATGTTGTGGTTGGTAAATCAATTTCAATTAGGACCCTTGGAAATACCTTACCCCACTTTCAAAGAGCTATTGATAAGTCAGTCATTTTTGTAGAAAACGGGGAGGTAGTTAGAAAAAAAGGTATAGCAAGGTCTAGTTATTCTGATGCTGATTTGATGTTAGAAGTGCTAGGTGAAGGCTCTGTCGTTTTACCCTTGTGGGGTAGAGTTAAAGAAGAATCAGTTAAATTTTTTAATTGGGCTATAACAGAACCTTATGACAAAGCTGTACATGGTGATGTGAGATTTAACAGGGATTCGCAAATTGAAACATATAAAGTGAGGCAGAAAGAAAAAGACATTGAAGAAAAATCACAACGAGATTTAATTCAAGATGACAATAAAAACAAGCGAAGATATGCTCGGTCGGCAGTGCTAGCCGATGTTAATAGTATGTTTAATGTGGTTAGAGCGCCAGGGGAACGACAGATAGACCTTAATGTTACCAAGCCCGGAGAGGAAGCAAATTACGTATTTAATAAGCAGATTGCTAAAAATTTTAGCAAAATAGTGGCTACACCATACCCAACGGAGCCTGTTATCTATAAAGGAAAATACAACGGTTATAAACAATTGGGTGAAAAAAATGGTGGTTTTGAAGTTTACGTAAAAAGTGACTATTCTGATAAAGTTGTGCATGTTTTTGTAAAAAAAGTTGAGGAGCTTAATCTTTTCACCAGAATGAAAAATAATGATGAAGTCATTTTTTGGGCGAGCCCAATTCAAAGATACGGTGCGTTTGATGTTTATAGTGGATCAGTGATATTTATCCCCGGCTTATTCATGAGGCCGGCCCGAAAACGAAGATAGCGGATGGTATTCTCTTGAAAATTCAGTGTGTTCCGCCAAGAATCTGAACCAAGAGAGCCATCCGCTATGGGTGAAAGCCTATCCACCTGGACGCCCTCATGCAACGGCGCTGTCCGTGTTGAGCTGAGCGGCCAGCGCACTACCAGCGACAGCGGCGCTCTGCTGTTGCGTGAGGCCCTCGACAACAGCGGCGTGATTGAGGCGCTGGAAGACAATCTGGTCGATCGACGCCACCCGCTGCGCATCCTTCATTCGCTGGCCAGCCAGTTGCGTACCCTGGTGCTGCAGCGTGCGATGGGCTGGATCGACCTCAGCGATACCGACACGCTGCGCCGTGATCCGCTCTGGCAGCTGGCCTGCAGCGATGCGCGCGGGACAACGCCCCTGGCCCAGGACCGGCCCTCTCAAGCCACGCTGTCGCGGCTGCTGACCTGCCTCGGGCGCTGCGACAATATCGATGCCGTGCACGAAGGCCTGCTGCGACTGGTGATCTGGCGCCTGACCGCGCTGAAGAACGGCGAGCGCCCCA
>JABXHG010000159.1 GCA_013393545.1 Alteromonadaceae bacterium | reverse complement strand
TGCGAAGGACAGTTAGGGTTACGTGTGCGCGTTCTTTCCGGGCACCGGTGATGGGGTCGGTGATGGCACCCAGCGCGCGGCCTGCGGCGGCTTTGGTGATGTCGGCAGACTCGGCAATGGCATCGATACGTTCGGACTTGTTCACACCAAACCCCTTCGATTTCAGGTTGAAGATGTTATGGGTCGGATTATTTTTCGCGGACGTTCCCGACTATCGCACAAGCGGTCGGATAATTCCATTTTTCTGTTTTCTTATTCCTTGCGGCTGAACGCCGGTAACGGAATAGGCACAAATTGCGCGGGAGCCCTTGATACTGGCTGTTTCACGGCGAAACAGTTATACCAACGGGCTCTCTGGCATGTCAACGATTGCCGCTGTTGTCAGTGCGTATTTATGCGCTCTACCGCATCTCCAGACTCGTCCGAAGGCTTCGACGAGCCTGAATCGGAAGCCGCTTCCACGGCACTGGGCTCGGGCGGATATTCCAGGGCAATGTCCAGAACTTCGTCGATCCACTTCACCGGGCGGATCTCCAGAGATTCCTTGACGTTCGCCGGTATCTCCTTGAGATCACGAACATTTTCATCCGGAATCAGAACCGTCTTGATACCGCCACGATGGGCCGCCAGCAGCTTTTCCTTGAGCCCGCCAATGGCCAGCACCCGCCCGCGCAGGGTGATCTCACCGGTCATGGCCACGTCGGCGCGGATGGGAATCCGGGTCAAGGCAGAAACCAGCGCGGTACACATGCCAATACCGGCACTCGGGCCATCTTTTGGTGTGGCGCCTTCAGGTACGTGGATGTGCAGGTCATGCTTTTCGTGGAAATCGTCCGCAATACCCAGGCCTGCAGCCCGGCTGCGGACCACCGTGAGTGCGGTCTGGATGGACTCCTGCATGACATCCCCCAGCGAACCGGTTTTCACCACACGGCCCTTGCCCGGGGTAAGCGCCGCTTCGATGGTCAGCAATTCACCGCCTACGGAGGTCCAGGCCAGGCCGGTCACCTGCCCGATCTGGTTCTTTTCTTCCGCCAAACCGAAGTTGAAACGCTTCACGCCGGAGTAGTCTTCCAGCATCTCGGGCTTAAGCACGAGCGTGGTTTTTTCCTTCTTCTCGACGTTTTCCCGCACCACCTTGCGGCAGATCTTGGCAATCTCGCGCTCCAGGCTGCGCACACCGGCTTCCCGGGTGTAATAGCGGATCAGGTCACGTACGGAGCTTTCCGGCATCTCCAGCTCATCCTTACGCAGGCCATTGGCCTTGATCTGCTTGGGTAGCAGGTACTTCAGGGCGATATTGACCTTTTCGTCCTCGGTGTAGCCCGGAATGCGGATAATCTCCATCCGGTCCAGCAAGGCCGGCGGAATGTTCATGGAGTTGGAGGTGCACACGAACATCACATCCGACAGATCATAATCCACTTCCAGATAATGATCATTGAAGGTGTGGTTCTGCTCCGGGTCCAGCACCTCCAGCAGGGCCGAGGCCGGATCGCCGCGGTGATCCATGCCCATCTTGTCGAGTTCATCAAACAGGAACAGTGGGTTCTTGACTTCCACCTTGGACAACTTCTGGATCAGCTTGCCCGGAAGCGCACCGATGTAGGTTTTCCGGTGCCCCCGGATCTCCGCCTCGTCACGCACGCCACCGAGGGCCATGCGGGTATACTTGCGGTTGGTGGCACGGGCAATGGACTGCCCCAGGGAGGTTTTACCCACACCCGGCGGGCCAACCAGGCACAGTACCGGACCCTTGATTTTCTTCACCCGGCTTTGCACCGCCAGGTATTCAAGAATGCGGGTTTTCACCTCGTCCAGACCGTAATGGTCTTCGTCCAGGATCTCCCGGGCTTTTTCCAGGTCGTGGCGTACCCGGCTGCGTTTTTTCCACGGAATCGACAGCATCCAATCGATATAGCCGCGCACCACCGTTGCCTCGGCAGACATGGGCGACATCATTTTCAGCTTGTTCAGTTCCGCTTCGGTTTTCTTTTTGGCCTCCTCGGGCAGCTTGGCTTCTTCGAGCTTCTGCTCCAGCTCTTCAAAGTCGTTACTGCCCTCGCCCAGGTTACCCATTTCCTTCTGGATAGCCTTCATCTGTTCGTTCAGATAGTACTCACGCTGGCTGCGCTCCATCTGCTTCTTCACGCGGCCACGAATGCGCTTCTCCACTTCGATCAGGTCAATCTCGCCGTCGAGTTTGCCCATCAGCAGGTCTACCCGGGTGCGCAGATTCAGCGCTTCAAGCAATTCCTGCTTTTCCGGGATACGCATTTCGAGATGCGAGGCCATGGTATCGACCAGGCGATCCAGTTCTTCGATGCCAGTCAGCGCGTTGGAGACTTCCGAGGGAACTTTCTTCGAGAGCTTCACGTACTTCTCGAACTCGTCCATCAGTGTGCGGGTCAGTACCTCTTCCTCCTGCTCCTGCAGCGGCTCGTCATCCAGCACTACTGCTTGAGAGGTGAGGTACTCGCCTTCCACGATGTCGTCAATGCTGGCACGGGCGTTACCTTCCACCAGCACCTTCACGGTGCCGTCCGGCAAGCGGAGCATTTGCAGCACGGTAGCCAGGGTAGCCATGGAGAAGACATCTTTCGGGCCCGGCTCATCGGTGGCCGGGTCTTTCTGGGCAACCAGCAGAATCTCCTTACTGCCCTCCATCGCGGCTTCCAGTGCCTGAATGGACTTGTCGCGGCCGACAAACAGCGGCACCACCATGTGCGGGAACACCACCACATCGCGCAGGGGCAACAGCGGGTATTCGTGCACGGGTTGTTCAGGTGTACGGGTCATGGGAAATCCTCTGACGGTCTTTCGTTGAGCATACCACCCTTTGTTGGGGCGCTGACAAAAATTGCAATCGTTAAGGACGGGGAAATACGGGGAAAACGGGGTATGGCGCAAATAAAAAGGGGCGTTCCCGCCCCTTTTTATTATTGCTACCCCGGACCCGGTGTTCAATCGTCCGGAACCGCCCTGGCCTGCTCGTTACTCGCGTAGATTTTGAACGGCTCGGATTCTCCGCGAATCACGCTGTCATCGATCACGACCTTGGTTACGTCAGGCTCGGAAGGAATCTGGTACATGGTGTCCAGAAGCATGCCTTCCATGATCGAGCGCAACCCTCGGGCACCGGTTTTCCGCTCCATTGCCTTGCGGGCTACCGCACGCAGGGCTTCTTCACGGAAATCCAGTTCCACCCCTTCCATGTCAAACAGCTGTTGGTACTGTTTCGTCAGGGCGTTCTTGGGCTCGGTCAGAATCTGGATCAGGGCGTCTTCATCCAGCTCGGTGAGTGTGGCCACCACCGGCAGACGGCCGACGAATTCGGGAATCAGCCCGAATTTCACCAGATCTTCGGTTTCCACATGCTGAACCACTTCACCAACGCTCTTGCTGTCGTCCTGGCTCTTGACCGTAGCCGAGAAGCCGATGGAACTGCGATCCGACCGCTCCTGGATGACTTTTTCCAGGCCGGCAAAGGCACCGCCACAGATGAACAGCATGTTGGTGGTGTCGACCTGCAGGAATTCCTGCTGCGGGTGTTTACGGCCACCCTGCGGCGGAACCGACGCCACCGTGCCCTCGATCAGCTTCAGCAATGCCTGCTGCACACCCTCACCGGACACATCACGAGTGATGGACGGGTTATCGGATTTGCGGGAAATCTTGTCGATTTCGTCAATGTAGACAATACCGCGCTGGGCCTTGTCGACATCGTAACCGCACTTTTGCAGCAGCTCCTGGATGATGTTCTCAACATCCTCACCTACGTAACCAGCCCCGGTCAGCGTCGTGGCATCGGCAATAGTAAACGGCACATTGAGCATGCGCGCCAGGGTTTCGGCCAGCAGTGTTTTGCCGCTACCGGTGGGGCCAATCAGCAGGATGTTACTCTTGCCCAGCTCCACGTCGGTTTTGCCTTCGCCATAACGCAACCGCTTGTAGTGGTTGTAAACGGCCACCGACAGTACGATTTTGGCGCGGTCCTGGCCGATCACATACTCATTGAGGGTATTCCGGATTTCCGCCGGTGTGGGCAGGCGGTCGCCAGCCTCTTCCTGGGCGCTTTCCTGGATTTCCTCACGAATAATGTCATTGCACAGATCGACACACTCCTTGCAGATGAACCCCGAGGGGCCTGCCATTAGGTTACGGACCTCCTGCTGGCTCTTTTCCCCAAACCAGCCAGTCAGCCACTTTCCGTTATCGTTCCCCCCGCCGTTTTTTTTCATTGTCCTTTGAATACCCCTGTTCTTTATTTTCCCGTCCTGGTTTGAAATACGTGCCGGGCCGGGAAGTGGCTCGTGTT
>JABXHG010000158.1 GCA_013393545.1 Alteromonadaceae bacterium | reverse complement strand
GTCACCTGCGATGACCACAAAGAGTTCTTCGCAGGTGACGCGGCTCTGAAGGCCGGTGGTAAAGACAACACCATGAACCAGTTTTAAGACTGGCCTCATGATGTTCCGGTGAGTGCTTCGGTACTCACCGACCACAGAAAACCCCGCAAGGTGCGAGCCTTGCGGGGTTTTTGTTTGTTTCTGATATGCTTTTCTGACTCCTGAAGCAAAACACTTAAAGGATGAAAGCCATGGTAACTGAAGATTATAAAGGGCAGTTACTGGCGGAGCTGGAGCTGGCCCGCAGCCGGACTCTGGCACTGATTGAGTCATTGCCGGCGGGAAAGCTGGGTGTGCCCTATCATCCCGGTGTGAACCCCCCGCTCTGGGAAATGGGCCACTCGGCATTTTTCTATGAGGTGTTCGTCTTCAACCTGCTGGATGGTACGCCCAGTTATGATCCGTCCATGGACGACCTTTGGGACTCCTTCCACGTTGACCGAGCAGGACGTGGCTCTGGTGCACGGTCATGACCAGCCTCTGATGAGAGAACCCCGCCATCCGCTTTACTGGCGCTGGCAAAAAGGGCAGTGGCAGGAGCGGTTGTTTGATCAGTGGCAGCCGCTGAACCCGAACGCGCCGGTGACCCACGTGACCTACTGGGAAGCCGAGGCTTTCTGCAAGTGGGCCGGGCGGCGCCTGCCGACGGAAACTGAGTGGGAAGTGGCCGCGCTGGCGAATCGACCGGGTGAGGCCTTTCGCCGTTACCCATGGGGCAATGAGGCGCCGGATGTGTCGACCGCCGATATGAACGGGCGCAGGGTCGCGCAGAAACCGGTTTGTGACTATCCCGACAGCGCAAGCACGTTTGGTAGCCTGCAGCAGGTGAGTAACCTGTGGGAGAAGAGCAATAACCAGTCCCTGTCTCATGACGGCTTCAAGGTGGATATGTACCCGTTCATGTCCACCCTGCAGTTCGCCACCCACAAGGTGACCAAGGGTGGTAGCTGCGCGACCTCATCGAACCTGATTCGGGGTACCTACCGGCAGGCCTATTTCCCGTTCCGCAATGACGTGTACACCGGCTTCCGGACCTGCGCCCTCTGAGTGAGGATAACTCCCCGGCTCAGTTATTCAGTGCCCGCATGGCGCGTACGTCTTCGGCCTGGTATTCGTGGTCCATCAGGTGGCTGGCCAGGGCTACACCGGTTTCGCTAAGCGTCAGGTAGGCGTCGTTGGCGCCCGCTTTTCGAATCTGTTTTGCTTCATCCGCGTACATGGTGTGGGCTACGATGTAACCGGTAAAACCCAGCTTGCGCAGCATGCGGGCGGCAATCAGTTTGCCTTCGATGTCGTTCATGGCCAGTACCACTGACTCCAGCTGCGGCATATGCAGCCCTTCCCAGAAGGTGGTGTCTTCGGCATCGGCGAAGACCACGTTGCGGCCGCTTTCCTGGTGTTTCTCTGTTTTCGCCGGGTCGGAATCCAGTCCCATGATCCGTTCTTCGCTGGCTTTCAGCCAGTCGTAGGCGGCGGTGCCGGTACGGCCCATGCCCATCACCAGGATACGGGTGTCGCCCAGGGAAATTGGCTGCTCGTCCGGATGGCGTTTGTGGGTTTCGAAGCGATCGATCTTGTGGCAAATGCGCTCGTAGATGGCATGGGAGAATCGATTGATCGGCGCCGAAAACACAAAGGACAGGGAGACGGTGATGGCCAGCGGAATTAGCCATTCCGGCAACGCCACGCTGGCGACAATCAGGCCGAACTCGCTGTAGTTGGTCAGTGACAGGGAGGTCAGGAAACTGCTGCGAGCGCGCAGGCGGAAGGCCAGCAGCAGGAAATAGAACAGGATGCCCTTGAGCGGCAGCACCAGGGCCGCCACTACGGCAAAGATAATCGCTTGCTGATCCGGCAGGCCGCCGATGCCGATCTGCAGGAAAAAGCCCACCAGGAACATTTCCTTCACACTCCACAGGGACTTGGACAGCTCCTGGGAGCGGGGATGGTTGGCCAGCATGGCGCCGAAGATCAGGGCGCCGAGCTCCGAGCTTAGCCCAACGGCCTCGAAGCCTAAGCCACCGACCACCAACGCCAGCAGCAGGCCGAGAAGTACCAGCAGTTCGTCGTGGCCGCTGGCATCCAACAACTTGTAGAGCAGTGGCCGCAACAGCGGCAGGCCAAACACCATCAGCGCCCATTCCGACGGCGTTTTGCCGGCAGCGAGACTCATCACCACCAGCGCGATGAGGTCCTGAACAATCAGGATGCCGATCGCCACCCGGCCGTGGAACGCCCGGATTTCCCGTTTGCTTTCCAGAACCTTGGCGGCCAGCACCGTGCTGGAGAACGACAGGGCCACGGCCAGCAGGAAGGCCGTCAGCCAATCCAGATCCAGCAGCCAGTAAAGACCGGGGGTGAACACCAGGCAAGTAATGCCGAAGTGCAGTAGCCCGCCCCCGATCACTTCGGGGCTGACAATGGATTTGAGCTTGAGCTTCAGACCCACGGTAAACAGCAGCAGCAACACGCCCAGGTGAGCAATGTGTGCCAGTACGTCGGTCTGCTCAACCGCCAGGCCGGTGAACGATGCCAGACCACTGAGCACAAAGCCCGCAGCCAGATAACCCACCAGCGGCGGCAGCCCGACAGCTTTTACGCCGAGGCCGAGAACAAAGGCGAAAGTAATCCATATTGCTTCAGGCATGAGCTGCGGGCCCTGTTACATCCGTTGTCGGGTGGTGGTTACTGCTGTTCCCGGGCAATTGCGCGGTAAGCGATGTCCTTGCGGCAGAACACGCCATCCCAGGTCACTTTTTTAGCCAGCTGGTAGGCACGTTGCTGTGCCTCGGTGACGGTGTTGCCCAAGGCGGTGGCGCAGAGCACGCGGCCGCCGGCGGTCACGACGTTGTCGCCGTCCAGTTTCGTGCCGGCGTGGAAGATTTTCTCGTCGTCCACCTCTGTTTCCGGCAGCCCGGAGATGACATCTCCCTTGTTGTAGCTGCCCGGGTAGCCGCCGGCCGCCAGCACGATGCCCACGGAGGCACGGTCGTCCCATTCGGAGTCGCACTGGTTGAGCTTGCCGTCCACGGCGGCCTGGCACAATTCCACCAGGTCGGATTTCATGCGCAGCATGATCGGCTGGGTTTCCGGGTCGCCGAAGCGGCAGTTGAACTCGATGACCTTGGGCGCGCCCTTGGTATCGATCATCAGACCGGCGTACAGAAAACCCTTGTAGGGATGACCTTCAGCCGCCATGCCTTTGACCGTGGGCATGATCACCTCATCCATGATGCGCTGATGCACATCGGCGGTGACGACGGGAGCGGGGGAGTAAGCACCCATGCCACCGGTGTTCGGGCCGGTGTCGCCGTCGCCCACGCGCTTGTGGTCCTGGGAGGTGGCCATGGCCAGTACGTTCTTGCCATCCACCATCACGATAAAGGAGGCTTCTTCGCCGTCCAGGAATTCCTCGACCACCACGCGGCTGCCGGCATCGCCAAAGGCATTGCCCGCGAGCATGTCGCGGATGGCGTCTTCGGCCTCTTCCAGGGTCATGGCGACGATCACACCCTTGCCGGCGGCCAGGCCGTCGGCCTTGACCACAATCGGCGCGCCTTTCTCGCGCACGTACGCCAGGGCCTCGTCTACATCGGTGAAGTTGGCGTAGTCGGCCGTCGGAATCTGCTGGCGGGCCAGGAAATCCTTGGTGAAGGCCTTGGAGCCTTCGAGCTGCGCGGCGCCGGCCGTCGGGCCGAAAATGCGCAAGCCACGTTCTTCGAACGTGTCGACCACGCCGGCCACCGGCGGTGCCTCCGGGCCGACGATGGTCAGGCCCACGTTGTTCTGCTCGGCAAAGTTGGCCAGGCCGTCCAAATCCAGTACGTCCAGATCGACATTTTCCAGATTCGGTTCACGGGCGGTGCCGGCGTTACCGGGTGCCACGAAAACCTTGTCCGCCTGGGGCGACTGGGCCGCTTTCCAGGCCCGTGCGTGTTCGCGACCACCGCCGCCAATAACCAGAATGTTCATCGTGTTCTCCTTGAATCTGACTCAGTGGCGGAAGTGGCCCATGCCGGTGAAGACCATGGCGATGCCGTGCCCGTTGGCGGCATCGACCACTTCCTGGTCACGC
>JABXHG010000157.1 GCA_013393545.1 Alteromonadaceae bacterium | reverse complement strand
GTGATCCACGCGGTCACCGAGCAAACCAACCTGCTGGCTCTGAACGCCGCGATCGAAGCGGCCCGGGCCGGCGAGCATGGCCGTGGCTTCTCGGTGGTGGCCGATGAGGTGCGCCAGCTGGCCAAGCGTTCAGCAGAATCGGCGGATCAGATCCGCGAGATGATCGATGGCTTCGTGGAAGAATCCAAGGCCTCGGTTGAGCGCATGAGCCATTCCCGCCAGAGCTCGGAAGAAACCGTGGAACGCATCAATCATGCGACCAGCGCTTTGAACACCATTGTCGGCTCCGTTGGCCATATTCATGACCAGGTGACCCAGATTGCCACTGCGGCTGAGCAACAAAGCCAGGTGGCCGAGGAAATCAATCAGAACGTGGTACGCATTGTTGACGCAGCCCAGCGCAGCGACACCGGCGTAAACCAGACCACCGAGGCCAGCCAGGAACTGGCGCGCCTGGGTGAGCATCTGCGAGAATTGGTTGGTCAATTCAAGTTCTGATCGGGAGAATAATAACGTGAGTGTTCGCAACACCCTGCTGGCGGCTGCTGCCTGTGCCGCCAGCTTTCTGAGTGTGCCGGCGCTGGCGCAGGAAACCTATACCCTGCGCCTGGCTGAAACCTGGGGTCCCAACTCCCCCCATTTTGGGTGAGACCACCCGCCACTTCGAGGACATGGTTGAAACCATGTCCGGCGGGCGCATTGAAGTGCGCATTGACTCGTCCAACAAGCACAAGGCGCCTTTTGGCATCTTTGACCTGGTGCGTAGCGGTCAGTACGACATGGGTCACACTGCCTCCTATTACTATAAAGGCTCCATCCCCAACGCCATGTACTTCACCACCGTACCTTTCGGGATGCTGGCTCCGGAGCAGTATGCCTGGTTCTACTATGGCGGCGGCATGGAGTTGATGCAGAAAGTCTACGAGCCCTATGGTCTGTTGTCGTTCCCGGGCGGTAACACCGGCAACCAGATGGGCGGCTGGTTCAACGAGGAAATCTCCTCCGTTGAAGACCTCCAGGGACTGAAAATGCGCACGCCGGGCTTTGCTGGTGAAGTGATGTCCGAGCTGGGCGTGGCGGTGACCAATCTGCCGCCGGGCGAGCTGTACACGGCACTGGACCGGGGCACCATTGATGCACTGGAGTGGGTGGCGCCGGCCCTGGATTTCCCCATGGGCTTTCACCAGATCGCCAAATATTACTATTCCGGCTGGCAGGAACCGGGCGCCGAGGTGCAGTTCCTGATCAACGAGAAAACCTGGAACCGGCTGCCGGAAGAGTTGCAGGAAATCCTGCGGGTGGCCATGCGTACGGCGGCCTACGACATGTACGCCAAGAGCACCAACGACAGTGCTGAAGCCTGGGCGCGCATGAAAGAGGAATACCCCCAGGTGGAACACAAGGTGTTCCCGCCGGAAGTCATCGACGCCTTGCGTGAGACTACTCACCGGTTGCTGGACGAATACGCCGAGCAGGACCCGTTGGCGGAGGAAATTATCACCTCTCAGCGTGAATACCTGCGCAAGGTGCGCAAGTGGACCAACATTTCAGACAAGGCCTATCTGAATAGCGTGGCAGATCAGTAAGCTACCAAATGGTCGGAATGAAAGGGTGCGAGGGTGCAGATAGTATCCTCGTGCCCTTTTTGTTTGCGGCCTTTTCTGGAAAAATGGGCCGCTCACAATTCGGGCAGCGCCAATGAAACAGACACTGCTTTCACTGAGCAAACTCACCAAGCAATTCGACGGCAAAAAGGTGCTGGATTCACTGGATCTGGACATCCTGGACGGCGAATTCATTACCCTGCTGGGCCCTTCCGGCTGTGGTAAAACCACCCTGCTGCGCATGATGGCCGGTTTCGAACACCCGGATGATGGCCGCATTACCCTGAGTGGACAGGATCTCACCCACACCCCGCCGGAACGCCGGCCGTTGAACACCGTTTTTCAGAATTACGCGTTGTTTCCGCATATGTCGGTATTCGACAATGTGGCCTATGGCCTGAAGATGGAAAAACGCCCCAAAGACGAGATTCGCGAGCGGGTGGAAGACGCCCTTGCCATGGTTCAGTTGGAAGACTTTGCCAAACGCAAACCCCACCAGCTGTCCGGCGGCCAGCAGCAGCGGGTGGCCATTGCCCGGGCCGTGGTCAAACGGCCCAAACTGTTGTTGCTCGACGAACCCCTGTCAGCGCTGGACTACAAGCTGCGCCGCATCATGCAGGTGGAACTGAAGCGTCTTCAGCGGGAACTGGGCATTACCTTCGTGTTTGTTACCCACGATCAGGAAGAAGCGCTGTCCATGTCTGACCGGGTGGTGGTGCTCAAAGATGGCCAGATCCAGCAACTGGGTACGCCGCGCGAGGTATACGAGCGCCCGGCGAACCTGTTCACCGCCCGGTTTGTTGGCGAGACCAATCTTTTCCCCGGGCAGGTGGACAAGGCCAATGGCGATGACACAGTGACGGTGGATGTGTTCGGCCTGAAACGGACTTTCCGCAAGCCGGATTTCGAGCTTGGCGAAGGCCAGCGACTGCACGTTCTGTTGCGCCCGGAAGATATCCGGGTGCTGGCACCGGAAGACGAAGACGGTGTGGCCGGCAAGGTGGTGGAGCGAAACTACAAAGGCAGCACGCTGGATTCGGTAATTCATCTGGAGGATGGCACCGAAGTGCTGGCCTCGGAGTTTTTCGACGAAGACGACCCCGCCTTCGATTACCGTCTGGGTGAGCCGGTGCGGGTCAGCTGGGTGGATGGCTGGGAGTGGCTGTTGCCCGAAGAGGCGGCCACCCTGCAAGAGGACGCCAGCATTGATGCGTAGTGCCCTGCAGCAGCCGTTCAAGACGGCGGTGCTGGTGCTGGTCTGGGGCTGGTTGTTGTTCCTGGTGTTTACCCCGAACCTGCTGGTGGTGGGTGCCAGTGTGATGACCCGCGATCCGGGCAGCTTCATCGCTCTGCCATTCAGCCTGGACGCCTATCGCCAGCTGCTGAATCCGCTGTATCTGGACGTTTTCCTGCATTCGCTGTACATGGCGGCGATGACCACGCTGGTGTGCCTGCTGATCGGTTATCCGTTCGCCTGGGCGTTGTCGAAAGTGCCCAAACAGCGCCAGGTGTTGCTGATCTTCCTGCTGATCGTGCCCTTCTGGACCAACTCGCTGGTGCGCACCTATGCCCTGAAGCTGATTCTGGCAACCAACGGTCTGCTGAATAATGCCCTGAAGGGTCTGGGCGTGATTGAAGAGCCTCTCCGGCTTTTGTACACCGAGGGGGCGGTGATCATTGGCCTGGTCTATTTGCTGCTGCCGTTCATGATTCTGCCCCTGTACTCAGTGTTTGATGACCTGCGGGAAGATTATCTGAGAGCCTCCCACGATCTGGGCGCCGGGCGCTGGTCCACGTTTATTCACGTGATTGTGCCGCTGACTCTGCCCGGTGTGCTGGCGGGCATCATGCTGGTACTGCTGCCGGCCATGGGGCTGTTTTTCGTACCGGATATTCTCGGCGGCTCCCGCAACCTGCTGGTGGGCAACGTCATCAAGAACCAGTTCCTGGACGCCCGTAACTGGCCGTTCGGGGCGGCCGCCAGCATCCTGCTGACCCTGGCCATGGCATTTCTGATGTTTGCCCACAAACTCAGTAAAAAACGACTCGGGGAGGACGGTGTATGAACCGCTGGCTGCCCCGCACCTACCTGACCCTGGTTTACCTGCTGCTTTATGCGCCGATCATCGTGCTGGTGGTGTTTTCCTTCAACGATTCGCGCACCGGCTACGAGTGGGGTGGGTTGAGCTGGCGCTGGTACGAGGCCCTGTTCAACAACCGCGCCATGGTTGAGGCCATGTGGAATTCTCTCTGGTTGGCGCTGTCTGCGGCCACGGTATCCACCTTGATTGGTGCCCTCACCGCGCTGGCGCTGCACCGCTACCGGTTCAGGGGCAAAAAGGTGCTGAACGGCATGCTGTTTGTGGTGATGATGTCGCCGGAAATCGTGCTGGCCATTTCCCTGCTGGCCCTGTTCCTGCTGGTGGGCCTGCAGCTGGGCTATGTGTCATTGCTGCTGGCGCACGTGACCTTCTGCCTGCCGTTCGTGGTGATTACCGTGATGGCGCGCCTGAGCGGCTTCGATGAGCGCTTGCCGGAAGCCGCCAGAGACCTGGGCGCCAACGATTTCACCATGACCCGAACGGTACTGATTCCGGTGATCATGCCCGCGTTGCTGGCAGGTTGGCTATTGGGTTTTACACTGTCACTGGACGATGTGGTGGTAAGCACCTTTGTCAGTGGCCCGAGTTATGAAATCCTGCCCCTGCGTATCTACTCGATGGTACGTGTGGGCCTGAAGCCCGAGGTGAACGCCCTGGGCACGTTGTTGCTGGTGTTCTCACTGGTCATGCTGATGTTGTCGCAATGGATACTTACAAGGAGCAAACAATGAAGAAAATTGCACTGGCCAGCCTGCTGGTGGTGGGTTTGACAGGCTGCACTGGTTCGGAAGAGCCGGAAGTGCTGAACCTGTACAACTGGTCGGAATACATGCCCCAGGAAGTGCTGGACCGGTTCACCGAAGAAACAGGTATCCAGGTGGTCTACACCACCTACGACAGCAATGAGGCCATGTACGCCCGTCTCAAGCTGCTTGATGACAGTGCTGCCTATGATCTGGCCGTGCCCTCCACCTATTACGTGAGCAAGATGCGCCAGGAAGATCTGCTGATGCCGATCGACCGCAGCAAGATTGAAGGCTTCGATAACCTCGACCCGGAACTGGTCAATCTGGATATTGACCCGGACAATCAGTACAGCGTGCCTTACCTGTGGGGCACCACCGGTCTGGCCGTGGACACCGCCGATGTGGAAAGCGAAGTGACAGCCTGGGAAGACCTCTGGGACGAGCGCTTTGAAGGGCAGGTGATGCTGACCAACGACATGCGTGAAGTGTTCCACGTGGGCCTGCGGGTTCTGGGTTATTCCGGCAACAGCACCAATCCGGATGAAATTGAAGAAGCCTACGAGAAGCTCTCGGAGCTGATGCCGTCGGTGCGCACCTTCAATTCAGACGCCCCGCGCATGCCCTACCTTGAAGGGGAA
>JABXHG010000156.1 GCA_013393545.1 Alteromonadaceae bacterium | reverse complement strand
GTCGGCATTCCCCTGACCGGGCAGCTGTTCTTCATGTACGCCACCATGCTGATTGCCCTGCCCACCGGGGGTCAGGTGTTCAACTGGGCAGCCACCATGTTCCGGGGCTCGCTGACGTTTGAGGCGCCCATGCTGTTCGCCGTGGCCTTTATCATTCTGTTCACCATCGGTGGCTTTTCCGGCCTGATGCTGGCCATCGCCCCGGCGGATTTCCAGTACCACGACACCTACTTTGTGGTGGCGCACTTCCACTATGTGCTGGTCCCAGGTGCCATCTTCGGCATTTTCGCGGCCGCCTATTACTGGCTGCCTAAATGGACCGGCCACATGTACGACGAAATTCTGGCCAAAACCCACTTCTGGCTGTCGTTCGTGGGTATGAATCTGGCCTTCTTCCCCATGCATTTCCTGGGGCTGGCGGGCATGCCCCGGCGCATTCCGGATTACGCCCTGCAGTTTGCCGATTTCAATATGGTGTCGAGCATCGGGGCCTTTCTGTTCGGTGCGACCCAGCTGTTGTTCCTGTTTATCGTGGTCAAATGCGTGAAAGGCGGCGAGAAGGCACCGGCCAAACCCTGGGAGGGCGCCGAAGGTCTGGAATGGACGGTGCCGTCACCGGCGCCCTATCACACCTTTTCCACACCGCCAGAGGTGAAGTAGGCCGCGGTTGGGCGATTGGAGGGAGTCATGGCACAAGAACAAAGTTATTACGTTCCCGAGCAGAGCAAATGGCCGATCGTGGCTACCGTGGGCCTGGGTGTCACCCTGTACGGTGTGGCCTCGATCATGGTCAACGGCAAACAGGGGGAAAGCACCACCGGCGCCTGGGTGATGTTTTTCATCGGTTCGCTGATCATGGCCTACATGCTGTTTGGCTGGTTCGGCAGTGTGATCCGGGAAAGCCGAGCCGGGCTTTACAGCGCACAGATGGACCGGTCCTTCCGCTGGGGGATGGGTTGGTTCATTTTCTCGGAGATCATGTTTTTTGCCGCCTTTTTCGGGGCTCTGTTTTACGTTCGGGTGTTTGTGGTGCCCTGGTTGGGGGGTGAAGGCGACAAAGGCACCACCAACATGTTGTGGGAGGGATTCCAGGCCAGCTGGCCGCTGGTGAATAACCCCAATCCCGAGGCTTATCCGGGCCCGAAAGAGGTGATTGGACCCTGGGGGCTGCCGTTGATCAACACCATTCTGCTGGTGAGTTCCTCGTTCACCGTGACGGTTGCCCACCACGCGCTGAAGGCGGGCCAGCGGCAGAAGCTCAAACTCTGGCTTGGCGCCACTATTGTCCTGGCGCTGGTGTTTTTAACGCTGCAGGTTCAGGAGTACGTGCATGCCTACAAGGATCTGGACCTGACCCTGCAGTCCGGCATCTACGGCAGCACCTTCTTCATGCTCACCGGCTTTCATGGCGCCCATGTGCTGCTGGGTAGCCTGATGCTGATTGTCATGTTCATACGGATCAACAAGGGCCACTTTACCGGAGATAACCATTTCGGTTTCGAGGCCTCGGCCTGGTACTGGCATTTTGTGGATGTGGTCTGGCTGGGGCTGTTTGTGTTTGTTTACATCATCTAGCCGGTGGGGAAGTCGTTCAGGGGCCTGAATTCAGTGCCAACGGCTAGGGAGTGGGGTTCAGGGTCAGATCCCCGGTCAGCAGGGCGGTGATCACCAAAACCAGTAACAGCAGGCTCAGGGCCACGCGCAGGGCCAGTGAATTGACCACCCGGCGGGTTTTGCCGCCATCACGAACCAGGAAGAACAGGCCGCTGAACAGGCTCACGATAATGGCCAGGAGCAGTATCACAATGGCGACTTTGAGCATGGGCAGATCCGTTTTTGACTATAGTGTTCACTATAGCAAACCCGTTAGCGGGGGGAGCCGGGGCTGATGGCGCGGCGCTGGCGGGCCGACTGGCGTTTGCTGCTGTTCGCCGGTCTGTTCCTGCCGCTCTTGCTGGGCCTGGGTGTTTGGCAACTGGACCGGGCGGAACAGAAAAAACGGATGCTGGCGGACTGGCAGGGGGAGGACAGTCGCCAGATCTGGAGCCGGGTAACGGGAGAACAGCAGCGCCCGGGGCAGCCGGTCACCGTGACGGGCCGGTACGGCGAGGCAAGCTGGTTGCTGGACAACCGCACCCGCAGTGGCCAGGTGGGGTACGAGGTACTGACGGTATTCCTGCCGACCGAAGGCCGCCCACTGGTGGTAAACCGGGGCTGGCTGCCGGCACCGGCCAGGCGGGACCGGCTGCCGGAGATCCAGACACCGGAACAACAGGTAACCCTGAATGGCCGACTGGCGGAGTATCCGCAGCCGCCGGTGCTGTCCGATCAGGCGGAGGACTCCTCCGGTTGGCCGCGCCGGGTCCAGGCACTGCCGCCGGAACGGGTGGCGGAGCACATTGAGCGGCCGCCGGCGTTGATTGTTCAGCTGCATGACGGTCAGCAGCCGGGGGGCTTTGAGCCGGCTGCCGCGCCGGACCTGATGGGGCCGCAGACCCATTACGGTTACGCCGCCCAATGGTTTGCCCTGGCGCTGGCACTGGTTGTTCTGACCGCTGCCGCCAGTTACCGGAAAACAACAGGAGCCGACAATGACAACGATAACGGCTGATACCCTGCCCGACCCTCAACAGACCCGGCGCGGTCGGCGCACCGCTTTGTTGCTGTTTGCCGTGGGCTTTGGCCCGATGATTCTGGCCACGGTGATGTATTTCACCGGTTGGCTGAATCCCACCGGGCACACCAATGAGGGCAACCTGGTGCAGCCTCTGGTGCCGGTGCAGGCGCTTCATCTGCAGGATGCCGACGGCCAACCGTTTGCTGACCGTTTCGCCGCCGGCGTGGACGATCCCCAATGGCAAATGCTGGTGGCCGCCGAGACCTGCGCCGCTGAGTGTGAGGAGCTTCTGTACCTGGCCCGGCAGGTGAATGTGGCGCTGGGCAAGAACGCACCCCGCGTCAGCCGGGCAGCCTGGCTGGGCTCGGTGCCGGCGCCGCTGGAGGAGCGCTTGCAACAGGAGTATCCGGCCATCGAGCAATTGCAGGTTGCCCCGGGGGAACGGGCCGGCTGGCCAGCGGATTTCTCCCCCGGTCGCCAGCCCGGCCTGCTCCTGGTGGACCCGTTTGGCAACGTGATGATGCACTATGGCCCGGACCATACCGGCAAGCAGATCCTGACGGACCTGAAGCATCTGTTGAAACTGTCGCAGGTGGGGTGAGCGGATGGCAGCCGTGGCAGCGACGACTCTGGCAAGAAAAATGTGGATATGGGCTGTGCTTGCCTGCGCGCTGGCGTCGGTGGTGATCATGCTGGGTGCCTGGACGCGCCTGGTCCACGCCGGGCTTGGCTGTCCGGATTGGCCCGGCTGCTACGGCTTTCTGACCGTGCCGCAAAGCGCCGAAAATATTGCCATCGCCAATGCCCGCTTCCCGGACACGCCGGTGGATGTCGCCAAGGGCTGGCCGGAGATGATCCACCGCTATGCTGCCGGCACTCTTGGGCTGGTGGTGTTCGGGCTGGCGGCTGTGGCTATTCGAAACCGCCACAAGGGCATTCCTGTTGGCCTGCCGGTGTTTATTGCCGCGTTTGTGGTGCTGCAGGGCGCCTTTGGCATGTGGACAGTGACCCTCAAATTGTGGCCACAGGTGGTGGCGCTGCACCTGCTGGGCGGCTTTACAACGGTGACTTTGCTGGTGCTGCTGGCGTTGCGCTTACACAGATTGCAGGCACTCTCGAGGCAGGCCGTTGCACAGCAGTCTCGGTCCTCCGGGGAAAGGCCGTACCGGGTGCCGGCAGGCCTCAGGCCATGGCTTTATGGGGGGCTGTTGCTGGTGGTTTTGCAGCTTGCCCTGGGTGCCTGGACCGCGGCGAATTATGCCGCTGTCGCCTGTACCGATTTACCCACCTGCCAGGGCCAGTGGTGGCCGGCGGGTATGGATTTTCGCCACGGCTTCGACGTAACCCAGCAGGTGGGGCCCAATTACCTGGGCGGGCAACTCACCGCCGATGGCCGGGTGGCCATTCACATGACGCATCGCCTCGGTGCCCTGGTGGTGTTGGCCTATTTCACTGTTTTGCTGGCCTGGCTCTGGCGCGGCCGGCACCGCACCGGGCTTGGCGCTGCGACGGCGCTGGTGGCTGGTGTGCTGGCGTTGCAGATAGCGCTGGGGCTGGCCAATGTCTGGCTGCATATTCCGCTGGCCGTGGCGGTTGCCCATAATGCTACAGGAGCAGCCTTGTTGCTGGCGGTGGTGCACCTGATCTGGCAGGCACATTCGTTACCGGTTACCCGGTCCCTAACAAAAACAAACCCGCTTTCACGGGAGGTGACGGTATGAGCAACTCCAACCGCACACTGGCTGTTTCCGATGCTATCCGGCCCCGTTCCCGGGTACCGGGCTGGCGCGACCTGCTGGAACTGACCAAACCGAAAGTTGTGGCGTTGATGCTGCTCACCTCGGTGATCGGCATGCTGTTGGCGACGCCCGGAGTGCCTTCCTGGTGGATTCTGTTGTTCGGCAACCTGGGCATTGGTCTGCTGGCGGGTTCCGCCGCTGTGGTGAACCATGTGGTGGACCAGAAAATCGACACGGTGATGGCCCGCACCCGTCGCCGGCCCGTGGCCACCGGGCGGATCGCGCCGTTTGATGCCATCGTCTTTGCCACCCTGCTCGCCTGCGCCGGCATGGCGGTACTGATGATGCTGGTCAATCACCTGACCGCCTGGCTGACTCTGGCGTCGCTGGTGGGGTATGCCGGCGTCTACACTCTGTTTCTCAAGCGTGCCACGCCGCAGAACATCACCATTGGCGGGCTGGCCGGCGCCATGCCGCCGCTGTTGGGCTGGACAGCGGTGACCGGGCAGGTGGAAGGCCATGCCCTGTTGCTGGTGCTGATTATCTTTGCCTGGACGCCGCCGCATTTCTCGGCACGTGCGGTTCACCGCCAGGAGGAATACGCCCGGGCCGGCATTCCTGATCTGCCGGTCACCCATTGCAACCGCTATACCCAGCTTGATCTTCTTCTGTACACCCTTGTTTTTCTGGCCGCCATCCTTGTCCCTTTTTGCACAAGCCTGTCCCGTGGTCTTTATGCTACCGGTGCCC
>JABXHG010000155.1 GCA_013393545.1 Alteromonadaceae bacterium | reverse complement strand
CCGACAGATCCAACCGGCTGACCGAAAGCGCCCACCCCAACCGGAGCCACGAAATAGCCGTGTGCAACCTGGGATACGTGAACCTGGCCGCCCACATCCACCACGGCCAGCTGGACGTGCAGCGCCTGGCGCGCACCGTAAACCCCGCCCTACGCCTGCTTGATAACGTTATCGACATCAACTAAAACCCCGTGCCCCAGGCGAAGAACTCCAATCTGAAACACCGCCCGGTGGGCCTCGGCATCATGGGCTTCCAGGACGCGCTCTACCAACTGGGCCTGCCGTACTCCAGCCCCGAAGCCGTGCAGTTCGCCGACCTGGCCATGGAACAACTCAGCTACTTCGCCATCCGCGCCTCCGCCACCCTGGCCGGCGAACGCGGCGCCTACGACACCTACGAAGGCTCGCTGTGGCAGCAGGGCCTATTGCCCATCGACTCCATCAACCTGCTGAAAGAAAACCGCCGGGAAGGGGAGCTGGCGGTGAACACCGACACCACCCTGGACTGGGCACCGGTGCGAGAGCTCATCGCCAAAAACGGCATGCGCAACAGCAATCTGATGGCCATCGCCCACACCGCCACCGCCAGCAAAACTGCTGCCGGTGGCGGTGTTGCTTTGGCTGGCCGGTGTATACCTGAGAATCCCCGTGCTGGTGGCGCCGCCCCTGGCACCCTTCATTGGCGATGAACTGGCACTGAGTCAGACGCTGACCGGCGCACTGACCACGCTCCCCATCCTGATGCTGGCCATCGGCGCCATGCCCGGCTCCCTGGCTATCTCCCGTATCGGCCCACGCAACACCCTGGCGCTGGCCATGCTGATCATGGTGATCGGCTCTGCCGGCCGAGGCCTGGTACCGGACACCCTCACATTGATGCTCGCCAGCGCCGTCATGGGCCTGGGCGTGGCGATGATGCAACCGGCCCTGCCGGCGCTGCTGCCACGCTGGCTGGAACCCCACCATCTGGCCATCGGCTCGGCCATCTATATGAATGGCATGCTGATGGGCGAATTCATTGGCGCCGGCATCACCCTGCCAGTGCTCATGCCGTTACTGGACAACAGCTGGCGCGCCACCCTGCTGGCCTGGTCACTGCCGGCCCTGTTAGTCGCGGCCGCCCTGTTCCTGCCCAAACGGGACCTGGCCCGCCCCGTGCGCAAAGCCGCCTGGCTGCCGGACTGGAAAAACCCGCTCACCGTCCGCCTGGGCCTGCTGCTGGGCCTGTCCGGCTCCATGTTCTTCGGCCTCAATGCCTACATGGGCAACCTGCTGGAACAACAGGGCCGGATCGGCATGCTGTCCGAAGCCCTCTTCTGGTACAACATCGCCCAGGTGTTCGCTTCCCTGGTGATGCTGAAAACCGCTCGCCTCTGGGTGGGCCGGCGCACATTTATCGTGATCATGGCCATCCTCAGCATCCTGGGGACCGCCGGCACCGTCCTGCTGGAAGGCTGGTGGTTCATCGCCAGCGCCACCCTGATGAGCTTCGTTGCCGGCATCCTGCTGATTCTGCTGGTAGCCCTGCCACCGCTGCTGGTCAGCTCCGCCGAAACCGGCCGCCTGTCCGCCGGCACCTTCCTGGTGGGCTACACCATGGCCTTCTCCGTGCCCATGGCCGGCGGGGTACTGGCCGACTGGACCGGCGACCCGCGCCACGCTGTCATGGTCATGATCGCCTACAGCCTGCTGGTGTTGCCCCTGGCATTCACCCTCAACCTGAAACGAAAAAAGGACCAGCCCGAAAGCTGATCCTTGTCGTCAAGGAATACCCATTGACATCCCGGGGTTACCCCCTAGATACTTACTGCGAACAATTCGTATTTGTATTATATATCATGTCAATGAGGACCCACACCATGAAGAAACTGCTCACCGCCGCCTGCCTTGCTTTGACTTTCTCCGCCCCGGCGCTCGCCACTGACGTTGACCACTTTGAGGCCAAAGAGTCCAAAACCCTGAAAGAAGCGGTTGCCAATTTCTCTGAATACAACACCAAGCTGGAAAAGGTGCTGGAAGGGGAACTGACACCTGTCGCGATGAACGAAATCCATGAGCTGACCTATACCATCGAAAACGCCCTGGGCAAGATCAACGAGGAGTTCGACGAACTCGCGGTTACCCTGGAAGAAATTCACCTGTCTTCCGAACGCATGGAAACCGACAAGGTTCAGGAATACGGTGAGCAGTACCTCGATACCAGCCGCAAAGTGATTGAGTAACCCGCTTCCGGACAAACGCAGCTGGTCGTCATTTTCCGCTGCGGCAATATTGCTGCTAACCTCAGGGTGAACCCATCACCCCGTTAGCAGCAATGCCCCATTTTCCTTCCAGCGCACAAACCCTTCTCGACCAACTCAAGCAGGACACCGCCTCCGGTGCCACGCAGCTGGCTTTGGCCACCCTGCGCAATCTTCAAATCTGGATTGACGAACACCATCTATCGGCCGGGGAAATCACCGTTGTGCTGACGGCGCTGGCGGAAGCCCGACCGAGCATGGTGGTGATTGGTAATGCCCTGGAGAGCGTTCGGAATGGGCTGAAATCAAACCACAATAATGCCGGGCCGATCATCTCAGAACAGATTCAGCTTCTTGAAAACGCCAACCGGGACATGGCCCGCCAGGCCCGCTCCCGAATACCGGAGGGCGCCACGGTCATGACCCACAGTGCCAGTTCGGCGGTACTGGCGCTGTTCGAGGACATGGTGCGGGCAAACTACCGGTTTTCGGTGATCTGCACCCAGAGCAGTCCGGGCATGGAGGGGCACACAGTCGCCCAAAGGCTGGATACCCTGCGAGTGCCGGTTACATTGATCACCGATGCCCAGATGGGGCTGTTCGTGCCGCAAGCGGATGTGATCGTGACCGGCTGTGACTGCTGGCTGGCAGACGATTATTTCGTCAATAAGAGCGGCACCCTGCTGCTGGCACTGGCTGCACGCCATTTCCAAAAACCCTTCTGGGTACTGGCCGACAGTTTTCGGGACAGCAACAAAACCCATGACACGGTTAATCTGGAAGAACTGCCTGCACGGGAAATGGCAGCCCCCGAAGGCGAGTTCATCACCGCCCGCAATATCTATTTTGAAACCATTCCGGAAACAGTGATTACCGGTCGCATCAGCGAGCAGGGCGTTTTTTCGTGCCCTGCTGGGCCTGGGCGCTGAGGGGGTCTTCCGGCCAGGGGTGTTTCGGGTAGCGCCCGCGCATGTCCTTGCGCACCTCCGGATAGGCATTGGCCCAGAAACTGGCCAGGTCCGAGGTGACCGCCAGGGGGCGTTGGGCCGGGGAGAGCAGGTGAATCACCACGGGTATCCGGCCGGCGGCCACCCTGGGCGTCCGGGTCCTGCCAAACAACGCCTGCAGCTTGGCGGACAGCACCGGGCCGTTGTCGGCGGTGTAGTCGAGAGTTACGCGCTGGCCGGTGGGGATGCCCAGGGCCTTCGGGGCCAGTTCATCCAGCTTTTGCTGTTGGGGGTAATCCAACAGGGTATTCAGCGCCTGCATCAGATCCAGTTTCGTCAGGTCTATCCAGCGCTGCATGCCGGCCATAAAGGGTGCCAGCCAGTCGTCCAGGGTGGCCAGCAGGGCTTCGTCGCTCACCTCCGGCCAGTCGCCGGGGAATTCCCTGGCCAGCAGTCGAACCCGTGCCTGCCATTGCCGGGTGGCGTCGTTCCAGGGCAGCTTATCCAACCCCTTGCGGCGTACGGCATCCACCAGCCCCTGCTGAATCAATGCAGGGTCCACATGGGCCAGTGGGTTTTCCGCCAGTACCAAAGCCCCCAGCCTGCGCACCTGTCGCGCCACAATGGTGCCGCGTTTGTCATCCCAGGTGGCTTCTTCGCGCTTGCCAATATGCGCCGCCAGGTCGGTCTCCAGATCCGCCAACGCCACCGGTGCGGCGAGGTAGATGGTCGCTTCCCGGGCCTTGCCATCCAACTCAGCGGCCACCAGCCACTCTTCCCCGGCCAGCGGATCCTCGTCACGAAGCACCGCGCCCTTGCCGTTACTGAGTTGGAAGCGAGGCTGGTTGCCGGGGCGGCGCCGGGCGATACGGTCCGGGTAGGCCTGGGCCAGAACCCTGCCCACGTCGGTTTCCGCGGGTAGCCCGGCGGTATCCGTGCCCCGGTTCAGGCGCCTGGCGGCCTGGCGCACGGCCTTCAGGCGGGCCGGATCCACCCCCGGGCGCTGACTGTCGCCGCGCAACACGCGGATTCGTTCGTGCAGATCGGCCCCGGCACCCGGGCCCAGCAAATCGCGCTCTTCCAGCAAGGCCGCCAGTTCAGCCGCCAGGCGGGCAAATCCCAGCAACCGGCCTTTCAGCACCATGTGCGCCAGCCTGGGATGCAACCCCAGTTCCCGGGCGGCTTTGCCATGATCGGTAATCGCCCCCTCGCTATCCAGCAGGTCCAGCCACTGCAACAGCGTTTGCGCCTGCTGCCAGTGTGCCGGCGGCGGCGCATCAATCCAGTTCACCTGCTCCGGGGTGCGGGCGCCCCACTGGGCCAGCTCAAGAACGACCGGAGCCAGATCGGCTTCCCGAATTTCCGGCGGTGTGTAGTCCGCCAGCCCGAACTGTTCAGACTCACTCCATAGCCGGTAACAGACGCCCGGCTCAATCCGGCCGGCCCGGCCCTTGCGCTGCTCCGCCGAGGCTTTCGACACCCGGCCAGTTACCAGCCGTGTCATGCCGCTGTTGGGATCAAACACCGCCCGGCGCTGCTGGCCGGCATCGATCACCACCCGCACGCCCTCGATGGTCAGGCTGGTTTCGGCAATGGCAGTGGCCAGCACGATTTTGCGCTGGCCGTCTGGTGCCGGGGTAATGGCCCGATCCTGCTCCTCGCTTTTCAGGTTGCCATACAGGGGCGCAAGCAGGGTGTCCTCCGGTAACTGGCCCGCCAATTGTCGGACCAACCGGCGAATCTCGCCCGCACCCGGCAGAAACACCAGCAGCGAACCGGTCTGCGCCTGCAGGGCCTCGTGAATCACCGCCACCACCTGATCCGGCAACCGGGTATTTCGGGCCGGCGGCCGGTAGTGGACTGCCACCGGAAACGCCCGCCCCTCGCTGGTGATCACCGGCACGTCGCCCAGGATCCGGGCAATGGGGGCAGTATCAAGAGTGGCAGACATGACCAGCAGGCGCAGGTCCTCACGCAACGCCTGCTGGGATTCCCGCACCAGTGCCAAGCCGAGATCCGCTTGCAGGGATCGTTCATGAAATTCGTCGAACAGCACCGCCGCATACTCGTCCAACATGGGATCGTTCTGAATCAGCCGGGTCAGGATGCCTTCGGTGACCACCTCGATACGGGTGGCAGGGGAAACTTTGCTATCCAGACGGGTGCGGTAGCCAACGGTCTGTCCCGGCTTTTCACCCAGCTGCCGGGCCATGAACCGGGCCGCCGAGCGGGCAGCCAGCCGACGGGGCTCGAGCATCAGGATCCTGCCGTCATTCCGCCAGGACGCATCAAGCAGGGCCAGTGGCACGCGGGTGGTCTTGCCGGCCCCGGGCGGGGCCTGCAGCAGCGCGGTATTGCCGGTTTCCAGCGCCTGTTTCAGTGCTGGCAGACTATCTTCTATCGGCAGCATGGGGTGTTATTGCGAGCGCACGTGCCAGTCTTCCGGCTTGG
>JABXHG010000154.1 GCA_013393545.1 Alteromonadaceae bacterium | reverse complement strand
GTTGGGGGCACACGGAAAGGGAGCGGACAACGGCACCCGGAGAATGGGGATGTGGGCCAATTAGCCGATCGAACTCGGGCAAGGCATGGGGCTGAATGCGTTTTTCTCATTTACCGTAGTCGGCTCCATGGGCTACAGCTGGCAGGTAGCGTTAGGCGCGGTATTCCTGTCAGGTTTCATTTTCTTCATCCTCAGCGTGGTGAAAGTACGGGAATGGCTGATTAACAGCATTCCCATGTCGCTACGCTTCGGTATTTCCGCCGGTATCGGCTTCTTCCTCGCTCTGATCGCCCTGAAAAACGCCGGGGTAGTGGTCGATAATGAAGCCACACTGGTGGGCATGGGCGACATCAAGACACCGGAAAGCCTTCTGTTTTTCGCCGGGTTTGTGCTGATTTGCGCCCTCTCCTTCCGCCGGATTACCGGTGCGGTGATGATTGGCATTCTGGCCGTCACCGCCGTGGCCATGATGCTTGGCATGGTGGAATACGACGGCCTGTTTTCCGCACCACCGAGTATCGCTCCGACCTTCATGGAGCTGGACATTGCCGGCGCCCTGAACGTGGGCATGATCAGCGTGGTGTTTGCCTTCCTGTTCGTTGACCTGTTCGACACCTCCGGCACCCTGATCGGCGCCGCCCAGCGCGGCGGCCTGTTGGACAAGGACGGCAAACTGCCGCGCCTGGGCCGGGCCCTGATGTCCGACTCCGTGGCCACCATGTCCGGCGCGGCCCTGGGCACCTCCACCACCACCAGCTACGTGGAATCCACTGCCGGCATCGCCGCCGGCGGCCGCACCGGGCTGACCGCCGTGGTGGTGGCCCTGCTGTTCCTGGCCTGCCTGATACTCTCGCCGCTGGCCGCCATCATCCCGGCTTACGCCACCGCACCGGCGCTGTTTTACGTGGCCGTGCTGATGGCCAGCGGCCTGAAGCTGGTGGACTGGGACGACATCACCGACGCGGCGCCGGCCATTGTTACCGCCCTGACCATGCCGCTGACTTTCTCCATTGCCGATGGCATCGCCCTGGGCTTCATCAGCTACGCCGGTATCAAGGCACTGTCCGGCCGCTGGTCTGATTTGAACGCCAGCGTAGTGACCATTGCCATCGTCTTCGTGCTGAAATTCCTGTTCCTGGACGCCGCCTGAGCGGCGCCCCGCAGCTATTAACGAGCCTTGTCATGGATTATTTTTCCGAAAGCATCAAACAAGCCATCCGCACCGTGCCCGACTGGCCCCAGCCCGGCGTGTCGTTCCGGGATATCACCACGGTTCTGCAGGATAAAACCGCCTTCCGAAAGCTGATCGACGCTTTTGTACACCGTTACCATGGCCACCAGATTGACGCGGTAGCGGCCGTGGATGCCCGCGGCTTTATCATCGGCTCCGCCCTGGCCTACGAGCTGAACGCGTCGCTGGTGCTGGTGCGCAAAAATGGCAAACTGCCGTTCGACACCCTGGTGGAAGACTACGAACTGGAGTACGGCACCGCCTCGGTGGAACTGCATGAAGATGCCTTCAAGGTCGGCGACAACGTGGTCCTGGTGGACGACCTGATCGCCACTGGTGGGACCATGCTGGCCGCCTCCCGGTTGATTCGCCGCATTGGCGCCGACATTGTCGAAGTGGCCGCGATGATCGACTTGCCAGCCCTGGGCGGCTCCACCAAACTCAGAGAAGAAGGTCTGAAGGTCTATACTGTCTGTTCATTCGACGACGATTGAGCCGGGGACAACCAACATGGCCGATTACAAACATCACTGGAAAGACGGCACCCAGGTGCACCTGCCGCTGGGCAAAATTGTCTGCGTGGGCCGTAACTACGCCGAACACGCCCGGGAGCTGAACAATCCGGTACCGGACGAGCCGCTGCTGTTCATCAAACCCGCCACCTCGGCCGTGCACATCACCCGCCCGCTGGAAATGCCCCGGGACCAGGGCGACGTGCACTTTGAAACCGAACTGGCGGTGCTGATCGGCCGCCCCCTGACCAACGCCTCCGCCCGCGAAGTGGAAGGCGCAATACTTGGCTACGGCCTGGCGCTGGATCTCACCCTGCGCGACGTGCAAAGCAAACTGAAAGAAAAAGGCCACCCCTGGGAGCGCGCCAAGGCTTTCGACGGCGCCTGCCCGCTCTCGCCATTCGTGCCGGCCGACAAACTGCCCGAAGGCAACATTCACTTCACCCTGGATGTAAATGGCCAGCGCCAGCAAACCGGCGACACCGACGACATGCTCAACCCCATCGTCCCGCTCATCACCCACATGAGCAAACACTTCACACTGGAACCCGGCGACGTGGTACTCACCGGCACCCCCAAGGGCGTCGGCCCGCTGGTATCCGGCCAAACCCTGTCACTGGAACTCGAAGACCTGCTGTTTGTGGAAACTCACGTGGTCTGAATGGGCGGTTGGTTCGCATAACTCCAGAGGTATTTAATCACTGGAGTTAGCGGAGCCATGAGCCAAAAACCGACCACCACCCGTGCAGGCCGATTTTTCAAACTCGCCGGCATGACCGCATCAATGGCCGGCCAGTACGCCAGCCAGAAAGCCCGCCGCGCGCTCAACGGGGGCAACGCCGACAACATTCGCGCAGACAGCTACAATCGCATGGCCAACCAGCTCGCCGACACCCTGGGCGAAATGAAAGGCGCGGTGATGAAAGTCGGCCAGATCGCCTCGCAAACCCAGGACTTCCTGCCACCGGAGTTTTCCCGGGCACTGGAGCGCCTGCAAAAAGACGCCCCGCCCATGCCCTTTGAGATGATCCGCCGCCAGGTGGAAACGCAACTGGGCCAGAAACTGCCCGACCTGTTCGCCTGGTTCCAGGAAATGCCCTACGCCTCCGCCTCCATCGGCCAGGTGCATCGGGCCCGGTTGCACGACGGCACCGAAGTCATCGTCAAGGTGCAGTACCCCGGGGTGGACGAATCCTGCGACTCTGACCTGAAACAACTCCGGCTCACCCTGCGACTCGGCGGCTTGCTGAAAATGCCCGAAGCAACCATCGACCAGCTGTTCGAAGAAATACGGGTTCGATTGAAAGAAGAGCTGGACTACGAGAACGAAGCCAAAAACCTGCGCCTGTTCCGGGAGCTGCACCAGGACCACCCTTGGGTGGTCATTCCCGCCCTGGTGGAAAGCCACTCCAACCACCGCATCCTGACCCTGGAACTGGAAGAAGGCGACCACGTCAGCCAGATCACCCCGGACCGCTACAGCCAGCAGACCATCAACCTCATCGGCCACCGCATTTTCACCACCATGGCCGACCAGCTGTTCCGCTTCGAGTGCATCCACGGCGACCCACACGCCGGCAATTTCGCCTTCCGCCCCGATGGCACGCTGGTGATCTACGATTTCGGCTGTGTGAAGAAACTCAAACCGGAGATCGTCACCGCCTACCGGAACGCCATCGTCTCGGCCCTGAACGAAGACTATCAGGCGCTGGACCGCTATCTGATTGACCTGGGCGCCCGCATCGAGGGTCAACCGGCGGTGGATGAGGCCTATTATGCGATGTGGAGGGATATGCTGATCACGCCTTTCCGAGGTGACGCGCCCTATGATTTCGGTGCGGCGGATATTCACCAGCAAGTGGCGGCGCAAACGAAGACGGTTTTCGAGTACCTGGATTATTTCCAGCCGCCGGTGGAAACGATCTTTATCGACCGGATGATTGCGGGGCACTACTGGATGCTCAAGCGGCTTGGGGCTCAGGCGGCTTTCCGGGGTGACCTCGAGGGGTATCTCGGAGCTGGGAGCTAATTCTGGCTTCCCCCCGCCTCTTACTTTTGAGTACGGCCCTTCTTGGGGAAGCCCTACCCCCAAAGGCCGTACCCCAAAACAAGAGACAAGAAGAACAAGAGGCCAACCTCAAAGCAACGAAGAAACAAACTCCCGAAGCCCCTCGGAGGCGCCCTTTCGGATCACCTCGGCCCCGGACACCGAGGCAGGTTCCCCGGGGTCGATGACGGTAATGGGCACATCGGGATTCACTTCATGCACCAGCCCGGCGGCTGGATACACCTGCAGAGAGGTGCCAACGATCAGCAATCGATCGGCCGTGGCCACCACATCCGCTGCCGCCGCCAGCATCGGCACTTCCTCGCCAAACCACACCACGTGCGGCCGCAGCTGGGTGCCACGGTCGCAGAGGTCACCGATGTGCAACTCGCGGTAACCAATGTCATAGAGCGGTTCTCGGTAAACCGAGCTTCGGGCTTTCGTCAGCTCGCCGTGCAAGTGAAGCACGTTAGTCGAGCCGCCGCGTTCGTGCAGGTCGTCCACGTTTTGAGTGACAACCGTCACCCGATAGCGGTCTTCCAGCTGTGCCAACAACCGGTGAGCGTCGTTCGGCTGGGCATCCTTCAGCTGACTGCGGCGCATGTTGTAGAAACGCAGCACCAGCTCCGGATCACGTTCGAAGGCCTCGGGGGTGGCCACATCGTACACGCTGTGTTCTTCCCACAACCCGCCGTTGTCACGGAAGGTGGACAGCCCACTCTCGGCGCTGATACCAGCGCCGGTGAGCACGACAAGGTGTTCGGCGTTGGCAGGCTGCTCAGGCATTAATCAAAAATCTTGCCCGGGTTCATGATGCGGTTGGGGTCGAATACCTGCTTGATTCCGCGCAGGTAGGCAATTTCCGCCTCGCTGCGGGTGTACTTGAGGTAGTCTTTCTTGGTCATGCCCACGCCGTGCTCGGCGGAGACGCTGCCCTCGTATTTCTCGACGATCTCGAACACCCACTTGTTCACCTGCTGGCACTTCTCGAAGAATTCTTCCTTCGGCATGTCCTCAGGCTTCAGGATGTTCAGGTGCAGGTTGCCGTCGCCGATGTGGCCGAACCAGATGATCTCGAAATCCGGGTAGTGCTCGGTCACCACGCTTTCGATTTCTTCGAGGAAGCCCGGCACTCGGGAGACCACCACGGAGATGTCGTTTTTGTAGGGCGTGCGCGGGGCGATGGACTCGGAGATGCCTTCACGCAGCATCCACAGGCTCTGGGCCTGGGTTTCGCTCTGGCTGATCACGCCGTCGAGCACCCAGCCTTCTTCCATGCAGTGTTCGAACACTTCCATGGCGTCGTCCATCACCTGGTCGGACACGGCTTCGAACTCCAGCAGCGCATAGTACGGCGCCTCGGTCTCGAACGGTGCCTGCACCTGGCCATGGGCCAGGACATGCTGCATGGCCTGGTGGGAGAAGAACTCGTAGGCGGTCAGGTCCATCTTGTTCTGGAACGCCTTGAGCACGTCCATGGTGTTGGTCAGGTCGTTCACGCCCAGCACCAGCACGGTCAGGTCATTGGGCTTGCGGGTCAGCTTCATGGTGGCTTCGGTGATGAAGCCCAGGGTGCCCTCGGCGCCGATGAACAGGTGGCGCAGGTCGTAGCCGGTGTTGTTCTTTTCCAGATCCTTGTTCAGGTCCAGGATGTCGCCCTTGCCGGTGACCACTTTCAGGCCGGCGACCCAGTCGCGGCTCATGCCGTAGCGGATCACCTTGATGCCGCCGCCGTTGGTGGACAGGTTGCCACCCAGCTGGCTGGAGCCGGCGGAGGCGAAGTCCACCGGGTAGTACAGGTCATTTTCCTCGGCGAAGTTCTGCAACTGTTCGGTCACCACGCCCGCCTGGCAGCGGACGGTGCGGTCACTGGCGTTGAAGTCGACAATCTTGTTCATGTTGTCGAAGGCCACAACCACTTCACCATTGGCGGCCACCGCACCCGCGCTCAGGCCGGTGCGACCGCCGGAGGGCACCAGGGCTACCTGGTTCTCGTTGGCAAACTTCACCAGGGCCTGCACCTGCTCGGTGGTCTTGGGCAGCACGATGGCCAGGGGGGCCGGGGTGTGGATCTTGGTCCAGTCTTTGCCGTAGGTTTCCAGGTCGGCGGGGTCGGTCAACACCTTGCCCGGGTTGTCACCGGCGGAAACCAGTTGTTCGAGGGAAGCAATGATCGTTTCGGAATTCATGGATTCGCAATCTCGTCTGGGTTGGGCCGGCCCTGCCTGACGGCAATTCCGTGTTGATTCAGGTAAACCGGCGCGCTGTGAAAGTCTGCGTTTATGGTATCATATGCGCCCTGTTCTGTGAGCCAGCCCGACAAGCTCTGGCCACGGGGTCATTTCATGTGACAAAAGGTTCGGAAGCAAAGCCCATGTCAAATACGTCTCTCGAAAAGAGCCTGTTCGCGCTGGCGCTGGTGGTTGCACTCGCCCCAATGCAAGCCATGGCCGACAACCACAAGAAAAAGACAGCCGGGAAGGGCAACCAGGTGGATGAGGTACTGGTGATCCTTTCCAGCGATTCAC
>JABXHG010000153.1 GCA_013393545.1 Alteromonadaceae bacterium | reverse complement strand
CTCACCACTACATCTCCGATCTGGAGCTGTTGAATTACAGTGCGCTGGTGGTCACCCAGAACGTGGACCGCCTGCACCAGAAAGCCGGCACACACGCCGTCACCGATCTGCATGGCCGGGCCGATGACGAGCGCGACCACGAATTCGCCACCAAATATCATCTGCCCATCAAGCAGGTAATCGCGGCTAACGATGGCCGTGAAATCGACGTGCAGGAAGAAGCCTTTACCGAGAAGGGCGTGCTGGTGTCCTCCGGCAAGTACAGCGGTCTGACCAGCGATGACGACTTTGACGACATTGCCAGGTACCTGGAAGACAACAACATCGGCAAGCGCACCGAGAAGTAGCGCCTGCGGGAGTGGGGGGTTTCCCGGCAGCGTTACTGGGGCGCACCGATTCCGATGATGACCCTGGACGACGGCACCGAAATGCCTGTGCCGGACGACCAGTTGCCAGTCCGCCTGCCGGAAGACGTGGAAATGGACGGCGTTCAGTCGCCCATCAAGGCCGATCCGGAGTGGTGCAAGACCGAATACAACGGCCAGCCGGCCACCCTGGAAACCGATACCTTCGACACCTTCATGGAGTCATCCTGGTACTACGCCCGGTTCTGCAGCCCCAACTACGACAAGGGCATGCTGGACCCGGCCGCGGCCCACTACTGGCTGCCGGTGGACCAGTACATCGGCGGGATCGAGCCCGCCATCCTGCACCCGCTGCACGCCCGTTTCTTCCACAAACTGCTGCGGGACGTGGGCCTGGTGGACAGCTCCGAGCCGTTCAAGCGCCTGCTGACCCAAGGCATGGTGCTGGCCGAGACCTACTACCGTAACGAAGACAACGGCGGTAAAACCTGGTTCAACCCGGCCGACGTTACCGTTGAGCGGGACAATAAGGGCCAGGTGGTGCGCGCCATCCTGAAATCCGATGGCGAGCCGGTGGAAATCGGTGGCGTCACCAAGATGTCCAAGTCCAAGAACAACGGCATCGACCCGCAATCCATCATCGACGAGTTCGGTGCCGACACCGTGCGACTGTTCATGATGTTCGCCGAACCACCGGAGCAGTCACTGGAGTGGTCTGACAGAGGAGTGGAAGGTGATCACCGCTTCCTAAAGCGCCTGTGGCGAATGGTGAACGAGAACGCCGCGAGCGGTGACGTGCCGGCTCTGAATGCCGACAGCCTGAACGCGGACCAGAAGGCTCTGCGTTTGAAGACCCACGAGACCATTGCCAAGGTCAGCGATGACATCAGCCGCCGCCTGACCTTCAACACCTCCATTGCCGCGGTGATGGAGCTGCTGAACGAAGTGGGCAAACTGGGCGGTGACGAGCCCCAGACCCTGGCCGTGCGGCAAGAAGCGCTGGAAACCGCAGTACTGGTGCTGGCACCAATCGTACCGCACATCTGTCACCAGCTCTGGCATGCCCTGGGCCACGAAGAGCCCGTGGTGGAAGCCAGCTGGCCAGAAGCCGACGAGAAAGCCATGGTGCGCAGCGAAATTACCGTGGTATTGCAGGTCAACGGCAAAGTTCGCGCCAAGGCGGACGTGCCTGCCGACATTGCCAAAGATGACCTGGAGAAACTGGCGCTTGAGCATGAAAACGTTCAGCGGTTCACCGAAGACAAAACCGTTCGCAAGGTGATTGTGGTGCCGGGCAAACTCGTCAACGTGGTGGCCAACTGATATGACACTCTGCCCTGCCCTGAAAGCCACCCTCCCGAAAGCCATGGTGCTGACGGCAGCCACGGTTTTGGCTGGTTGCGGCTTCCAGTTGCGGGGCACCTCGCCGGTGCCATCGGCCCTGCAACCACTGGCCGTGGACTGCCCCTCATCACTGCCCGGTGATTTCTGCAACTCGGTACGTGATCAGCTGGAGCTTGGTGGCGTGACACTGGCGGACGAAAGCAACGCCGATTACGTTCTGCGATTGCGGGATTATCGCCAGGACCGTCGCGCTTCGGCCATCACCTCGGACGCCTCGGCGGCAGAATATGTACTGCGACACACGGTGTCAGTGGAGCTGATCACCGCTGAACAGGTGCCGCTGATTGCCCGAACAGACCTGAACGCCAGCGAAAGCTACCGGTACGATGAGAACAACGTGCTGGCCAAGCAGCGCGAAGAAGACGAGCTGCGTCAGCAACTCGGTGAACGCCTGGCTCAGCAGGTCATCTTCCGTCTGGCGCCCATGACCCGGGAACGCATCGAGGCCGCCGTCGAGGAATACAACGCCAATCAGAAAACCGATAACGGCTCATGAAAACCCAGCCCGGCCAGCTTCCCCAGCTACTGAAAAAAGGCCTGGCCCCGGTTTACCTGGTTTCCGGTGATGAACCATTGCTGGTCCAGGAATGCTGCGACCAGATCCGGGCTGCTGCCCGGGAGGCAGGCTATCAGGACCGTCTGGTTTACCACGCCGATCATCAGTTGGACTGGAATGCGGTGGCGGATGAGTGCAACGCACTGTCGTTATTCGCGGAAAAACGCCGTATCGAGATCCACCTGCCCACCGGCAAGCTGGGCGACGGCCGCAAGGTGATGGAGCAGATTCTTCAGGCCCCTCCCGAGGATGTGGTGTTGCTGCTAATCAGCGCCAAACTGGATGCTGCCGAAACCAAACGCAAGTGGTACAAGGAGCTTCAGGGTACCGGGGTACACGTACCGGTCTGGCCGATAGACCCTGAAAAGTTTCCCGGCTGGCTGCAACAGCGGGCCGCAAGCCAGGGTCTGCAACTCACCCGTGGCGCCATGATGATTCTGGCCGAACGGCTGGAGGGCAACTTGCTGGCCGCATCCCAGGAGCTTGATCGCCTGGCCCTGTTACTGGGCAATAACAAAACCATTGACGAAGCCACCGTGGAACAGGCGGTGCAGGACAGCGCCCGCTTCAACGGCTTTGAGCTGGTGACAGAGTTGTTGTCCGGCAAAGCCACCCACGCCGGGCGAATGATTGGCATCCTGCAGCAGGAAGGCGAAAACCCGCTGGGCCTGCTCAGTGTGCTGACCCGTGACCTGAACCTGATACTGGAACTGAAAAAAACCGTCCGGCCCGGCGAAAATCCGTCTGCCTTCCTGAAAAAACGGGGTGTTTTCCAGCCCCGGCGCGCCGCCGCCGTACGCCAGGCCGCCGGCCGCCTGAACCGCACACAGCTACACCAGGCCCTGCACTTGTGTCATCTGACCGACCGCGCCGCCAAAGGCTTTGACAGCCTCGGCCCCTGGCATCACCTGCGCGACCTTTCAGTGTTGCTGGCCACCCCCTCACATTGATCTTCCTTGACAGATTCCCTGCAGCGAACGCAAGGTGAGTCTATCTTTATCATGGAAAGCAAAGAGGGAAGCACCATGAACCTGCAAGATGATTTTCATAAGCTGTCAGAAAAGATCAAACAGTACCGGGACGAAGCCCGGGTGCAGATGCACCTGGCCCGGGAAGATGTGAAAGACGAATGGGACGATCTGGAGAAAGACTGGGAGCGGTTTCGTCACAAGATGGATGATATTCTGCACGACACCGAAGATGCCGGCCACGAGGCCCGGGAGACTGCACACCGGCTGGGAGAAGACCTGAAATCCGGTTATCAGAATATTCGCAAGAAGCTGAAGTAGAAAACCCGAGAATAACACCCGACGCTTGAATGAGCGGCCGGGTAGGCCTTTCCAAAACCGTGCGGAGCCATGGATGGCGGAGCTTGAGTTTACGACCGCCATGGACGGCGGAAGTGCAGATTTTGCAGGAGCATAAATCTGCCAGGGATGTATTTACAGCGTGTCTTGGAAAGACCTACCTGGCTGCTCAAACTCCGTCACGTGCAGGCCTTTCCAGTTTCAAGCCTTAGATTTCGCTGGCATCCGGCGCCATCATTGCTCCCTCGCCACTGCGAATCCCTTCAGCCAGCGCCACCGTGCGCGGCAGCAAACGGTCGTAGTAAAAGCGTGCCGTCTTGATCTTGCCGGTGTAGAAGCCGGACGTATCATCACCGGCCTTCTCGGCCGCCGCTTTCACCATCTTCGCCCACATGTAGGCCAACGCGGTGTAGCCGAACATATCCAGATAATCCACAGCGGCAGCGCCCACGGCTTCCGGGTTTTCGCCTGCCTGTTTGATCACCCGCTCGGTCACATCCGACAGCCGCTCAAGCGCCGCCGCCAGCGACTCGAGGTACGGGCGTAGCGCGGCGTCCATGCTGTTTTGTTCAATGAAGTTGGTGACATCTTCGGCAAACAATTCGAACAGCTTGCCTTCACTGCCGACCACCTTTCGGCCCATCAAGTCCATGGCCTGAATGCCGTTGGTGCCTTCGTAAATCTGGGTAATCCGGCAATCGCGCACCAGCTGCTCCTGGCCCCATTCCCGGATAAAACCGTGGCCACCGAACACCTGCTGGCCGAGAATGGTGGTATCCAGCCCCCGGTCGGTCAGGAAGGACTTGGCTACTGGCGTTAACAAAGCCACCATGCCGTCTGCATGTTCCCTTTGCTGATCGTCCTCGGAGAACTTCGCGATATCCAGCCAGCTGGCCACATAAGTGGAAAACGCGCGGCCACCTTCCACAAAGCCTTTCATGGTCATCAGCATGCGGCGCACGTCCGGGTGCACCAGAATCGGGTCGGCGGCTTTGTCTGGTTGCTGCGCGCCTTTGGGCGCACGGCTCTGGGTACGCTCGTTGGCGTATGCTCGGGCACTCTGCAGCGAGGCTTCCGCCGCGCCAAGACCCTGGATGCCTACGCCAAGGCGCTCGTAATTCATCATGGTGAACATGGCCGCCAGGCCTTTGTTCTCCTCGCCTACCAGCCAGCCAGTGGCGCCGTCGTAGTTCATCACGCAGGTGGCCGAGCCCTTGATGCCCATTTTCTTTTCCAGTGAGCCACAACCAAACTGATTGCGCTCGCCCAATGAGCCATCGTCATTCACCAGGAACTTGGGGACCAGGAACATGGAGATGCCTTTCGGGCCCTTGGGCGCATCCGGCAGTTTAGCCAGCACCAGGTGCACGATATTCTCCGCCATGTCGTGCTCGCCCCAGGTGATAAAAATCTTGGTACCGGTGATCCGGTAGGAGCCATCGTCCTGTGGTTCGGCTTTGGTGCGCATGATGCCCAGGTCAGTGCCCGCATGAGGCTCGGTCAGGTCCATGGCCCCGGACCATTCGCCAGAATACAGTTTGGGCAGGTATTTTTCCTTCAGCTCCGGGCTGCCGTGGGCGTCCAGTGCCACACAGGCACCGGCGGTCAGCATCGGCGCCAGGCCAAAGGACATGTTGGCGGCCTGCATCATCTCCTCAAACTGAGCCACCAGGGTCTTGGGCATGCCCATGCCACCAAACTCGGGGTTACCGCCCAAACCATTCCAGCCACCTTCCACCAGGGTCTGGTAGGCCTCTTTGAAGCCTTCGGGAGTGGACACATCACCATCATTCCAGCGACAGCCCTGTTCGTCGCCTTCCCGGTTCAACGGTGCCAGAACGCCAGCGGTGATTTTCCCGGCCTCCTCGAGAATGGCATCGGCGGTATCGGGGTCCACGTTCTCGGCTGTTTTGGGCATGGAGGCCCACAAGGCCGGGGTATCAAAAACTTCGTTCAGCACAAAACGCATTTCGCGAAGGGGCGCCTGGTAATCGGCCATATCACTCTCCTGAACTGGTTTGAAGTAGCCTGCCCTGATTGCATTTGCAGCTACAACTTATTGTTTTTACGAGTCTAGACTATACGCCAGCCAGCGGATAAAAAAGCCCGCCTCCGGCGGGAGAACGGGCTTTTTACATTAACGCTCGGCCACAAGACCTCCGTCAGATAAAGAACGCATCTTCCGGCATGTCCAGCAGGCTGTCGGCACCGGCCAGCATGGCCTCGCCGTGGGCTTTGGTGCGCGGCAGCAGGCGCTTGAAGTAGAAGCGCGCGGTCTGCACCTTGGCGTTGTAGAACATTGCTTCGGAGCTGCCTTCGGCCAGCTTCTCCTGGGCCACTTTCGCCATGCGCGCCCAGAGGTAACCGAATACGATGTAACCGGAGTACATCAGGTAATCCACCGAGGCGGCCCCCACTTCCTCGCGGTTTTTCATGGCGGTCATGCCGATCTTCATGGTGAGATCGCCCCACTCTTTGTTCAACGCCGCCAGCGGCTCGACAAACTCTTTCAACTGCTCGTTATCGGCGCTTTCCTTGCAGAAAAGGTGTACCTGCTTGGTGAATACTTTCAGTGCTTCGCCCTGGCTCATCAGCACTTTACGCCCCAGCAGATCCAGCGCCTGAATGCCGGTAGTAC
>JABXHG010000152.1 GCA_013393545.1 Alteromonadaceae bacterium | reverse complement strand
CCAGCCTGATCGACTAGGTACTGGGCGAAGCCGGACAGGGCCAGACGATGGTGATCGGGGGGAAGCTGAACAGCGCAGGCACGAATGCGCAGCTGGGTGAGTCTCGCTATGTAGTGGGCGAGGCCGATGAAAGCGATGCCTCGGTGCTGCACCTGACGGCGGTGAATTCCGGGGACACCAACAACGAAGACGACCATATGGACACCTATGGCGGCGATGTAGGAAAACTCAAGCAGACGTTCATCGATTTCCTGCACAACCTGCCTTTCTACGGTGTGGCGGTGATGTGTGTGGATGATGCCTACGTGCGCGAGATCATTCCGCGCATTTCCCGCGCCATCATTACCTATGGCATCGACAATCCTGAGGCGGATTACCGCGCTGAGGAGATTGTGTCCGATGGCCTGAAAACCCGGTTCGTGGTGCGCCGCCCTGGAGGTCGACCGGATCTTCGAGTGGAGCTGAAGATGCCCGGCCGCCATAACGTGCTGAACGCCCTGGCCACCATTGCCGTGGCCACCGATGAGGGTGTGGACGACCAGGCCATTTGCCGTGGGTTGGCAGGCTTTGCCGGTGTGGGTCGCCGCTTCCAGGTGTATGGCGAATACCCGTTGGCAAAGGGCAGCGCCACCCTGGTGGACGATTACGGCCATCATCCGACAGAAGTACAGGCCGTTATTCGCGCCGCCCGAGAGGCCTGGCCAGAAAGGCGCATCGTGATGCTGTACCAGCCTCACCGATACAGCCGCACCCGGGATCTGTACGAGGATTTTGTCCGGGTATTGTCAGACGTCGACGGCTTGTTGCTGATGGATGTTTACGCTGCCGGCGAAGATGCCATCCCGGGCGCCGACGGTCGGGCCCTGTGCCGCAGTATCCGTCAGCGGGGCAAGGTCGAGCCGGTGTTCGTGGAGAAAAATGATGAAATCGAAAGCCTGCTGGCCAACGTTCTGCAGGACGGCGACCTGCTGATTACCCAGGGCGCCGGCGATATTGGCGGTGTGGCGGCGCGCCTGTCAGCGGCCGGCAAGACCACGGGAGGTGGCGCATGACCGACGTTCATACCCACGCTCCCGATTATCAGGCCTCGCCGGAACTGGTGAAGGCCCTGGGTCGTGTTGCCGTGTTCATGGGCGGCGATTCGGCCGAGCGGGAAGTATCACTGAAAAGTGGTCGGGCGGTCTTGAGCGCCCTGCAATCCGCCGGGGTGGATGCCTTCGGCATGGACGTACGCGGCTGCCTGTTGCGTACCGTGGAGGCGCCGGAGTTTGATCGGGTGTTCATCGCCCTGCACGGTCGGGGCGGCGAGGACGGTATCCTTCAGGCCATCCTTGAGCAGGCGGGCATTCCGTTCACTGGCAGTCGGGTACTGGCCTCGTCGCTGGCCATGGACAAGTTGCGCACCAAGTATGTGTTTAAGGGCTGCGGGTTGCCGACACCGGATTTTCGGGCCATGACCTCCGTCGAGGAAGCAGAGGAAATTGTGGCCAGCCTGGGTACACCGCTGAGCGTCAAGCCGGCGCACGAAGGCTCGAGCATCGGTATCCGCAAGGTCTGGAGCGTGGATGAACTGGTGGATGCCTGGCAGGTGGCTGCCGGCATGGACGATCTGGTGTTGGTGGAGCAGTGGATCGAGGGGCCGGAGTTTACCGTCAGCCTGCTGCAGGATCGGGCCTTGCCGGCCATTGGCCTGAGCGCCAGTACCGAGCATGCGTTTTATGACTACGAGGCCAAGTACCTGACCGACGACACCAGCTACCGGATTCCCTGTGGTCTGCCGCCGGAAGATGAGCTGCGCCTGCAGCAACTGGCTCTGGATGCTTTCCGGGTAGTGGGCTGCCGCACCTGGGGGCGGGTGGATGTCATGCAGGATGAGGCCGGAGAGTTCTGGCTGCTGGAAGTGAATACAGTGCCGGGAATGACTGATCACAGCCTGGTACCGATGGCGGCTCACGCCGCCGGTATCAGTTTTGAAGAGCTGGTTGTGCGGATATTGAAAGATACTCTGCCGGAGAGCTGACATGCTGACAACGCTGCTGGTGAGAACAAGGGCCGTGCCGCCCGATCCGCCCAGGCGCCGGGGAGCCACCTCCCTGGGCCCGGAACCGGATCGGTTCGGCCTGCTGAAGGCCGTGCTGGCAGCGGTACCCTGGCTGCAGGTGGGTGTCGGTTTAACCGTACTCCTACTGGCTGCGATGATGCCCTGGGCCATGGATCGGGTGCTCACCGCCATGGACCAGCAGATTGTCGCCGTGGATGTAAGGGGCGATTTCGTGGGTGAGAGCCAGGTCGCGGTCGAACGTGCCGCCGGAGCCTGGGTGGGCAAAAGTTATTTCGCCACGGACCTCGAGGACATCAAGGCGGAGCTGGAGCAGCGACCCTGGATCGCCTCGGCGGCGATCAAGCGGGTCTGGCCGGGGCGGTTGGAAATCGACCTCCGGGAGAAGAAACCGCTGGCGTACTGGACAGGCGGTCGTCTGGTCAGCCGTTCCGGTGAGATTTTCGCGCCGCCCAATCCGGAAGTGGTCGGGCGCCTGCCCCGATTGGCGGGTCCGGATGAACGGGTGCGCGACGTCATCAACATGGCGCGGGACATGAGTGAACAGTTGCTCGGCTACGGCCTGGGTTTCCAGGGGCTGATTCTGGAAGACCGGGGCGCCTGGACGCTCAAACTGAATAACGGCATCGAGGTGGTGCTGGGGCGGGATCAGGTGGACACCCGGTTCCAGCGTTTTATCACCGTGTATGAAAACCGACTGGCCTCAAGGCTTGATGAAGTCAGCCGGGTGGATGCCCGCTACTCCAATGGGGTGGCGGTGCAGTGGAAAACGGACGTGGCTAGTGCCACGCCGAAATCCTGACAACGATTATTACGAACCTGGGGTTTGGTGAAACATGTCATCGGTTGAAACGGAAAACATGATTGTCGGCCTGGATATTGGCACCTCTAAAGTGGTGGCGATCGTCGGCAAGCGCAAGATGGATGGCACCATCGAGGTGGTCGGTATTGGCTCGCATCCGTCCAGAGGCCTGAAGCGCGGTGTGGTGGTGAACATTGAAACCACCGTGCAGGCCATTCAGAGGGCGGTGGAAGAAGCCGAGTTGATGGCTGGTTGCCGTATTCACTCGGTCTACGCGGGCCTTGCCGGCAGTCACGTAAAAAGCCTGAATTCTCACGGCATCGTCGCCATCCGCGACCGCGAAGTAACACAGGCGGATGTGGACCGGGTGATTGATGCCGCCCAGGCGGTGGCTATCCCGGCGGACCAGAAAATCCTGCACATCCTGCCCCAGGAATTCGTGATTGATAACCAGGAAGGCATCAAGGAGCCCATGGGCATGTCCGGTGTGCGCCTGGAGGCCAAGGTGCACCTGGTGACCTGCGCGGTCAACGCCGCCCAGAACATCGAAAAATGCGTGAAACGCTGTGGGCTGGAAGTTGACGACATCATTCTGGAGCAGCTGGCTTCCAGTCACGCCGTTCTTACCGAGGACGAAAAAGAGCTGGGTGTCTGTGTCGTGGACATCGGCGGGGGTACCACTGACATCGCCGTGTTTACTGGCGGTGCCATCCGCCACACCTCGGTGATTCCGATTGCCGGTGACCAGGTGACCAACGATATCGCCATGGCCCTGCGCACGCCCACGCAGAATGCCGAGGAAATCAAGATCAAGTATGCCTGTGCGCTGACCCAACTGGCCGGCGCCGACGAGACCATCAAAGTGCCCAGCGTCGGCGACCGGGCACCCCGGGACTTGTCCCGCCAGGCGCTGGCCGAGGTGGTCGAGCCTCGTTACGAGGAATTGTTCACCCTGGTGCAGTCGGAGCTGCGTCGCTCGGGGTTTGAGGATCTGGTGCCGGCAGGCATCGTGATTACCGGCGGTTCCTCCACCAGGGAAGGCGTGGTGGAGCTGGCGGAGGAAATCTTTCATATGCCGGTCCGGCTGGCCTGTCCGCAGGCGGTCTCCGGCATGACCGAAGTTGTCAACAACCCGATTTACGCCACCGGCGTGGGCCTGTTGATTCATGGCTTCCGGCAGATGGATCTGGGCCAGGAGCCACCGCTGAAGGGCGAGGATGCTCCCTCGCTGGTTGAGCGGATGAAAGCGTGGTTTACCGGTCATTTCTGACCGGGACCGCAGAGCAGTACACGAAGGTATCTCGAAAAAACATAACGATTGCAAAACCGGCCTTGAATAGGCCGGCAACAGCACGAAGGAGTAGGGGAAATGTTTGAACTCGTTGATAATGCCCAACAAAACGCAGTTATCAAGGTAGTCGGTGTTGGCGGCGGCGGCGGTAACGCCGTGCGCCATATGCTCAACAGCGACGTGGAAGGCGTTGAATTCATCTGCGCCAACACGGATGCCCAGGCCCTGAAAGACCTGGACGCCCGCCAGATCATCCAGCTCGGTGGCAACATCACCAAGGGCCTGGGTGCCGGTGCCAACCCGGAAATCGGCCGCCAGTCGGCGCTGGAAGACCGTGACCGCATCGCCGAGGCACTGAGTGGTTCGGACATGGTATTCATCACCGCCGGCATGGGTGGCGGTACCGGTACCGGTGCGGCCCCGATTGTTGCCGAAGTCGCTCGTGAGCTGGGCATCCTGACCGTGGCCGTGGTCACCAAGCCGTTCCAGTTCGAGGGTGGCAAACGCATGACCGTGGCCGAGTCCGGCCTGAAAGAACTGGAAGAGAACGTGGATTCTCTGATCACCATTCCCAACGAAAAACTGCTGGCGGTGATGGGCAAGAAAACCAGCCTGCTGGACGCCTTTGCCTCCGCAAATGACGTACTGCTTGGCGCCGTTCAGGGCATTGCCGACCCGATCACCCGCAACGGCATGATCAAGGTCGACTTGGCGGACGTGAAAACTGGGATGTCGGAAAGGGGCAGGGGGATGAGGGGTACGGGCCACGCCACTGGCGAAAACCGTGCTCGCGAAGCCGCCGAAGCCGCCGTTCGCAGCCCGCTGCTGGAAGATATCAACCTGCAGGGCGCGAAAGGTATTCTGGTCAACATCACCGCGGGTATGGACCTGAACCGGCGCGAATTCTCCGAGGTGGGCGACATTGTGCGCGAATTTGCCTCCGACTCCGCAACCGTGGTTGTGGGTACCGTGATCGATCCGGAAATGACCGACGACCTGAAAGTGACCGTGGTTGCCACCGGTCTGGGTGGCGAGCGCGATAAGCCCACCAAGGTGGTGGACAACACCCGCACTCTGGATGGCACCACAGACTACAACCAGCTGGATCGCCCGGCGGTGTTGCGTCGTCGTGCTGCAACCCAGGGCAATGTGGCGCTGGACCAGAGCAAGGACAAAGAAGAGCAGGGCGTGGACTATCTCGATATTCCCGCATTCCTGCGCCGTCAGGCGGACTGATAGGCTTCGCCTTTACAATTGAAGGGGCGGACAGGCCATAGCCGATACCTATTTCACGATTAAGTGAAAGTCATGTCGGTCAAATGGTACTCAGTCTCAAACTCTGCTATTCTCGCGCACAAGTTTTTTGCGCCAAGAATATCGCTTATTTGTGACGGAATGATGAACCGATGATCAGACAACGGACACTCAAAAACACCATCCGTGCCACCGGTGTGGGCCTGCATTCAGGGGAAAAGGTCTACTTGACCCTGAAACCCGCGCCGGTTGACGCGGGGATCGTTTTCCGCCGCACTGATCTGGACCCGGTGGTCGAGATCAAGGCCTGTGCGGAGAGTGTGGGTGAGACCATGATGTCCACGACACTGGTAAAAGACGGTGTCCGGGTGGGGACCGTGGAGCATCTGCTCTCGGCCATGGCTGGTCTCGGCATTGACAACTGCATTGTCGAACTGAGCGCGCCGGAAGTGCCGATTATGGACGGCTCAGCAGGACCGTTTGTATTCCTGCTGCAGTCCGCCGGCATCGCCGAGCAGGACGCGGCCAAGCGCTTTATCCGCATCAAGCGGGAAGTGACCATTGAAGAAGGCGGCAAGAAAGCCACTTTCCTGCCATTTGAAGGCTTCAAGGTCAGTTTCGGGATTGATTTCGACCATCCGGTGTTCAAGGGCCGCGCCCAGAGTGCCACGGTTGATTTCTCCAGCACCTCCTTCGTCAAGGAAGTGTCCCGGGCCCGGACATTCGGCTTCATGCGCGACATCGAGAAGCTGCGTTCCATGAACCTGGCACTCGGTGGCAGTGTCGATAATGCTATTGTGGTCGACGACTACAAGATTCTGAACGAGGACGGTCTGCGCTATGACGACGAGTTCGTCAAGCACAAGGTGCTGGACGCCATCGGTGATCTCTACCTGTTGGGCAACAGCCTGATTTGTGAGTTCCGTGGCATCCAGTCCGGTCCTGACCTGAATAACAAGCTTTTGCGGAAGCTGCGGGCGGAGTCAGGTGTCTGGGAAAGGGTTACGTTTGACGACGAAGCCGCCGCCCCCATTTCCTACATGCAACTCGTTCTGGCTGCCCCGCGCCTACGCCGGG
>JABXHG010000151.1 GCA_013393545.1 Alteromonadaceae bacterium | reverse complement strand
TTCATTGAGGCCAGAACCAACCAGATGGTTCAACGTAAAGGCCGGATATACGTGCGCAGTTTTACCTGATTAACTTTTTACTCCACCGAAAGCTTTGGGGGCTTGCACAACAAGAGGTCTACATATATGTCTTTACAGCGTGTTTTGGAAAAGCCTGCCGGACTGCTCATGCACGGATCAGAGAAAGGGGCTTATTCATGTACCTTGAGTTTTTTGGTTTGCACCGCCACCCCTTCCGCATCACCCCGGAAGACGACTTCATCTACATGAGTCAGCAGCACTCAAGGGCCTACGTGTACATGTCGTCCGCCATCTGGAGCCAGGAAGGGTTTGTGGTTATCAGCGGGGAAATCGGTTCCGGCAAAACCACCCTGCTGAAAAAAACCATCCGCAATCTCGAAGGCAACCTCAAACTTCTGAACATCTCCTACACCAACCTGGAATCCCGGGATCTGTTCGCATTGATTCTTCGCAAAGCCGGGCTGGAGGTGAAAGAAGATTCAAAAGTGGCGATGCTGTTCCAGATCACTGAGTACCTGGAGCAAATGGCCGCCGACGGCACCCCGGTGATCCTTGCCATCGACGAAGCCCAGAACCTGAGCCGGGAGAACCTGGAAGACATCCGTATGCTCACCGGCATGGAAAGCATGGGCGGCCCCTCCATGCGGGTGATCCTGCTGGGCCAGCCAGAGCTGCGCCAGGCCATTACCGCCATTCCCCAACTGGCCCAGCGGGTCAAATTGTTCTTTCACCTGGAAGGTTTGTCGCCGGCCGAGACGGCGGATTACATCGATTACCGGCTGCTGGTATCCGGCCACGGTGGTAACCGGCTGTTTGATGATGACACGGTGCGGGAGATTCACAGGATCAGCGGCGGCATACCCCGGCTGATCAACAAACTGTGCGACGGCATGTTGATGTGCGCTTACTCCGAGGACCGGCCGTTTATCGATCCCCACGATCTGGAATCGATTCGCACCGAATTGCTGGGTGAGGAGCCGGAGCTGGCCCGCTGGAAAAAACCCACTCCCAGGCCAGCGCCCCTACCGGACGATGGGATTCCGACACTGGCGCCAGAGCGGCCAGCCTCCGTGTCGGACCGGCAATGGCGAACAGTGGCCGGCAGCCTGGAAAGGATCGCTTCGGCCCTGGAGCGAATCGAATCCCGCCTTGCCGTGCGGGACTCGGAAACCTTCTGAGCCGGGCGAATCAGATAACGAAAAGCGCCGAAAAGTCCGGAACCGGTGTATTTTCCAGCGTGCTCTGATCCCGGCAAAGCTCGAAAATCGTTTCGCAGCGGGGGGCCGGGAACCGGGTTGCCAGATTGGCCCGGAACTTGTCTTCCAGCAGCGGAATTCCCTCTTCCCGACGGCGGCGATGGCCAATCGGGTATTCCACGGCCACCTTGTCGGTACTCGAACCGTCCTTGAAAAACACCTGAATGGCGTTGGCGATGGAGCGCTTGTCTTCCTCCAGGTATTCCCGGGTGTAACGCTCGTCTTCCACCACTTCCATCTTGTCCCGCAGCTCGTCGATTTCCGGATGCGCGGCGTGGAAGCCGTCTTCGTAATGCTCGGCGGTCAGGCTACCGAAGATCAGCGGTACGGCAGTCATGTACTGCAGGCAATGGTCCCGGTCCGCCGGGTTGGCCAGTTTGCCCACCTTGGAGATGATGCGGATGGCGGATTCGTGGGTGGTGATCACGATTTTGTCGATATCACTTAACCGGTCCTTCACCTCCGGGTGCAACGTTACCGCAGCTTCGGCGGCAGTCTGGGCGTGGAATTCCGCCGGGAAGGAAATCTTGAACAGAACGTTCTCCATCACGTAACTGCCAAACGGCTGAGGCAGGGAGAACTGGCGTTTATCTTCGGGTTTGAGTTTCTGGTCCTTGTTGGTCTTGCTGAACAGCACGTCGTAGAAGCCCCATTGGGGCGCGGTCAGCACACCGGGAATGCCCATTTCTCCACGCATGGCCATGTCCGCCAGCCGAACGCCCCGGGAACTGGCGTCCCCTGCCGCCCAGGACTTGCGCGAACCGGCGTTGGGGGCGTGACGATAGGTGCGAAGCGCCTGACCATCCACCCAGGCGTGGGACAATGCCGAGAGCATCTGCTCAGGGTTAGCGCCCATCAGTTTGGCGGCCACGGCGGTGGAGGCAACTTTTACCAACACCACGTGGTCCAGCCCCACCCGATTGAAGGAGTTTTCCAGCGCCAGCACGCCCTGGATTTCATGGGCCATGATCATGGCTTCCAGCACGTCTTTCATCACCAGCGGCGCTTTGCCCTCCGCCACTCGTTTTTGCGACAAGTGGGCGGCCACGGGCAGGAGCGCACCCAGGGTGTCGGACGGGTGGCCCCACTCGGCAGCCAGCCAGGTGGCGGTGTAATCCAGCCAGCGCACAATGCAGCCAATGTCCCAGGCGGCTTTTACCGGGTCCAGCCGGAAGGGCGTGCCGGGTACGCGGGCGCCATGGGGTACCGTGGTGCCTTCTACAATCGGTCCGAGGTGTTTCGTGCATTCCGGAAAGCGCAAGGCCAGCAGGCCGCAGCCCAGGGTGTCGATCAGGCAGTTGCGGGCGGTGTTCCAGGCCTCATCGCTATCGATCTCGTAATTCAGTACGTAGTCTGCAATCTGCTGCAGTACCTCGTCGTAATCCGGCCGTTCGTTGACATCAAACGTTGCTGACATGGCTGGCCTCCTTTCGGACGCATTGGAAATAAAAAAGCCCCTGGCGACTCCCCTCTATCACAAAAAGAATAGTAGGTTTGTTGCTCAGGGGCACAATCGGTCACAGCCAACCGATTTACTCAGCGGACTCCCGGTAGGGCTGGCCTTTCCAAAACACGCTTTGAATACATCCATGTAACGCTCGAGCTCCGCCATCCATGGCTCCGCACGGTTCTGGAAAGGCCAGCCCTACCGCTCACGTGCGGATATTTACGATCCCATTCTTCATCCGGTTTACTGGCGCCGCCTCAGAAGGTATCGCCAGGAACCCGCACGTTACCTTCCATGATCATCCGTGCACTGCGGCTCATGATGGCCTTGGTGGCGGTCCATTCACCATCTACCTGAGACGCTTCCGCGCCTACGCGCAGGGTGCCGGAGGGATGGCCGAAGGTGACGTGTTTGCGTTCACCACCACCGGCGGCCAGGTTTACCAACGTGCCGGATACCGCAGAGGCGGTGGCGATGGCCACAGCAGCGGTGCCCATCATGGCGTGGTGCAGTTTGCCCATGGACAGTGCCCGTACAAGTACGTCCACGTCATCCGGCGTAATGGTTTTACCGCTGGAGGCCACGTAATCCACTGGCCTGGCGACAAACGCCACTTTCGGGGTGTGCTGGCGGTTGGCGGCTTCGCTGATGTCCTCGATCAGGCCCATTTTGACCGCACCGTGGGCACGGATGGTTTCGAACATTTCCAGCGCTTTCGGGTCGCTGTTGATGTCGTCCTGCAACTCAGTGCCCTTGTAGCCAATGTCCTCCGCGCTCAGGAAGATGGTGGGAATGCCGGCATTGATCATGGATGCCTTCAGTGTACCCACGCCCGGCACTTCCAGGTCGTCCACCACATTGCCGGTGGGGAACATGGCGCCGTCACCATCGGCCGGGTCCATGAATTCCACTTCGATTTCGGCCGCTGGGAAGGTCACCCCGTCCAGTTCGAAATCGCCGGTTTCCTGGACTTCGCCATCGGTAATGGGCACGTGGGCCACGATGGTTTTCTTGATGTTGGCCTGCCAAATGCGCACGGTGCAGATGCCATTTTGCGGAATCCTCTCCTTTGGCACAAAGCCGCCATGAATGGCAAAGGCGCCAACGGCGGCGGTCAGGTTGCCGCAGTTACCGCTCCAGTCCACGAACGGCTTGTCGATGGACACCTGGCCAAACAGGTAATCCACGTCGTGATCCGGCTGAGTGGGTTCCGCCAGGATCACCGATTTACTGGTGCTGGAAGTGGCGTTGCCCAAACCGTCGATCTGCTTCTGGTAGGGATCGGGGCTGCCGATCACCCGCAGCAGCAGTTTGTCGCGGGCCTCGCCCGGCACCTGGCACGGCTCGGGGAGATCCTGCAGGCGGAAAAACACGCCCTTACTGGTACCGCCACGCATGTAGGTGGCGGGTACTTTGATTTGCTTCGGGAAACTCATGGGAATGCCTCTGTTTTACAGCATTTTTGGCCACGGAATCCACGGAAGGAAAAGACAAAAACCAGAACAAGTTTTAGCCACGAAACCCACGAAAGAACACGAAATAAAAAAGTTATTTACCGCTTTTCTTTTCGTGGACTTAATGGATTTCGTGGCAATCTTTGATCTTTTGTTTCTTTTCCGTGTTCTTCCGTGGCCAGTTAGGCCTTTACGCCGCGCCTTCGGCTTCCAGGAAGTCCTGGGCGAAACGCTGCAGCACGCCACCGGCAGAATAGATGTTCAGCTCCGCTTCGGTGTCGAGGCGGCAGATCACCGGTACTTCCACGGTTTCACCGTTCTTGCGGTGAATAACCAGTGTCAGCTCGGCGCCCGGGGCAATCTCACCCTTCACATCGAAAGTCTCGGTGCCGTCGATGTTATAGGTGTGGCGGGTTTCGCCTTCCTTGAACTGCAGCGGCAGCACGCCCATGCCTACCAGGTTGGTGCGGTGGATGCGCTCGAAGCCTTCAGCCACGATCACTTCCACACCCGCCAGGCGAACGCCCTTGGCGGCCCAGTCACGGGAGGAGCCCTGGCCGTAGTCGGCACCGGCCACGATGATCAGCGGCTGCTTGCGCTCCATGTAACTTTCGATCACATCCCACATGCGCTTCACTTCGCCTTCCGGCTCGAGACGCGCCAGGGAGCCCTGGATGATCTCGCCGTTTTCGTCCCGAACCATTTCGTTCAGCAGTTTCGGGTTGGCCAGAGTCGCGCGCTGGGCAGTCAGGTGGTCACCACGGTGGGTTGCGTAGGAGTTAAAGTCTTCCTCCGGCAGGCCCATCTTGTGCAGGTATTCACCGGCTGCAGAGTCCATCATGATGGCGTTGGACGGCGACAGGTGGTCTGTGGTGATGTTGTCACCCAGCACTGCCAGCGGACGCATGCCGGTCATGGTGCGCTCAGCAGCGAGTGCGCCTTCCCAGTAAGGCGGGCGGCGAATATAGGTAGACTTCGGACGCCAGTCGTACAGCGGGCTTTCCGCCTGCTCGGCTTCGTCCAGGTTGAACATCGGGATGTAGACGGACTTGAACTGCTCCGGCTTCACAAACTCACCCACGATGCGGTCGATTTCCTCATCGGACGGCCAGATGTCCTTCAGGGTCACCGGGTTGCCATCCTTGTCATACGCCAGGGCATCCTTTTCGATGTCGAAGCGGATGGTGCCGGCAATGGCGTAGGCCACGACCAGCGGCGGCGACGCCAGGAACGCCTGCTTTGCGTACGTGTGAATCCGGCCGTCGAAGTTACGGTTACCGGACAGTACCGCTGTGGAGTACAGGTCGCGGTCAATGATTTCCTGCTGGATTTTCGGGTCCAGCGCGCCAGACATACCGTTACAAGTGGTGCAAGCGTAGGCCACGATACCAAAGCCCAGCTTTTCCATCTCCGGCAACAGTCCGGCTTCTTCCAGGTACAGGCGCGCAACCTTGGAGCCCGGCGCAAAGGAGGATTTCACCCAGGGCTTGCGGATCAGGCCCAGCTCGTTGGCTTTCCTGGCCAGCAGGCCGGCAGCCACCACGTTGCGCGGGTTGGAGGTGTTGGTGCAGGAGGTAATGGCGGCGATGATCACCGCGCCATCCGGCATTTTGCCCTGCTTCTCTTCTTCCAGCGCCTTGTCCAGGTTCACGGCAATGCCCTGGTCGTGCAGCGCGGAAGTGGCCACGCGGCGGTGCGGGTTGGACGGGCCAGCCACGTTACGAACCACGGTAGACAGATCAAACTCCAGCACGCGCTCGTATTCAGCGCCGGTCATCTGGTCGGCCCACAGGCCGGTTTCTTTCGCGTACTTCTCTACCAGATCCACCTGCTCCGGCTCACGACCGGTCAGTTTCAGGTAGTCGGTGGTCTGCTCGTCAATGTAGAACATCGCGGCAGTGGCGCCGTATTCCGGCGTCATGTTGGAGATGGTGGCACGGTCGCCAATGGTCAGGCTGGAGGCGCCTTCACCGAAGAACTCGAGGTATGCGCCAACCACACGCTCTTTGCGCAGGAATTCTGTGATGGCCAGAACGATGTCGGTGGCGGTGATGCCAGGCTGACGTTCACCGGTCAGTTTCACGCCGACGATGTCCGGCAGGCGCATCATGGACGGCTGGCCGAGCATAACGGTTTCGGCTTCCAGGCCGCCCACACCCACGGCGATAACGCCCAGGGCGTCAATATGCGGGGTATGGCTGTCGGTGCCCACACAAGTGTCCGGGAAGGCAATCTGGTGGCCATCTTCGTCCGGACGGTGCTGGATAACAGGAGACATCTTTTCCAGGTTGATCTGGTGCATGATGCCGTTACCGGCCGGAATCACGTCCACGTTTTTGAACGCGGTGCGGGTCCAGTCGATAAAGTGAAAACGGTCTTCGTTACGACGATCTTCGATGGCGCGGTTCTGGTCGAACGCGTCTTCTTCGAAACCGGCGTGTTCCACGGCCAGCGAGTGATCCACGATCAGCTGGGTGGGTACGACCGGGTTTACCTTGGCAGGATCGCCCCCTTTCTCGGCAATGGCGTCACGCAGGCCCGCCAGGTCAACCAGTGCGGTCTGGCCCAGGATGTCGTGACACACAACGCGGGCGGGATACCAGGGGAAATCCTTCTCGCGCTTGCGCTCAATAAGCTGCTTGAGTGAATCAGTCAGAGACTCCGCATCGCAACGGCGAACCAGCTGTTCCGCCAGGATTTTGGAGGTGTATGGCAGTTTGTCGTAAGAACCCGGCTGGATTTCTTCCACCGCCTGGCGGGTGTCGTAGTATTCCAGGCTGGTGCCCGGGAGGGGTTTTCTGTACTGAGTATTCATGGTTTAGAAATCTCTTGGAATGCTTGATTTGCCACGGAATCCACGGAAAAGACCAAAAGAGTAAGGATTGCCACGAAATCCACTAAATCCACGAAAAGAAAAGCTGTATTTATTTCGTGTTCTTTCGTGGGTTTCGTGGCTAAAAATCTCTTTGCTTTTGTCTTTACCTTCCGTGTTTTCCGTGGCTAAAAGAACGTATTAAGAACGCTCGTCAATCGCCTGCCATTCCGCATGGTCCGGGCCGGTGTAGTCGGCACTCGGGCGGATGATGCGGTTGTTGGCGCGCTGCTCTTTCACGTGGGCGGTCCAGCCGGATACGCGTGACATCACGAAGATGGGCGTGAACAGCTGGGTCGGAATGCCCATGAAGTGGTAAGCAGAGCCGTTGGAGAAGTCGGCGTTACAGTACAGCTTCTTCTCGCGCCACCTGACTTCATCGCAGCGAACGGAACCCGGATACAGCACGGTTTCGCCCACTTCCTCGGCCAGTCGCTCGGACCACTCCCTGCTTATGGCCTTGCCGCGACCTGCATCCCTGTCGT
>JABXHG010000150.1 GCA_013393545.1 Alteromonadaceae bacterium | reverse complement strand
GTTACCGGTCACGGAGATAGTGTCTTCACCGCGGATCATGCGCTCCATGGTGTAGTTGATCGCTTCCACCGGGGCCATGATCTGGATGTCCAGGCCATCGGTGTCGTGCTCTTTCAGGTAGGCTTCCACCTTCTTGATCAGCTCGGCATCGTGGGCACGGTTGCTGTCCAGCCAGAAGATGGCCGGCATGCCACTGGCGCGTGAACGGTTAACCGCCAGCTTCACCCAGTCACGGATCGGGATGTCTTTGGTCTGGCAGGCGCGCCAGATGTCGCCTTCCTCAACCTGGTGCTCCATCAGCACCTTGTCGTCGGCGATAACGCGTACGGTACCAGCTTCCTTCAGGATGAAGGTCTTGTCGTGGGAACCGTATTCTTCGGCTTTCTGCGCCATCAGACCAACGTTGGGCACGGTACCCATGGTGGTCGGGTCAAACGCACCGTGCTTCTTACAGAAGTCGATGGTTTCCTGGTAGATGGTGGCGTAGGAGCGGTCCGGCAGAACGGCCTTGGTGTCGCGCATACCGCCTTCGCTGTCCCACATTTTGCCGGAGCTGCGGATCATGGCCGGCATGGAGGCGTCGACGATCACGTCGCTCGGTACGTGCAGGTTGGTGATGCCGTTGTCGGAATCCACCATGGCGATTTCCGGGCGATCCTTGTAAAGCTGCGCCAGATCCTGCTTGATTTCGTTCTGCTTGTCTTCCGGCAGCTGCTGGATTTTCTCCTCGATGGAAGAAACACCGTTGTTGACGGTCACGCCGAGCTCTTCGAACAGGTCGCCGTACTTCTCGAACAACTCCTTGTAGAAGCTCTTAACGGCGTAGCCGAAGATCACCGGGTCGGACACCTTCATCATGGTGGCCTTCAGGTGCAGGGAGAACATGATGTCGTTCTTCTTGCAATCTTCGATCTGCTCGTCGAAGAACTTGAGCAGGGCTTTCTTGCTCATGAAGGTGCTGTCCAGAACTTCGCCGGCCAGCAGCGGCAGCTCGGACTTCAGAACGGTTTTCTCGCCCTTGGCGTTTTCGAAAACGATTTGCGCGGTGGTGTCGTTTTCCAGGGTGACAGACTGCTCTGCGGAGTAGAAATCGCCGTCGTTCATGTGCGCCACGTGGGTCTTGGAATCGGCGCTCCACTCACCCATGGAGTGCGGGTGCTTGCGGGCAAAGGCTTTTACCGCAGCCGGGGCGCGACGGTCGGAGTTACCTTCACGCAGAACCGGGTTAACCGCACTGCCCAGTACCTTGGCATAGCGGGCTTTGACGTCTTTTTCTTCGTCAGTGGCCGGCTCTTCTTTGTACTCGGGAACCTTGTAACCCTGGGCGTTCAATTCCTTGATAGCCGCGTTCAGCTGGGGAACGGAAGCACTGATGTTCGGCAGTTTGATGATGTTGGCGTTCGGGTCTTTGGTGAATTCACCCAGCTGTGCCAGAGCGTCCGGTACCCGCTGGTCTTCCTCGAGGTAGTCCGGGAAGTTCGCCAGAATACGCGCCGCCAGGGAGATGTCGCTGGTTTCAAAGTTAATGCCGGCCGGCTTAGCGAAGGTTTCCAGGATGGGAAGCAGGGAACGGGTGGCAAGGGCAGGTGCCTCGTCCGTCAGTGTGTAGACAATTTTGGCTTTGGAGTCTGTCATTTTCGTCCTCAGGCTAATGGGTGGATTCGGGACGGTCATCGCCGGGCCTTCCGCCTTTTGGGCACTGCGGCCTGGGCGATGACTGAATTCGAAACTTTTGATAGGGATACTAAGATACCATTTTTTAGTAAGTTTTGGTTACGATCTTAGTATTAGAACGGATTAATCTGCCTGAAATTCCACTACAGGGCGATTAAATGACGGGAATTTACGAAACTTTCTTTCATTTAGGTAAAAGTCCCACCCGAGCCAGCCGCTCCCGAATGCTGTCCAACGCTTCCGGATTACCCAGGGCATCCCGGTTGTCTGCTTTGCTGGAGCCGTTAATCAGACGTGCCACGGCCAGTTCCACTTTTTTACCGCTACGGGTGTAGGGAATATCCGGCACCTCGATGATATGTTTGGGCACGTGCCTTGGGCTGGCGCCCTGGCGGATGCGTCGGCGCAGTTGTTGCGCCAGGTCATCGGTCAGGGTCTGGCCTTCGGCGGGCACCACCAGCAAGACCACTTCCACATCGCCACCAATGTGCCGGCCCACCACCAGGCTGTCTTTTACCTCGGCCACGGTTTCCACCTGGCGGTAGATTTCGGCGGTGCCAATGCGCACGCCGCCGGGGTTCAGGGTGGCGTCGGAGCGGCCGTGGATAATGGCGCCGCCGTGTTCGGTGAATTCGATAAAATCACCATGGGCCCAGACACCGGGGAAGGTGCTGAAGTAGGCATCGCGGTAGCGCTCGCCCTCCGGGTCGTTCCAGAAGCGCACCGGCATGGAGGGCAAGGGCTGGCGGCAGACCAGTTCACCGCGATCCCCGGTCAGCGGTTGGCCGTTTTCGCCGTAGGCTTCCACGTCCACCCCCAGCAAACGGCACTGGATTTCGCCACGGCGTACCGGCAGCAGTGGGGTGCAACCAACAAAACAACCGCAGATGTCGGTGCCACCGGCGATGGAGCCGAGCAGGGCTTGCGGCGCCCCATCCTGGTACATCCAGTCGTAATCTTCGGGTAGCAACGGCGAGCCGGTGGAGAACACCACGCGCAGGTGGCTCTGGTCCAGGCTTCGGGCCGGTCGCAGTTCGGCTTTCCGGCACCCGGCGATAAAGCGCGCGCTGGTACCGAAATGGGTGACTTTTTCGGTGGCGACCATGTCCCACAGGAAATTCAGGTCCGGGTAGCCGGGCGAACCGTCCACGGTGATCACGGCGGCGCCGGTCATCAGGGCCGAGGCCTGCCAGTTCCACATCATCCAGCCACAGGTGGTGAAGTAGAGAAAACGATCGCCCGGGCCGACATCGCCATGCAGCATCAGTTCCTTGGCGTGGTTCACCAGCAAACCGACCGTACCATGCACGATGCACTTGGGTTTGCCGGTGGTACCGGAGGAGTAAAGGATATAAGCGGGGTGGTCCGGGCCCACGGGCGTGAATGATGGCGGTGTACCGGCACCGAAGGCCAGGGCATCGTCCCAGGTAGTGACCCGGTCACCACTGACCGGCGGCTCATCCGTTAACTGGGCGATACTGACCACGGTCTTCAGGGACGGTAACTGGCGCACCAGGCCGGCAAACTCCTCCTGTCTGGCAAAGGTCTTGCCCCCATAGCCGTAACCATTCACCACGACCAACGCAGCCGGTTCGATCTGCCCGAAACGGTCGTTGATGGCTCCAATACCGAAATCCGGCGAGGCAGAGCTCCACACGGCTCCCAGGCTGGTGGTCGCAAGCATGGCCACCAGGGCTTCATACCCGTTGGTGACGACACCGGCCACACGGTCACCCTGTTGTACACCCTGGCTACGCAGGAAGGCTTCCAGCGCACCGGTATCGGCTTTCAGTTCGGCGTAGGTCTTGCGCAACACCGGCCGGGTTTCGCAGTAGGCCACCACGGCTTCGCTGTTGGCCTGGTCGCCCTCCGCCGGGCTTAACAGGTTGGCGGCGAAGTTCAGGCGCATACCGGGGAACCACTGCGCTCCCGGCATGGTCCGGTTGCCAAGCACGCTTTCAGCGGGTGTGTCACAAATCAGCTCACAGTAATCCCAGACACTCTGCCAGAACGCCTCCAGTTGGTTGATCGACCAACGATGCAGATCATGGTAGTCCTCGAAAGGGCCGTGGCCCTGTTTCTCCAGCCAGCTCTTGAAACAGGCCATACGGCTGCGCTCGAGCGCCTGATCGGTGGGCTCCCAGACAACGGTTGTTTGTTGTTTTTCGCTCATCTGACTCTCCGGTGTACTCAGGATTTCAGCCCAGGCTGATAAACGGCAGCAGGCTTAATGCAACAATGGCGGCAACCGCTAGCGCCGCAGCCAATATGGTCACGGGCCGCTGCCGGAAGTGATACCAGAAGCCGGTTTCCCCACGCAGGCTGCGAGCGGCGAAGTCTTCGCGCTGGCGTGCCAGACGCTCACTCTGGTACTGCTCCAGCAGGACGCGGGCGCGTTCGGCTTCTTCGTCATCGTGCACCCAGAAGCCTCCCATGCTGATGCCCCAGCGACTGGGCGGCGTCTCGTAGTAGCGCACGTTGTGGGTCTCGAACAGGTCCCGGATCTCATCCGCCTCATCGTCTGGTACGTGTCGCAAATTCATCAGGTGGTGAGGCATGGCGCTTCCCGGCTGGCTTCAGTGGTGTCGTTAACTATATGCTAGCAGCATACATCAGCTGCCCCATTGTTCAGGATTCTGCATGACCGACAACCCCCTTCGTCTGTTGCTGGCCTTCGACGACCGCCTCCAGCGCGACAGGGATCAACCTGCCCAGTTTCTGCACCGCCGGGATCGACGCTTCGCCCTGGACTGCCAGCAGCAGGGCCTGACACCGGATGTGCGCCGATGGCTCACGCATCTCGACAAACTGTCCGGGCCGGGCAGCGAACCGGACAACACACCGGCGGCCCGCTTCTTGCGGCGCTGGCGGGTACTGAGTCTGGGGTTTATCGCCGCCGGCGCACTGCTGGGGATTATGACAATGCTGGGGCTGCTGTTCTACGAAGGCGGCCAGCGCATCAATGTCACGGTTTTCCTGGCCTTTGTCCTGCTGCAGCTGATACTGGCGCTCGTGACCACCACCCAGGCGGCGGCCGGCTGGCAACCCTGGCACTGGTTCACTCGCCGCTGGCAGCCGGGCAACACCACCGCCATCCGCCACCTGCTGCAACCCGCGCTCGCAGGCCGAGCGGCACAGGCCGGTGGCCTGGCCTTCGCCAGCACCGGCCTACTGACGCTCCTGATCATGGTAGTCATCCAGGACCTGGCATTCGGCTGGAGCACCACGCTGGATACCGCTAGTACCAGCTATCATCGGCTGGTCAGCACCATTGCCACGCCCTGGGCCTGGTTTTGGCCGGCAGCTGCGCCATCTCCGGAGCTGGTGGAGGCCACCCGTTTTTTCCGTGCCGCTGCGCAAACCCACGCCGAGGCGCCCCAACGCTGGGGCCAGTGGTGGCCGTTTCTGGCCATGACCTGGCTGGTGTGGACCTGGCTGCCCAGACTGGTGTTACTGGTGATCAGCCAGCTGCTTCTGCAAAACCGGGCTCGCCGGCTATTGACCACTCACCCGGGGCTGACCACCTGGCAGTACCGGATGGAAACTCCGGTGGTCGACACGGGCAACGCTCATAATGATGCTCCGGATCTGCCAGACACCCAGCCCCGAAACCGGTTTTCCGACCTGCCGGCCAACGCGGTCTGCATCGCCTGGGCCGGTGCCGGTGGTCAACAGCTGCCAGCAGGGGTGCTACCAGGCGGAGATAACCAGCTGCTACCCGCCGGCGGCAATGCACGGCTGGAAGACGACGAGGCCACGCTGCATGCCGCCCAGGCGCAGCTTCAGGAAAAACACCCGCCGCAAGTATTGGTGATCACCCGCAGCTGGCAACCACCAACCGGCGAACTGGCCGATTTCCTGGAACAGGCGCGCCGGCTGTGGCCCGAGGGTACCCGGGTGACCCTGTTACCGCTGGCACCTGATCCCGAAAAAGCACCCCCGGATCACCTGCTTCAGCCCTGGCTGCGATTTGCGGGGCGCCTGTCGGGGTTTGCCATGGTGGCACGAGCGCCGGCCGTAACCGGAGCAGGGGAGGACAAACCATGAACCGCCAGAGCCCGGTGTTTGCCGTGGTGGGTCATCCGAACAAGGGTAAATCCAGTATCGTGGCCACCCTGTCGCAAAACGACGCCATCGCCATTGCCCTGGAACCCGGCACCACCCGCCAGCAACAGCGTTACCCCATGACCGTGGACCAGCAACTGCTCTACACCCTGGTGGATACCCCCGGTTTTCAACGTCCACGTCGGGTGCTGCAATGGCTGGAGGCCCACAGTGTGTCCGCCTCGGACCGGCCGGACACCGTGCGCGCCTTCGTTCGGGAGCACGACCGCGACACCCGGTTTGTTGACGAATGCGAACTGCTCAAGCCGATTGTCGAAGGCGCCGGAATCATCTATGTGGTGGACGGCTCAGTGCCTTACAGCGCCGAACATGAGGCGGAGATGGCCATTCTGCGCTGGACCGGCCGGCCCAGCCTGGCGCTGATCAACAGCATCGGTGATGACGACTACAGCGACACCTGGCAGGCAGCGCTTGGCCAGTTTTTTCAGATTGTGCGCAAATTCGACGCCGTTCGCGCTCCCTTCGAACAGCATCTAAGCTTGTTGAGAGCCTTTGGCCAGCTGGAACCCACCTGGGAGCAGCCACTGCAGCAGGCCGTCGAATACCTGGCCAGCCAGCGTGAACATCGCCAACACCAGGCGGCCACCCTGATCGCTGATGCGTTGGTTGACATGATGAGCCGGCAGGAAACACGCACTCTCGCCGAGCACCTGCCAACGGGCGACCAGAAAGCACTGGAAAACAGCTTGCGTGAACGCTGGTACCAACACCAACGACAGCGGGAGCAAATGCTGCGCTCGGCCATCGAAACCCTCTATCAGCACCAGCGCATACAACGCCAGGAAGCAGAGCTGGAATGGCACAGCGAGCACGACCTGTTTTCCGAAAGCAGCCGCCAGGCCTGGGGTGTCAGCAAGGGGTACCTGGCCACCGCCGGTTTCGGGGCCGGGGCGGTGAGTGGTGCTGGCATTGATGCGCTCACCTTCGGCTCGTCCATGGGCGCCGGTGCTTTGCTCGGCGGTCTGGCCGGAGCCGTGGGCAGCTACCTGTATGGCGATCGCCTGACTCTACCGACACTTAAAATCGGCCCCTTGAAGAATGGCCTCAAGACCGCTCGCTTCGGGCCGGTGCAGGACCCTCAATTCGGCTATGTGGTGCTGGGCCGGGCGGTGAGCCACTGGTGGCATATTGCCATGCGCAACCACGCCGGGCGCGAATTGCTGGAGCTCGAACCCACCGACCAGCACTGGCTGGAAGGGCTGGATAAAAGCCATCGCCGCAGCATCCAGCGAACGCTGGACAAGTGCCGGAAACAGCGCCAACCAGACCAGCGGCAACGACAGAATTTGATAAACGCCATCGAACAGGCTATGAAGGTTTACGAACAGTGGCGGTTGAATAATACCGCAAGCTAATGTTTATACTGTTAGGCTGTTCCATCACCAAACGAGGAATGCGCATGAAAATTGTACGAGTGCAAGACATTATCGGTACCGAACGCGAAGTGTCCGGACCAGGCTGGACCAGCCGCCGCATGCTGCTGAAGAAAGACGGCATGGGTTTCTCCTTCCACGAAACCATCATCCCGGCTGGCGCCGAGCTGAACCTCTGGTACAAGCACCACCTGGAAGCGGTTTACTGCGTAGGCGGTAATGGCACCATTACTGACAAGGCAACCGGCGAGACTCACGAAATCACCGACGGTACCCTGTACGCACTCGACCAACACGACCAGCACACGCTGCGTGGCGGCACCGCAGTCATTCGCCTGATCTGGGCCTTCAATCCGCCGGTCACCGCGTAGGAAGTGCACGAAGAAGACGGCGCCGACCTGCAGAACACCATCGAAGACTCATGCGC
>JABXHG010000015.1 GCA_013393545.1 Alteromonadaceae bacterium | reverse complement strand
GTTACAACGTGTTGCGCTGGATGGGCCTGCGACTGACTGGCCCGGATGCGCCGGTTCGCCATCCGGCCAAACGTCGCCGCCTGAGAACCGTGATGCAGGAAATCATGACCATGGCCTGCCGGCTGGTGCACAGTGGCCGGCAGTGGATCCTGCGATTTGGCCGGCACTGCCCAGGCTTTGCGGTTTACCGAGATCTTTATCGGGGCCTTGCTTCCGCCGGATAGGCCAACTCAGCCACTGGCAAAAAACAATCCTCCCGGAATCCTCTGCCGGGACAGCCCGCTATTGTCTAAACAATGCATGCTGGTCATTTATCAACCAATATCGGACCATCGGTTGCTCCCGCTCTTTGCTTCCTGACCTCAAAGTCAGAATCTCACCCAGTTATCGCCTCTTGTTGGCGCAGAGGTGGGCTTGACGGGTATATTGGCGAGCGAAGTCACTGATTCAGGTATTTGTAAAACGAATACACACGTCTGAGCCAAAGGTGCCTGTGCTGCCCGTTTCATTAGGCACGAGGTTGTCCAGAATTCCCTTGATGTTATTCAACTCGGTGCCAATGACATCTTGCGCATCCCGGTCTGAATCGAAAAGGATGTACAAATCCAAATCGGAAGACTCAGACGCTTCGCCCCTGCCGTAGGAGCCAACAGTTACTATGGTGATCTTGTCGTTATGAGGGCTGTCTTGTAGCTCTGAGGCCAGGGCCTTTCGGATTTCGATTAACTTTTGTGCGGTGAAGCGGTTTGCTTCTTCTAGTACGGGGAATTCTGCCAATACGTCTTTATACACTGTGGGCATCCGTGCTTGTTATTTGATGATTGAAAACTGGAGCTGCTGGTTATCTCTGGCACATTCAGGCAGCAACGTGGTTTTCACGTTTTTTGTGCACTGGTAGCGAGTGAAATCACTCTGGTTTTCATCAAGATAGTAGCAGCGGCTGGTGTAGCTTACCTGCTCGCCAGACATCCACTTGATGCTCAGGCTCTGTTTTTTGATGCTCGTCAGCCCATGAAATAAGGTGGCGTAACGTTTTTTCCATTGCGCTTCAGAGGTGAAGATATCCCGCTCTGACAGACTCTTGTTTTCGTACTGAAAATAGAGCTGTGAGAGTTTGTCGGCCACTAGTCCGCGTTGGCTGGTAATCAGGTTGGCATATACCTGATGCTTCATTTTCCAGAACTGATCGAGTTTGGGCCAGGGGTTATTAACTTCTGGCAGAAACGAAGCGGCCGCTATTTCAATCCGTTTACGGCTGAGGCTTGTTTCGCTCATCCGGTTAATGAGTTGATGGCTGCGCGTTATGCCTTCAATTGTATCGATGTTTATGGAGGTGCTGAACAGGTCTCCGCCATCGATATCCAAGGCGTTCTGGTCTATCAGGCTGATCAGGAACGTGAGATCAGTGTTTTGCCTCAGCCATTTGTTGAGCGCCCTACCCAGTTCGTGCTGCCCTTTCAGAATTTTTTCGCCGGCGTGATGATGGCCGTAACCTATGTGCTTTTTGATGAAGGGCTCTGCGCTGTGGGATAACGGTGGATGGCCTATGTCATGCAACAGCCCGGCTACGATCAGGTGCTTTTTCAGTTCCGGTGTGTATTGGCGGCGAGTGGCAACGAAGTTAGCGAGCGCGGCTACGTTCAGAGAGTGCTCGGCGCGGCTGCCAGTTTGCTTTTGTTTGTGTCCTACAGCGTAATCCAGTGCACCCAGGAATGAGACACCCCTTAGCCGCTTAAACGCCCTGCTTTTGAGTATGGGCTGGTAAAAGCTGTCTTGTTCGATGTCCACACACCAGTAGTCCAACGCTTTTTCTGGATCTTCAGTTTTCGCGGTTTGGAGCAAGTTGCGCTGTTCCATAATCGTTGCCGTGCCCTGCTATTCGTTTGCCAGGTCGCTGAGGTAGTTTCCGTAGCCATTTTTTCTGAGCTCTTCAGCCTGAGCCAGCAGCTGTTCCCTAGTTAACCACCTCTGATTGTAAGCGATTTCTTCCAGACACGCGATTTTGTAGCCCTGACGTTTTTCGATGGTTTCTACAAACTGCGCGGCTTCCAGCAGGCTTTCGTGGGTGCCGGTGTCCAGCCAGGCGAAACCCCGGCCCAGCAACTCTACGTTCAGCTTCCCTTGTTCCAGATAGGCCCGATTTACGCAGGTTATTTCCAGCTCACCCCGATGGCTGGGTTTTACCTGTTTCGCGATGTCTACCACGCTGTTGTCGTAGAAGTAGAGGCCGGTCACTGCAAAGTGTGATTTTGGGTGTTCTGGCTTTTCTTCGATGGAGATGGCGCGTTTGTTTTCGTCAAACTCGACCACGCCGAAGCGTTCCGGGTCTTTTACCTGGTAGCCGAATACGGTGGCACCCTCTGTACGTTGGGCGGCTTGTTTCAGCTTGGGTGAAGCCCTGGCCGTAGAAAATGTTGTCGCCCAGCACCAGGCACACGCTGTCGTTACCAATGAACTCTTCGCCGATGATGAAGGCTTGGGCGAGGCCGTCCGGAGTTGGCTGTATTTCGTAGCTGAAGTTAACGCCAAACTGTTCGCCGTTACCCAATGCGCGTTTGAAACCGGCCTGATCTTCCGGGGTGGTGATAATGAGGATGTCCCGGATGCCCGCCAGCATGAGTACAGAGAGCGGGTAGTAGATCATGGGTTTGTCGTACACCGGCAGGAGTTGTTTGGAGGTGCCGAGTGTTATGGGGTACAGGCGGGTGCCGGAGCCGCCGGCTAGTATGATGCCTTTCACTTATACTCCTTGAAGATATCTGCTGCTGGGAGTTCCGGTCTTAAATGGGGTCAGACCCCAATTCGGGGTCTGACCCCGGCCTAGCCTGTTTGGCCCAGGCGCTCTCTTTGGTAGCTGCCGTCTTGTACACGCTGGCACCAGGCGAGGTTGTTTAGGTACCACTGTACGGTCTTGCGAATGCCGGTTTCGAAGGTTTCTTCCGGGGCCCAGCCCAGTTCTTTCTGGATTTTGCTGGCGTCTATGGCGTAGCGCCTGTCGTGGCCCGGGCGATCTTTTACAGTGGTTATCAGGTCACGGTAACTGGCTTGCTGTGGGCGCAGTTCCTGAAGGATGTCGCACAGGGTGTGTACTACGTCGATGTTCTGTTTTTCGTTGTGGCCACCGATGTTGTAGGTTTCGCCGGGTTTGCCTTCCGTGACCACCTTGTAGAGCGCGCGGGCGTGGTCTTCTACGTAGAGCCAGTCGCGGATTTGGTCGCCTTTGCCGTATACCGGGAGTGGCTTGCCTTCCAGGGCGTTGAGGATCATCAACGGGATAAGCTTTTCCGGGAAGTGGTAGGGGCCGTAGTTGTTGCTGCAGTTGGTTACCAGGGTTGGCAGGCCGTAGGTGCGTAGCCAGGCGCGAACTAGGTGGTCTGAGCTGGCTTTGCTGGCTGAATATGGGCTGCTTGGGGCGTAGGCTGTGTTTTCTGTGAACATTGGGAGTTCAGAGTTATTCCCCCTCTCCCCCTGCCCCTCTCCCTCCAGGGGAGAGGGGTGAACCGTCTCCTCCTGGGAGCAATCGTCAGGATGCGGGAGGTCGCCGTAGACTTCGTCTGTGCTTATGTGGTGGAAGCGGAAGTTGGCTTTTTTGTCGCTTTCCAGTGCCTGCCAGTATTGGCGGGTGGCTTCCAGCAGGGTGTAGGTGCCTACGATGTTGGTTTCGATAAAGTCTGCCGGGCCGTCGATGGAGCGGTCTACATGGCTTTCGGCGGCCAGGTGCATAATGGCATCTGGCTGGTGTTGGGCCAGGACGCGGTCTACTTCCGCACGGTTGCAGATGTCGACCTGCTCGAAAGCGTAGCGTTCGCTGTCGCTCACTTCCGCCAGGCTTTCAAGGTTGCCGGCGTAGGTGAGTTTGTCGAGGTTGACCACTTCGTCTTGGGTGTTCTGAATGATGTGGCGGATGACGGCGGAGCCTATGAAGCCCGCTCCACCGGTAACTAACAGCTTCATTTGGATGCCTGATGAACTTGAATTGGATTAAAGCTGAACTCTTCGATTTCCGAACTTGGAAATCGGCTTTCTGAGTCTGGGAACGTGTATTCCGGTGCTGGAAACTGAGAATCAGTTGTAAACGGGGACTTTCCGTGGAAATGGCTTTTACATTGCTGGAAATGAGCTTCTGGGGTTTCCAAAGCTGGAAATAGATCTCGACCGGAAATTTTTGAGAAAGCCAGAAAAGCCTGTTTCCGATGGCGGCAATTCAAAAAAACTTGCGATCCGCACCTTTTCTTTCGGCCATTTCACACAACAAGCTCAGGCTGTGATGGTAGCTCGCAGGGCTTGCTTGGCGTGCTCTTCACCATGCACCAACCGTATGTCTTGCGGCCTGTGCTTCATCCCCCTCACAAACTCCACCAACCCCCGCTGGTCCGCATGGGCAGAGTAACCACCAATGGTCTCAACTTTCGCGCGGATGGTGTGTTTCTCGTCATCCAGCCACACGTAGCCGTTATCGGGGCCGTAGCGTTGTATGTCGCGCCCGGGCGTACCTTCGGCCTGGTAGCCCACAAACAGCACATCGTGCCTTTCATCGCCCAGCATGGCTTTAAGGTAGTTGACAATGCGCCCGGCGTTACACATGCCGCTGCCGGCAATCACGATGGCCGGGCGGGCGCTGCGGGCCAGGTGGTGGACCATTTTCAGGTGTTCGTGGTGGCCTTCCACGGTTAACAGGGTGTCGAAGGCCAGTGGTTTGCGGCCCTGTTGCAGCCGGGCATGAGCTTCTTCGTCCCAGTAGGGTTGCAGTTCACGATAGGCGGCGGTGAATTTTTGCGCCAATGGCGAATCCAGTATCACTGGCAGTTCGTCGCTAGCGATGTCTTCCAGTTCGTACAGCAACTCTTGCGTTCGGCCAATGCTAAACGCGGGGATAAGTACGGTGCCCTGGTTTTGCAGGGCGCGATCGATGGCGGCTTTCAGCCGATGTTTTCGGTCTTCCCGGCTTTCGTGGTTGCGGTCGCCGTAGGTGCTTTCCAGCACCAGTACGTCGGCTCTTTCAGGCGATTCTGGTGCTGGCAATAACGGTGTATGGCTGGCGCCCAGGTCGCCGCTGAATACAATGCGGGTGTCGTTGTGGTCTACCTCCACATAGGCGGAGCCGAGTATGTGGCCGGCCCGTTGCAGGCGTATGTTTACCTTGTTTTCCGGGGTGTCTATTACGGTGTGCCATTGGTTGTAGGGTAATGGCAGCAGGCGTTTTTTGATGGTGGCCAGATAGCTTTCGACGAGTTGCCTGTCGCGGCTTATACCGAGTTTGAAGGCGTCTTCCAATACCAGGGGCAGCAGTCTGGCCGAGGGGCGGGAGCAGATGATAGGCCCGGTGTAGCCGGCGGCCAGTAGCCAGGGTATGCGGCCCACGTGGTCTATGTGTACGTGGGTGGCAATGAGGGCCTGAATGCCTTCGGTGTTGAAGTCGATTTTCTGGGTGTTGCGCGTGTTGCCGGCTTCCTGGCCCTGAAACAGGCCGCAATCTATGAGCAGGCTGTTTTCGGCGTTGATGTGCAACTGGTGGCAGGAGCCGGTTACGCCGGTTTTGGCGCCGTGGTGTTGGATGTTGACTGTGCTTGTCATTGGCCTTTCCTTTTGCCTGTTGTTTCCTTTGGTCGTTACACGCTACCGCCCCACCGGCCATTTCTCGGTGTATTCCGGCAGTAGCTGTGTTTATTTTTCTGCCCCCATCTCATGAAGCGAAGGCCTGTCAGGGTTTAATGGCACGAATCGGAACTTTAACGGTTTGTTGCTTCTGCATAAAGGTAATGAGCACAATGGCACGCTCTTCACCATCATAGGCCTGGAAAATCGCATTGATCCCCTTGAAGGGGCCATCTTCCAGTTCAACTTTCTGGCCTTTTTTGATGCCACCCAGGGCCGCCACTTTTTCCATGCTGGCCTTGATTTGCTCGATGACTGCGTCATCCACGGCGGCCGGCTTGCCAGCAAAACTCACCACACGCAACACACCGAAGGTGGAGCGAAGTTTGGTCCACACCGGGTTGATTGGTTCAGTGTTTACAAAAACATACCCTGGAAACAGGGGCTCCAGGCGCTTCTGCCGTTTGCCCCCGCGAATTTTTTCCACCTCGATTTTCGGGTAAAAGCACGGCACTTCCTGGTTCTGGAGGTTGTGTACCGCACGGTCACCCTGTGAGGGCTTGTGTTGCAGTGCGTACCATGTCATGCGCTTAAAAATACCAGTTTCCGGCAGCAATAAAAGACGGATTCAGTATATTCTCTTTGCCGTATTTCAAGGGCTTGCCGTCTGTGGTTTGCACTTTGCCGCCCGCAGCCAGCAGTACTGCATGGGCGGCGGCGGTGTCCCATTCACTGGTGGGGCTCATGCGCGGGTAGATGTCGGCATGGCCTTCGGCCAGGCGGCAGAATTTCAGGGAGCTGCCCGCTTGTACTGTTTCATGAGGGCCAAGTTTCGCGATGAAGGCTCGGGTTTCTTCATTCAGGTGGTTTTTGCTGGCCACCACGCGCAGGCTGTCGCGGGGCTCGGCCACCCGAATATTGTGTGTACGGCCGGTGCGGTCACGCTTGTGGGCACCCTCGCCTTGCACGCCCCAGTACACTTCTTTTAACGCAGGCGCGGCCACCACACCCATCACCGGGTCGCCGTCTTCTATCATGGCAATGTTGATGGTGAATTCGCCGGAGCGCTGGGTGAAGTCTTTGGTGCCGTCGATGGGGTCAACCAGCCAAAACCGGCGCCAGTGTTTGCGTTCCTCCCAGGGGGCTTCCGAGCTTTCCTCGGAGACTATGGGGATATCCCGGGCAATACGGCGCAGGCCTTTTACGATGATTTCGTTGGCAGCCAGATCTGCCGCTGTTATGGGGCTTTTATCTTCCTTGAAATGCACTTTGAAATCGGACTGATAAATGTGCAGTACTCTTTCACTGGCCTCGTCGGCGATTTTAATCAGTTCCGGGAGAAGGGTGCTGTAGTGCATGCTGGCTTCCTGGCTATGACATTTGAAGCCATTTTAACAGATTTTAGAGCCAGACTTAGTATGTCCAGGTGAGCGACAGGGTTCCGAAGCTGAAATCGTCCTTGTTGGATTCTTCTTCGCCAGTGGTGGCACGCAGGATGAAAGCGGTTTGCAGATTTTGCCACTGCCACGTGGCGCCAAGACCGGCCTGCAGCAACCATGGGCTTTGTTTGAATTGATAGGGCCCGGCGTTTTCTTCCAGGTAGGAATAGGCAACATACTCCACACCCAGGCCGAGGAAGACAGACCACCCCTGCCCCGCTCCGTTGACAGCGGCGGGAATACCAATGGTGCTGGAGGTGCCGGCGTAATCCGGTATGAAATTCGCCGGCAGGTACCGGCCTATTCGCCAAACGCCTCCGATACGGCCATGGCTGCGGAAACTGGAAAGCATGCCGGCCCCCACCCATGAAAGCTGTTGTTCCAACTCGCCTTTTTCGCCGCGCTGCCAGAGTTTTCGGGCGTGGGTGGCCTGAATACCACCCACCACATCCGTGCCCAGCTGGTGGTCCCAGCCTTTCGGCTCTTCACTGCCGGTGAGCTTGTGTACCCATTTTTGCGAGGCTTCTGCGCCGCTTTCCGGCCCCACCACGCCAACGTGGGCACCATAGCCGGTGATTGTATCCCCTCCCCAGCTCCAGAGCGTGCTGCTGAGTGACAAATAGCCGGCGTAGGGCAGATCGTTCTCGCTGGGCTGCTCGCGGCTGATGTCTTCTGGGGTAACCATGAGTTGCCGGAGACTGACAGCCACCGCCTGCTCCTGTTCGCTGTGATGAATACCGGGCCAGGCAGAGAAGGCATTTGCCGCCTGGCGAGCCACTTTCGCAGACCGTGAGCTTTCGTTGCTCGCCGGCGAGGTCAGATAGGACAGCCGAACGCCGTTGGTGTAGCCCTCATCCAGGCCGATCAGCAAATCGTTATCCCAGGAGAGGTTGAACGTATCGGCATGGGCGGAGGCTGTGGCCAATGCCAAGCCGGGAAAAATAATTCGGGCGATTCGGGCTGTTAGCATTGGTGACTCCGGATCCAGTAGGCTGCTTATTGAATGCCCCTATTATTTCAGCTTTGGGAATGCTTGTCATTTTCGGGCCCATGAATTGCATTGCCGGCACAGATAACGGATGCCACAATACTCGGGAGGCTGCTTATTGGCCGAGGAGGAGAAGATGCTTCAAACAGTAGAAGCGGTAATTGATGAACACGGCCACATTCAGTGGCTCGAGAAAGTTGCCATAAAAGGCTCAAGGCGAGTACTCATCACCTTGTTGGAAAGTGACGAGAGCCAGAGTGAGTTGTTGAATGCGGCGGAGTCTGCACTCGCGGAAGAATGGCTAAACCCGGAAGAGGAAGAGGCATGGAAGCACTTAAAAAAGGAAGTGTCGTCCTGATCAGATTCCCATTTTCTGATCTGACTCACTACAAGCTGAGACCAGCAATAGTGTTGGCCCCAGCAGAAAAGGGAGATTTCATACTCTGCCAGGTCACCAGCAAACCGTATGACTCCCTGGCACTTGAGATTACCGCATCAGATTTTCAGGTTGGTTCGTTGCACCGCACCAGCTATGCCCGTCCATCAAAGCTTTTCACTGCGAATGATTCAATTATCCTGAAAGAAGTCGGATTACTCCAACCAGCGGCGGCAAGCGCCTTAATTGGCAAAGTCATCGAAATTTTAAAGTGAACTAGATTTCCACTTCTTCGAACAGCTCCGGCACCTCGGCATTCCAGCCAAAGCGTTCCTGTATGCGCTTGCGCATGGTGTCGCTGGCCACCGGTTCACCGTGGGTGATGTAAACCTTTTCAGGGTTCAGACTACCCTGCCCCAACCAGTCCAGAATTTCGTTGTAATCGCCGTGGGCACTCATTGAGTCGAGGTTGTGGATTTCGGCTTTCACCGGCCAGTATTCGCCATGGATTTTCACTTTTTCGGCGCCATTCACCAGCGCATCGCCACGGGTGCCGGGGGCCTGGAAGCCGGCGAAAACCACGCTGTTACGCTGGTTGGGTAGCAGCGTTTTCAGGTGGTGCAGTACCCGGCCGCCGGAGGCCATACCACTGGCTGAAATAATGATGCACGGGTAACGCACCATGCCCAGCTCGATGGACTCATCCACCGTGCGCACGAAATTGGTTTTGTGGTCGATCAGCTCGCACTGGGCGTTGTTGAGCCTGTGCTCTTTATGGTGCTTGCAGAAGATTTCCGTGGCGCGGATGGCCATGGGGCTGTTCAGGTACACGGGCAATTTTGGAATACGCCCTTCGCCCATGAGCTTGTGTACCACATACAACAGCATTTGCGCGCGGCCCACGGCAAAGGCGGGCATCAGCGTAAGGCCACCACGGCCGGCGGTGCGGGTGATGATATCGGCAATCGCGGTTTCGGGATCGGTTTCGCCGTGAGTGCGGTCGCCGTAGGTGGATTCGCACACCAGTACGTCGGCGCTCTGGAGCGGCTCGGGCGGGCGCATGATCAGGTCGGTCTGCCGGCCTACGTCGCCGCTGAACACCACGGTTCGGGCGGAGCTTTTGTGACGCACGTGCACGCAGGCGGAGCCGAGAATGTGGCCGGCGGGGGTGAACTGCACTTCAAAGCCTTTTACTGGCTCAAAGGTTTCATGGTAATGCAGCGATTCGAAATGCTTGAGCGCTTCCCGCGCGTCTTTCTCGGTGAACAGCGGCTCCGGGTGCTCGTGTTTGGAAAACTTTTTTCTGGCCGCGTATTTGGCGTCTTCTTCCTGCAGGTAACCGGCATCCGGCAGCAGCACTTTGCACAGCTCGTGGGTGGCTTTGGTGCAGTAGATTTTGCCCTTGAAGCCGTTTTTCACCAGCGCCGGCAAGTAACCGGAGTGGTCAATGTGGGCATGGGTGAGCACCACTGCGTTAACGCTGGAAGGCTCCACCGGAAACTTCGCCCAATTGCGCCGGCGCAGGGTTTTCACGCCCTGGTACATGCCACAATCCACCAGCAGGCGGTGTTTGTCGTCGGAGAGCAGGTAACGGGAGCCGGTCACCGTGCCGGTGCCGCCGAGAAAACGTAGTTTCATGGATGTTCCTTATTCCGTTTGACTTCCCCTCAGCATAACTTATTTTTGAATGCAGAATTTATTGATCTTTCGCAAGAATCGCCCGGGAGCGGCGGTTTACCATTTAGGCTTTCCAAAGTGGCAGGATACTTATGCGTCGAAATTTCTGGACGAAAACTCTGATAATTGCGTTGGCTCTGGCGGCTTCGCCGGCGGTGCTTGCCCAGTCTGTTTACAATGCAATTCAACAGGTTGAGGCCATTATGGCCGACGACGAATTACGCGAGCAGGCTTACAAGGATGGCCACACCCGCATTCGCTTTTGCGGCTATTGCCACGGTGAAGACGGCAACAGCAAACGCACCTATATCCCAAACCTGGCCGACCAGCACCCGCTTTACCTGTTCAAACAGTTTGAAAAGTTTGGTGACGGCACCCGCGAACATTATGTGATGACCAAGCTGGCCCAGACACTAACGCTGGAAGAGCGTATTAACGTGGCCATCTATTACAGCCAGCAGGAAGCCAAATCCCGCGAGGCGGAAGACCCGGCACTGGCCGCCGCCGGTGAGCCAATATACACACGGCGCTGCCAGGCCTGCCATGGCCGCGCTGCGGAGGGCTTCCAGGACATGCCACGCCTGGCCGGCCAACCTGCCCGTTATGTCAGAGAAGCTCTGCTGCGCTTCAAGGATATGGAACCGGGCGATGACGATTCGCCGATGATTGGCATTGCCGAGCCGTTGTCCAAAGAAGACATTCGGAAACTCGCCGCCTACGTGCAGACTTTATAACGAATCAAGCCTGATAGACCTCAAGGGCTGTCAGCACAGAGGCTTAGCGGCTGGTGGTCGTTATGGTACCTTACGCCCACTTAATTCATGCCCCATTCAAACACAGGTACCACTATGCGACCGATTATTCGAGCCTTCTTTCGCCTGCTCCGGCTGGTTCTCACGCCATTCATGCTGCTTTCCGAAAAGCTTTTCACCCCGAAAGCGGAAGTAAACCGCACGCCGGAGCAGCAGGCCGAAGTCGACAAACAAGCCGCCAATCTGGCGCTGTATCAATTCCGCGCCTGCCCTTTTTGCGTAAAAGTGCGCAAGGAAATGGCCCGGTTGGGGCTGAACATCGAACTGCGTGATGCCCAGCACGACCCCAAACACCGTGAAGAACTGGAAAACGGCGGCGGCCGTGTGAAGGTCCCCTGCCTGCTGATCACCGATGATCTGGGCAACCGGCAGTGGATGTATGAGTCCGATGATATTAATGCCTGGCTGAACCGCCAGTTTGGCTGAAGCCCGAGGACGGGTGATCCAATGTCGAAACACCCTGGTGCAACGCACCCGTGGAGAGCTGGATGACCCGTTAGCGATGCCGGCACCGACGCCAGTCAGGTAACCCGGATTTCCGAAAACGTGAGCGATGCGGCCAACGAACAGTCCGCCGCCTCCGATGAGATCACCGTGGAGACTTCCCAGGCCAACACCAACGGCCAGGCCGTGACCCGAACCGTGAAAGCCGCCAGGGACTCCATTCGCCATCTGGTGAGTGATATCGGTGAAGTGAAGAACCTGGTGAAGCGGCTTCAGGAAACCGGGCTCTGAGCCAAAATCCGTACCAGTGCGGGGTTTCTATGCCCCGCATTCCGAGTGCACCTCGTGCAAGTCATGTAGGTCATAAATACAAGATCTCGATGCCCTTTCTTCTCACAAGATTCAACAATTTGAGCGATGCTCCTGCAGGCTTTTTCTCACCCGTTTCCCACTTTTGAACTGTTGAAGCGCTCACGTTAAGAATGGCAGCAAATACAGCCTGACTCATGCAGGTCTGGCTGCGAATATTCCGGATTTCTTCCGGCGGGAGCTCTCTACTGTCAGTGCGACACAGCTCTTCGTACTCGCCGAGTCGCTGTTTATTAATAAGCCCAGCGGCATGAAGATCCAGTGCAGTCTCTCGAATTTCATTCAACAGCCGGCTGCCTCTGTCAGTGGTTGCCATAAGTAACCTCTTTCAACACTTTGCTTAGTTGAGCTTTCTGCAGCTCCTGTTCTGGATACTGCAACAAATCTGCTGCCAACGCCTTTAGTGCTCGTAATTCCCTGGCCGACAGGTTTGAACGTTCGTTCTTGGCAAACCCAAACACAAAGAACCAACGGTCACCCAGGTTGGTGGCAACAAGCGTTCTCGAACCACCTCTCTTGCCATGACTGTGCGATGCAATTCTTTTCTTGAACACTCCACCACCAAGATCCGCATCAATCAGACCTTCATTCATTTCCATCACCGCCTGGCGGAGGTCATCATCGCTCACTCCATTTTTCCGCATCCATCGATAAAACGTTTTCGTCCTGAAGATCCTTATCATACGCAAACCATACCACTGAGTGGAACACCCCAACTAATAACATTTACTAGCAGTTCTATCCGGCAACAAACACTGTATAACTATACAGATTCTAATGATTGATGCATTATCTGAGCCCGTCAACAGTCACGGAAGACAAGGCCCCCACCATGACCAAAGCCAAAGCGGAACTGGTCACCGTTTCAGCCCAACCCTCTACCACGAGATCTCATGCAGCGTGCGCCGCAAATTCATGCGTGGGAAAGACTGCGCCACCGGGCGCTATTATGAGCATCGGCGAGGAGGGATGGATTGAAGAGCAAAGAAACTCAACCCGGATGAGGTGGAGCTCTGGAGCATGGGTGAGGTGCTGGCGAGCTACTCTTTCATAATCCTCACAACCCGCTCATCCATGCAGCTGCGGACAAAGCGGTTCATTAACCATCTCAAACAATGATTTCCAGGCGTTTCCCTGATTAACGGCAATCTGCTGATCACTCAGTTTGTGGCCACCCACGGTCACACCCTGCAGCAGGGGGTTTGCACCTCCGGCTTTATCCCTCAGTGCTGACATTCAGCCCGTAGCGCAGCGATTTCCTCAGCGGGAAGATTGGCAATTTCTGAAATGGACTGATTGCTCATGCCGGTCCGCTTGATCAGGTTTCTGGCGATTTCTCGCCGGGCCTCAAGTTCGCCTTCTTCCTTGCCCTCTTGCCTGCCCTCTTCAAGCCAGCGATCCGGCCATTTTTTGATACGTTCAGACAACATATCATGCACCTCATGCAAGTCATGTAGGTTATTGAACTCCGGCAACTCCATACCGGGTGCCTGGTTTGGCAGCAATACTCTTCGAATCCAAACCACAAATGCTCTGCGCAAGGCGGTTTGCTCTGGCACCTTCAACCATTCTACCAGACGACCCAGAACATCGAGCATATCCTGTTCATCACAATTATGCTCCAGACGGAAGAGGCCCGCGACCAGGTTGCGGGCTTCGCCCGGCCAATCCGCAGAATGGACAATCGCCCCTTCATCAAGTAACAAGTAATGAAGCTGGGGGCGATATTGCTCAAGACCGCCGGGGATTGTTTCGATCAGCGACTCAACGTTCCGGGCGGCGGACCACTTTTTATCACCATTATAGAGAACAATGGGCAACACTGGCGGCAGTTTGCCGGAGGGTGTT
>JABXHG010000149.1 GCA_013393545.1 Alteromonadaceae bacterium | reverse complement strand
GCCGAGCCACCGCACCCCGTTGCTAACTTGGACCCCGTTCGGGCTGTTCCGGCTTAGGTCGGGTCGTTTTACGCCGGGACTTGGCTGGGGAGTTTTTGGGGAACCTGGGGTAGTGCTTTATCCTTCGTGTGCCCGGCCTCCTCTTTGAGGAGCCGGGCATTTTCTTTGGTAAGGGGTGTTTTCACTGTTTCCCGGCGTGCACGGTAACGCGCGGGGCTGACCTTGACCCGCAGCTTCCAGACAAACCGGAACAGCTCGTGTTCGCGTAGCGCTTCCATGATCTCATGCTGGCGAAAGCGCAGTCGCGTGGCCTTGCTGGCAGTATCCGTGGCCAGCACCAATTCGCCGTCCTGGCAGCTGACAAAACGGGTGCCGGGGGCCAGTTCCTCGGGCAGGGCCTCCATCACCGTTTGCTCGGCGCTCTGGTGAACCTGGGCCCTGGCCATCAACTCCCTGAGCTTTGCAGTGGTGTTGCCCTGGTCGCTGAACACGGGTTGCTGTCGGTTTTTTTCGTGCATGGTCGATGTTTCTCGACGATTTAATGACAATTTGGTTAAAATCGCGGTTTATTTCTGATCAGGGTGCAATGCGGAGTGCATTCACTGCAAGGATAGCAGACCTGTCTGCCGGTTTAATCGGTACTGACGTCCGAAAGGGCAAGGTTTTATTTGCGTGATGACATCTTCGAATACCCGATTGATGGCCGCTGGTGTAGTGCTGTTGCTGCTGGTGGCCCTGGTGTCCGGCTGGTTGGGCTACCGTCTGGCCGCTGGCGAGGCCTGGCAGGTCAGCCAGGAGAAAAACCAGCAGCTGGAAAACTGGCAGCGCAAGGTGTCCCGCCAGCGGGAAGAAGTAGCCCATCTGCGCGAGAGTGTCCAGCAGCGCATCGACACCCTGACCAGGCGAGTGGGGCAGCTGCAGGGCCGCATGTTGCGTCTGGATGCGCTGGGCCAGCAGTTCATCGAATCCGGGCTGGTGAGTGGTGAAGAGTTCAACTTTGAGCAGCCGGCGGCGGTTGGCGGGCCGGTGGAGCTCGCGCCCCTGGGCGTCTCCTACACCGAACCGGAACTGGGCGATATGATCACCCGGCTGGAGCGTCAGCTGCAGAACCGGGAAAAACAGCTGCGGGTGCTGGATAAACTGACTTCCCAGCAGGACCTGGATAACCAGCGGTATATCGACGGCCGCCCGGTAACCTGGGGCTGGGTATCCTCTCCCTACGGATACCGCTCGGACCCGTTTACCGGCAAACGCGCCTGGCATGCCGGTATTGACCTGGCCGGTCGTGACGGTGGTGATATTATCTCTGTGGCTGGCGGCGTGGTCAGCTTTGCCGGTGAGCGATACGGCTATGGCAAACTGGTGGAAATCAATCATGGCGACGGCCTGGTGACTCGCTACGCCCATGCCCGGTCGCTTAAGGTGAGCACCGGTGATGTGGTGGAAAAAGGCCAGCTGATTGCCCTGATGGGCAGCTCCGGTCGTTCCACCGGCCCGCACGTGCATTTTGAGGTCATCCGCAACGGCCGCAATGAAGATCCCGAAAAATATATGCGGCGCGCAAGCCGCTGATTCCGCAGTCTCTGCCCTACCTTTTGTCCTGTCGCTAAATAAGGTTAGAATGCCTGCTTCCTCCGTTTAACTGAAGAAGCAGTGGTCTATGTTCTCAAAACTCGCAACCAAGATGTTCGGCAGTAAAAACGCTCGCGAAATCAAGCGGATGCGGAAAGTTGTCTCGCGCATCAACGATCTTGAAGAAACCTTTGGCGCGTTGTCGGACAGCGAGTTGCAGGGCAAGACCGACGAATTTCGTCAGCGCCTGAAGAACGGCGACCCGCTCGAAGCGATGATGGCCGAAGCCTTCGCCACTGTGCGTGAGGCGAGTCGGCGGGTGATGGGCATGCGCCACTATGATGTGCAGCTCGTTGGCGGCATGACGCTCCATGAAGGCCGCATTGCCGAAATGAAAACCGGTGAGGGCAAGACCCTGGTGGCAACCGCAGCGGTGTACCTGAACGCCCTGCCGGGCGAGGGTGTGCACGTTGTTACCGTGAACGATTACCTGGCCCGCCGTGATGCCGAGTGGATGGGCAAGCTGTATCGCTTCCTGGGCATGCAGGTGGGCGTGGTTGCCGCCGGCCAGCCGCAGGAAGAAAAGCGGGCGGCCTATCAGGCCGATATTACCTACGGCACCAACAACGAATTCGGCTTCGATTACCTTCGTGACAACATGGCCTTTAGCATGCAGGACAAAGTTCAGCGTGGTCTGAACTTTGCCATTGTCGATGAAGTGGACTCCATCCTGATCGACGAAGCCCGTACCCCGCTGGTTATTTCCGGCGCGGCCGAAGATTCCTCCAAACTCTATCTGGCCATTAACCAGCTGATCCCCAGCCTGGAAAAAGGCGAAGTCAGCGAGGAAGGCGAAGCCTCCGGCGACTTCACCATCGATGAGAAATCCCGTCAGGTGGAACTGACTGAAGCCGGCCACGAGAAAGTGGAAGAACTGCTGCTGGCGGACGGTTTGCTGCAGGAAGGTGAAAGCCTGTATTCCGCCGCCAACCTGGCGTTGCTGCACCATGTGCATTCAGGCCTGCGCGCCCATCATCTGTTCCACAAAGATGTGGATTACATTGTCCAGGGTGGCCAGGTAGTCATTGTTGACGAACACACCGGTCGTACCATGCAGGGCCGTCGTTGGAGCGAAGGACTGCACCAGGCGATCGAAGCGAAAGAAGGCCTGAAGATTCAGGCGGAAAGCCAGACTCTGGCCTCTACCACCTTCCAGAATTACTTCCGTCTGTACAACAAGCTGGCGGGCATGACCGGCACCGCCGATACTGAAGCCTTCGAATTCCGCCAGATTTACGGCCTGGATGTGGTGGTCATTCCGCCCAACAAGCCGATCCAGCGGGTGGACTACAACGACCTGGTGTACATGACCCAGGAAGAAAAATTCCACGCCATCATCGATGAAATCAAGTTCGTGACCGGCGAAGGCCGCCCGGTGTTGGTGGGCACGGCCTCGGTGGACGCGTCGGAAGTGTTGTCGGCGCTGCTGAAGAAAGCCCGCATGGATCACACGATCCTGAACGCCAAGCAGCACGAATCCGAGGCCCACATTATTGCCCAGGCCGGTCGCCCGGGTGCCGTCACCATCGCCACCAACATGGCCGGCCGTGGTACCGATATCGTGCTCGGCGGTAACTGGGAGCACGAAGCGGCACTGATGGATGAGCCGTCCGAGGCGCAGGTCAACAAACTCAAACAGGAGTGGGAAGAGCGCCACCAGCAAGTGCTGGACGCGGGCGGCCTGCACATCATCGGCACCGAGCGCCACGAATCTCGCCGGATCGACAACCAGCTGCGTGGCCGGGCCGGTCGTCAGGGCGATCCGGGCTCCTCCCGTTTCTTCCTGTCGCTGGCAGCCAACCTGATGCGTATCTTCGCCCCGGAACGGGTGAAGAACCTGATGCAGGCCATGGGCATGAAGAAAGGCGAGGCCATCGAGCACCGCATGGTCACCAACGCCATCGAAAAGTCCCAGCGCAAGGTGGAAGGCCGCAACTTCGACATGCGTAAAACCCTGCTCGAGTACGACGACGTGGCCAACGACCAGCGTACCGTGATCTACGAGCAGCGTAACGAAGTCATGGCTTCGGAAGACATTTCCGAGATGATCGACACCATCCGTACCGATGTGGTGGAGTCCGTGGTCAGTGATTTCATTCCGCCGCAAAGCATGCCCGAGCAGTGGGATGTGCAGGGTCTGGAAAATCATCTGCAGTCGGAAATGGCGATCGAATTGCCGATCAGCCAGTGGCTGGAAGAGGACAACAAGCTTTACGAAGAAAGCCTGCGCGAAAAGATTCTCGAGTCCATTGTGGCGGAGTACCAGGCGAAAGAAGAGATTGCCGGCGCCGAGGCCATGCGCAAGTTCGAGAAGCAGGTGTTCCTGCAGGTGCTGGACACGCTCTGGAAAGAACACCTTTCCAACATGGACCATCTGCGCCGGGGTATTCACCTGCGCGGCTATGCCCAGAAGAACCCGAAACAGGAATACAAGCGCGAAGCCTTCAACCTGTTCCAGACCATGCTCGATACCATGAAGCGTGATATTACCCGCGTGCTCTGCCACGTGCGGGTGCAGAGCCAGGAAGAGATGGAAGAAATCGAGCGTCGCCGCAAGGAAGAGCTGGAGCGGGAAATGGCCCGTGCCAAGCTTCGCCATGATCAGGCCAGTGCCACCGATCAGGCTGAAGGCGAGGACAGCGAAAACCGGCAGGGCCAGTCGGACACGCCGGAAACCTTCGTGCGCCAGGAGCGCAAAGTGGGCCGCAACGAACCCTGTCCCTGCGGGTCTGGCAAGAAATACAAACAATGCTGCGGCAAGGTGGCCTGAATCGGCGCCACCCGCACAGCCTGACCGGAACCCGCAAATCGCCCCAGCCTGGCGGCTTGCGGGTTTCGTCGTTTACAGACGCATTTATTCAAGGCGCATCGACCCAAGGAGAGCAACATGGCGGTAGGTCCCGGAACCTTGCCCGAATTTTTCCCGGTAGCCGGCATCAAAATCGGTATTGCCAGTGCCGGCATCAAAAAGCCGGGTCGTAAAGACCTGGTAGTGTTTGAACTGGCCGAAGACACCCGTGTGGCTGGCATTTTTACCCGCAACCAGTTTTGTGCCGCGCCGGTGGTTCTGAGTCGCCAGCATTTGGCAGAAGCGGCGCCGCGCTATTTGTTGATCAATACCGGCAACGCCAATGCCGGCACCGGCCAGCAAGGCATGATGGACGCTGAGCGCTGTTGCCAGGCACTGGCCGAACAGGCAGGTGCCAGCGTTAGTGAAGTGTTGCCGTTTTCCACCGGCGTTATTGGTGAAGCGCTGCCCGTGGACAAGATTGTCTCAGCCGTGCCGGAAGCTCTGGCGGACACCCGGGAAGACCGTTGGCTGGAAGCCGCCAACGGCATCATGACCACCGACACCCGGCCTAAAGGGGCCTCCGTACAGCTGGATGTGGGTGGGCATACGGTCACCATTTCCGGCATCAGCAAGGGCGCTGGCATGATTCGCCCGAACATGGCCACCATGCTCGGCTTTATCGCCACCGATGCGTGCATCGAGCCGGGGCTGTTGCAGGCGTTGTCTTCGGAACTGGGCGAGAAATCGTTTAACCGCATTACCATCGATAGCGATACCTCCACCAACGATGCCTGCATGCTGATGGCCACCGGCCAATACGGCGGGCCGGAAATCACCGCCGACAGCCCACAATTGCCCAAACTCAAGGATGCCCTGCGTCAGGTGTATCTGGATCTTGCCCACGCCATCGTGCGCGACGGCGAAGGTGCCACCAAGTTCGTCACCATTGATGTGACCGGTGCCGGTAATCAGCAGGAAGCGCTGGATGTGGCCTACACGGTGGCTCATTCGCCGCTGGTCAAGACCGCACTGTTCGCCTCCGACCCCAACTGGGGCCGCATTCTGGCCGCCGTAGGCCGGGCCGGCGTGCCGGAGCTGGATCTGGAAGCCATTGAAATTTATCTCGGCGATGTTTGCCTGGTTCGCCATGGCGGGCGTGCCGAGGATTACTCTGAAGCCCGCGGCCAGGCGGTGATGGATCGAGAGGAAATCACCATCGCCATCAACCTGAAACGCGGCGCTGTGCGTGAAACCGTGTGGACCTGTGATTTCTCCCACGAGTACGTCACCATCAATGCCGAGTACCGTACCTGACATGGCAGAGCATGAGCCGGCAGTAAAGCACGTTCACGTGGCCGTGGCGGTTATTATCCGTGATGGCCGGGTGTTGATTGCCCGTCGCCCTGATCACGTGCACCAGGGCGGCCTGCGGGAGTTTCCCGGCGGCAAAGTGGAGCCGGGTGAGACCGTACAGCAGGCGCTGGTGCGGGAAATTGCCGAAGAAACCGGCTTGCGGGTGCCGCTGGACAGCCTGCAGCCGGTGATTGGTATTCGCCACGACTATGGCGACAAGCAGGTATTTCTGGATGTCTGGCAAACCGCCGGGGCCGAAGGCGAGCCGGAGGGTCGGGAAGGCCAGCCTATTGAATGGCGGGCGCCGGAACAGTTGTCCGATCGGGAGTTCCCGGCTGCCAACCGGCCAATCATCCGTGCGTTGCGGTTGCCCGGACGGCTGGCGTTGTCGGGCCCGATCAGCACAGTGGAAACCGGTCTGGCAGAACTGAAACAGGCTCTGGCGCGTACTATTCCCTCGTTGATGGTATTGCGCGCGCCGGAAATGGCCGAGCAGGACTACCTGGCGCTGGCCAGGGATGCGGCGCAGCTGTGTAACCAGGTGGGTACTGACCTTCTGGTGCATGGCGGCCCCGAGCGCTGGCAGGCGGTACCGGGCGCAGCCGGTGTGCATTTGCCCTGGCGTGAGGCTCAGGGGCTATCAGAACGCCCGGTGGCCGATGATGTCTGGCTCGGGGTGTCCTGCCACGATGCCGAACAGTTGCGCCATGCCGAGCGTCTCGGCGCCGATTATGCCGTGCTTGGCTCGGTACAGCCTACCCCCAGCCATCCGGGGCGCCCGCCATTGGGGTGGGAAGCCTTCGCCGAGCTGGTTGCTGGCGCCACTGTACCGGTGTTCGCCCTGGGCGGGCTGGAGCCAACCGATGAGCAACAGGCGCGCGCGCTGGGCGGCCAGGGTATAGCGGGTATCCGCTACTGGTGGGGGTAATCCCCGTCATCCGAGCCCTCGCCGTGATAGAATGCCGCCCCTATTATCAGAACCACGAGGAACCACAGTGGCTGTTCGTTACATTGAAACCTGCCGTTTACCCACCCCCTTCGGTGTGTTTGACATGCACGGCTTTGAAGAGCCGGACACCGGCAAGGAGCATGTAGCGCTGACGCTCGGCGAGATCGCCAGCGGTGAGCCGGTACTGGCCCGCACCCACTCCGAGTGCCTGACCGGCGACGCCCTGTACAGCATGCGTTGCGATTGCGGTTACCAGCTGGAAGAAGCGTTGCGCAGCATTGCCCGGGAGGGGCGCGGTATTCTGATGTACCTGCGCCAGGAAGGACGAGGCATCGGCCTGCTGAACAAGATCCGGGCCTACCATCTTCAGGATCAGGGCGCGGACACAGTGGAAGCCAACGAACGCCTGGGCTTCGCGGCGGATTTGCGGGACTACAGCATGTGCAAGGACATGCTTGACCACTTGGGAGTGTCAGCGCTGCGGCTGATGACCAACAACCCGCGAAAGGTGAAAGCCCTGGAGAGCTACGGCATCCGGATTGCCGAACGAGTGGCGCTGCATGTGGGGCGCAACCCTCACAACGAACACTACCTAAACACCAAGCAGGCCAAACTGGGGCACTGGCTGGAAACCCACCAGGATGATGATCCGCTTTAAACTTTGCCCGGCGCTATCCGGTGATCGAGACAGCCAGCGGGGGAGGCCTCCTCTGCTTAAATGCTGGCCAGCCGGTCCACAATAGCCTGCCCGATACCCTCGGCATCCAGCCCGCACTCACTTAACAGCTCACCGTGCTTGCCATGATCGACGAACCGGTCCGGCAATCCGAGTTGTAATACCTGGCAGCTGATCCGGTTGGCGTTCAGGTATTCGCACACGGCACTGCCGGCGCCGCCGGCAATGGCGTTTTCTTCCAGGGTGACCAGCAGTTCGTGCTGCTCGGCCAGTTCACGCACCAGCGCTTCGTCCAACGGTTTCACGAATCGCATGTCGGCGACCGTGGCATTCAGGCTGTCGGCTGCCTCCAGTGCCGGGTGCAGCAGGGTGCCGAAATTCAGGATGGCCACCTGCTTGCCTTCCCGAACCCGCCGGCCTTTGCCCAGGGGCAGGGCCGCCAGGGTTGGTTCTATCTCGGTGCCCGGGCCGGTGCCTCGTGGGTAGCGCACGGCCGCCGGCCCTTCGTGCTGCAGGCCGGTGTGCAGCAGCTGACGGGTTTCGTTTTCATCCGAGGGCGTCATTACCACCATGCCAGGAATGCAGCGCAAGTAACTGATGTCGAAGGCGCCGGCGTGGGTGGGGCCGTCTTCGCCCACCAGGCCTGCCCGGTCAATGGCAAACAGCACGTCCAGGTTCTGGATGGCCACATCGTGGATCAGCTGGTCGTAGGCCCGCTGAAGGAAGGTGGAGTAGATCGCCACCACCGGTTTCGCGCCGTCGCAAGCCAGACCGGCGGCCAGGGTAACAGCGTGTTGCTCGGCAATGGCAACATCGAAATAGCGCTCGGGAAAACGTTTGGCGAAAGCCACCAGATCCGAGCCCTCGCACATGGCGGGCGTGATACCCACTACCCGGGCGTCCTGCTCGGCGACGTCGCACAACCATTGGCCGAACACATTGGCGTACTTGGGGCGTGGTGTGGAGGGCTTTGGGGGTTCCGGTTTGTTCGCCGGTACCGGTTCGATCTTGTTGATGGCGTGGTAACCCACCGGATCGGCTTCTGCCGGGGCAAAGCCCTTGCCCTTGGTGGTGACCACATGCAGAAACTGCAGGCCCTCCAGCTCCCGGAGGGTTTCCAGGGTGTCCGCCTGCACTGGCAGGTCGTGCCCGGCAAGCGGCACAATGTGGTCAAAGCCCAGCACTTCGACCAGGTTTCCCGGTCCAATCATGCCTTTGTCGTGTTCTGCGTTATTCTGTGCCACATGGCACCGCGGCGGCC
>JABXHG010000148.1 GCA_013393545.1 Alteromonadaceae bacterium | reverse complement strand
GAGGAATGGGGGGGGGGGTATACCGCCTTGGAATTCCATCCGGGGGTAAAGGGTGCCCAAGTGTTTGCGCGCTGAAAATCGTGTCCCCGAAAAAATGAACCCGGGCTGAATGTAATTTTTTTTTGGGTTTTCTTAAAAAAGACCCGAAAAGTCCTCTCTAATTTTGTGTCCTAGGTAATCAACGAAAGTCTACTCCGTGCCGCAACCAACACGTTCTGTAAACGATTGTCGGAATCAGCCTCGGGCTGGCAAATAGCGCTGTTCCGGCAGTTCAACAACAAAAAGGTGTAGTCAGGCCTGACCTGCAGCGGCCATACACCTGACAAACACCTCTTCTATACTCAAACCCGTGGAATCAATGACTTGCGCATCATCCGCCGGTTTGAGAGGGGCTGCAGCGCGGTTCATGTCCCGCTCGTCGCGTGCCCGTATCTCGTCTAAAAGATCCTGCATAGTAACATCGGCACCAGCGTCCTTCAACTGGTTAAAACGTCGCCGGGCACGCTCTTCGGCACTGGCGGTCAGGAAGATTTTTACCGGTGCTTCCGGAAACACCACCGTGCCCATGTCCCGGCCATCGGCCACCAGGCCCGGCGCTTTCTGAAAATCCCGCTGGCGCTGCAGCAGCGCATCCCGAACCGGCTGCATCACCGCCACCCGCGACGCATTGTTACCACAGCTTTCCGTGCGAATTTCACTGGTGACATCGGTGCCGTCCAACAGTACCCGCACCGGCTCACCGATCACACCCGGCTCAAATGCCACATCCAGGCCCGCCGCCACGGCCACCAGCGCCAATTCATCATCAAGCGCCACGCCCTGCCGAGTCGCGGCCAGAGCGGTCAGCCGATACAGCGCGCCACTGTCGAGCAGGTGCCAGCCAAGTTCACGGGCGAGCATCTGGGTGATGGTGCCCTTGCCTGCCCCGCCGGGGCCATCCACGGCAATCACCGGTGCCTTGTTGTCACTCATGATTCCGAACCTTCCGCCGTAATCTGTATGCCCGTTTGCTTCGCCAACTCGACAAAGCCCGGGAACGAAGTGGCCACGTTGGCGCAATCGTTAACCCGGATCGGGCCGGTAGCCCGCAGCGACGCCACGGCGAACGACATGGAAATACGATGGTCCTCGTGGCTCTCAATGGTGCCGCCACCGATTGCCTGACCGCCATCGATGATAATGCCATCCGGCGTCACAGTTGTTTCCACGCCCAAAGCCGCCAGGCCGTCGGCCATGACCTGGATCCGGTCACTTTCCTTCACCCGCAGTTCTTCGGCGCCACGCAGAACGGTGCGGCCCTCGGCGCAGGCCGCCGCAACAAACAGCACCGGGAATTCGTCGATGGCCAGAGGCACCTGATCTTCGGGAATGTCGATGCCCTTCAGGTTGGCGGACCGCACTCGCAGATCGGCCACCGGCTCACCACCAATTTCACGCTCTTCGAGGATCTCAATGTTGGCCCCCATCTGGCGCAGGATGTTGATAACGCCAATCCGCGTCGGGTTCATGCCCACGTGACGCAGGGTCAGATCGGAATCCGGCGCGATACTCGCAGCCACCAGGAAGAACGCCGCCGATGAAATGTCGGCCGGTACATCGATGGCGCAGGCAGACAACTGCCCACCGCCGGTCACACTCGCGGTGGCGCCATCCCTATGCACGTGGTAGCCAAAGCCTTTAAGCATGCGTTCGGTGTGATCACGGGTCGGAGCCGGCTCGGTAACAGAGGTGACGCCCTCAGCATAAAGCCCCGCCAGCAGCAGGCAGGATTTAACCTGGGCGCTGGCCACTGGCATTTCGTAGTGGATACCCGCCAATGGCTGGCCACCGCGTATTTTCAGGGGCGGCCGGCCGCCCTCGGCCGTGTCGATCACGGCGCCCATGGCCCGCAGCGGGTCGGCCACCCGGCCCATGGGGCGCTTGGACAAACTGGTGTCGCCGGTCAGCTCGGAATCAAATGGCTGCGCCGCCAGCAGGCCGGTGAACAGTCGCATGGCGGTGCCCGAGTTGCCCAGATAAAGAGGACCACGAGGCGCCTGCAAGCCATGCATGCCAACACCATGAATGCGTACGAAACCGTTTTCAGGGCCTTCAATGGTCACGCCCATGTCACGGAATGCCTGCAGAGTCGCCAGGCTGTCTTCCCCTTCCAGAAAGCCTTTCACTTCGGTGATGCCCTCGGCCAGAGCGCCCAGCATAATGGAGCGGTGGGACATGGACTTGTCACCCGGCACGCGAATATCTCCGCGCACTGAGCCACCGGGTTGAAGTTGGAAAGTCACCTGCTTGTTACTGTTGTTAGTCACGTACGCCTGCCCTGAAAGCATTTTTGAAAAGTGTTCCCGCGCCGCCTTGGCGCGACTGAAAACCCGCAGCAACGTAGCGCCATCGCCCTCGGCAATGGCGCTACGAAGCTCGTCAAGATCGTTGGTAAAGTGGTCAATCACCCGCAGAACCGCGTCCCGGTTAGACAGAAAAATGTCGTGCCACATCACCGGATCACTGGCGGCAATGCGGGTGAAATCCCGGAAGCCGCCGGCCGCATAGCGGAAAATATCCATGTTCTCGTCTTCGCCAGCCAATGTGTCCACCAGAGAGAAGGCGATCAGATGCGGCAGGTGGCTGGTAGCGGCCAGCACTTCGTCGTGATAGGCCACCGACATGGTCAGCACGGCGGCCCCACAGCCTTCCCAGACCTTCTTCAGGCGGGCAACGTCCTTTGCATCGGCGCTGTCCGCCGGGGTGAGAATCACCTTGTGGTTGGCGAACAGCTCGGCGTTGGCCGCAGCCACGCCGCTTTTCTCGGAACCGGCAATGGGATGGCCGGGGATCACATGAGGCGAAAGCTCGCCGAAAACGGCTTCTACATCCCGGACAAAACTGGTCTTGGTACTACCGACATCGGTCAAAACCGTCTTCTCGCCCAGAAACGGCTTAATCTCAGTCAACACCGCGCGCATGGCACGCACGGGTACCGCCAACACCACCAGATCACTGCCGGTAACGGCTTCCTCCACCGATGTGGCGGCGGTATCAATCACACCACTGTCGACACCCAACGCCAGTTCGTCCGGACGCTGGTCGTAGCCGACCACTTCACTGGCCAGCCGGTGTTGCCGAATGGCTGCCGCGAGCGAACCGCCAATCAGGCCAAGCCCGACGATACCAACACGAGCAAACAGAGGTTCGGCCTGCGCCACCTCAGCCCTCCTCGCCGCCGGCGCTGAGCGCTTCGGCCAGAACATCCAGGAAGTGTTCATTTTCCTTGGCCAGGCCGACGGACACGCGCAGGTGTTCCGGCATGCCATAGCCGCCAATCGGGCGCACAATCACTCCATGCTGCAACAGGGACTGATAAACACCGAGAGCCTGGGGCCCCACTTCCACCGCCACGAAATTACCGGCCGACGGAATATAATCCAGACCCATGTTGTCGAAACCATCGCACAGCTGCTTCAGGCCCGCCGCGTTCACCTCGCGGGAGCGCTGGAGGTAATCTTCATCGCCCAGCACCGCTGTGGCGGCCGCCAGGGCCGGAGAGTCCACGTTAAATGGCTGGCGCACCCGGTTGAGAATATCGGCGATGGCCGGCGAACTGACGGCGTAACCCACCCGCAGCCCGGCCAGACCCCATGCCTTGGAGAAGGTACGGCAGGTAATCAGATTCGGGTATTGCTCAAGCAGCTTGATGCCATCCGGGTACTCATCGCCGGTCAGGTATTCACAGTAAGCTTCATCCAGTACTACCAGAACCCGCTCGGGCACTTTAGCCAAAAAGGCTTCGATGGCGTCGGCAGTGTGCACCGTGCCGGTGGGGTTATTCGGGTTGGCCACGAAAATCAATTTGGTGCGCTCAGTCACCGCCTCAGCCATGGCATCCAGATCGTGCCCCCAGTCTTTCGCTGGAACCTCCACACCCCTGGCGCCGATGGCCAACGTAACCAGCGGATACACGGCAAACGCGTATTGGGAGTAGATGATTTCACTGTCCGCATCGGCAAAGCAGCGAGCCACCACTTCCAACACATCGTTGGAACCATTACCCAACGTTAGCTGGTTCATCTCAACGCCGAAGCGTTTGGCCAGCGCCTGTTTCAGATCAAAGCCGTTGCCGTCCGGATACAGGCAAATCGAATCCAGCGCTTCTCTGGCCGCTGCCAGCGCTTTCTCGCTGGGGCCCAGTGGGTTCTCGTTACTGGCCAGTTTGATGATCTCCGCCGGGTCCAGCCCCAGCTCCCGAGCCAACTCGTCAATGGGCTTACCCGGCTGATACGGAGACAGAGCCTGAACGCCTTTTACTGCAAGACTCTGATAATCCACTGCCATAACAAGACTCCTTCGGATTCGATTCTCTCGGGATTAAAGTACGCCTATCGGGTAAGACCCCAGGCGCTTCAGCTCAACGGCCTCGTCATCAATCTCGGACAACACGCGGTGGACGGTGTCGTCTTCCATGTGGCCTTCGAAATCAATGTAGAACACATAGGCCCAGGTACCGCTGGGTGAGGGCCGGGTTTCGATGCGGGTCAAACTGATGTTGTGCTTGTGGAACGGCTCCAGCAACTGATAAAGCGCGCCGGGCTTGTTGCGCATGGATACCAGGATAGAGGATTTATCGTGACCGCTGGCCGGCACTTCCTCGCGGCCGATGATAAGGAACCGGGTGGTGTTGTCCGGCCGGTCCTCGATGCTGTTGGCCAGTTTTTCCAGGCCATACAGTTCCGCCGCCATGTCGCCGGCAATCGCCGCCGTACCCGGCTCTTCCGCCGCCCGGCGAGCCGCTTCGGCGTTGCTGGAAACGGTAATGCGCTCCACTCCATAGCGATTGGCGTCCAGCCACTTCCGGCACTGGGCGAAGGACTGCTGATGGGAATAGATGCGGGTAATTTCCTGACCGTCGTGAGCCGGGTTCACCAGCAGGTGATGATGGATGCGCAGCTGTACCTCGCCACAAATCTTCAGCGGCGAGGACATGAACATGTCCAGCGTGTGGTTGATCATGCCCTCGGTGGAGTTCTCCACCGGTACCACGCCGTAATGAGCAGCGCCGGATTCCACTTCCCGGAATACCGCGTCAATGGCCGGCAACGGTACACTCACCACGGAATGACCAAAATGTTTGAGCGCGGCGGCCTGAGTAAAGGTGCCCAGCGGCCCAAGAAAAGCAATGTGCATTGGCTTTTCCAGCGCCAGGCAGGCAGACATGATCTCCCGGAAAAGTCGGGCCATTTCTTCGCCTGGCAAGGGTCCGGGGTTTTGCTCCTTGATCCGGCGCAGCACCTGAGCTTCGCGCTCCGGGCGATAGAAGAACACATCTTCGTCGGGATTAGCAGCCATTTTCACATGAGCCACTTCCTGGGCACACTCCGCGCGCTTGCTGATCAGCGCCATGATCTGCTGATCGAGGCTGTCGATCTCCTCGCGCAATTCCCCCAGACGGGTCGCTTCGTCCGTCATGATCAGCCACGCTCCTTCGCAAATGTCGCCATGTAGTCGATCAGCGCGTCCACGCCCTCTTCGGGCATGGCGTTGTAAATGCTGGCACGCATGCCACCTACCGAGCGGTGACCTTTCAGATTCAGCAGCCCACGGGCGTCCGCCCCTTTGAGGAACTCGCTGTTCAGGGCATCATCCGTCAGGGTGAACGGTACGTTCATCCAGGAGCGGAAACGCGGATCAATCGGGTTGGCGTAGAAGTCATTGCCATCAATAAAGTCATACAGCTTACGGGCCTTGCGGGCGTTGATCTCGCCCATGGCCTGAACGCCGCCCTGCTCTTTCAGCCACTTGAACACCAGCCCGGCCAGGTACCAGGAATAAGTCGCCGGGGTGTTGTACATGGAGCCGTTATCGGCGATGACCTGATAATTCATCATGGTCGGCGTTTCTTTCCGGGCCTTGCCCAGCAGATCCTTGCGAATGATCACCACCACCAGGCCGGAGGGCCCGATGTTTTTCTGGGCGCCGGCGTAAATCAGGCCGAATTTGTTAACGTCTACCGGGCGCGACAGCATGGTAGAGGACATGTCCGCCACCAGGGGCACATCGCCGCTGTCCGGAACAAAGTCATACTCCAGACCGCCAATGGTTTCGTTCGGCGTGTAATGCAGGTAGGCGGCATCGGCGCGGGTGTTCCAGCCGGCTGGGTCCGGAACGGTAGTGAAACCACTGTCCTCGGAACTGGCCGCTACATTCACATCCGCGTAACGTTTGGCTTCGGCGATGGCTTTTTTCGACCAGATACCGGTATTGATGTAATCAACGGAGGTCTTGTCACCCAGCAGGTTCAGCGGAATGGTGGCAAACTGGCTGGACGCCCCGCCTTGCATAAACAGCACGGCGTAGTCATCGGAAATGCCGGCCAGTTCGCGCAGATCCTGCTCCGCGGTTTCAGCGATGTTGACAAATTCATCGCTGCGATGGCTCATTTCCATCACCGACATACCAGTGCCCCGCCAGTCCAGCATCTCGGACTGGGCCTGTTTCAGCACGGCTTCCGGCAATGTCGCCGGCCCGGCACAGAAGTTAAACGCCCTGCTCATTCTTCGCTTTCCTCGCCTTCTGCTTCGTCTTCGTCATCGGATTCGGCAATCCGCTCCACTCCCACCAAACGCTCGTCTTCCTGGGCCAGACGGATCAGGCGCACGCCCTGGGTGTTCCGGCTGAGAATGGAGACTTCATCCGTGCCAGTACGCACCAGCGTGCCCTTGTCGGAAATCAGCATCATCTGGTCGCCGTCGAACAGCTGCAGCGCGCGCACCAGGTTGCCGTTACGCTCGGAGCATTGCATGGCGATAACGCCCTGACTGCCACGACTGTAGGCCGGGAATTCTTCAATCTCAGTGCGCTTGCCGTAGCCATGTTCGCTGGCGGTCAGCAACACGCCACCTTCCTGCGGGATAATCAGTGACACCACGTGATGGCCCTCGGGCATCTTGATGCCGCGTACACCGCGAGCCGTCCGGCTCATCGGGCGCACCTGCTCCTCGGCAAAGCGCACGGCTTTACCGGCGGAGGAGAACAACATGATCTCGGCATTGCCATCGGTGATGGCGGCGCCGATCAGGGTATCGCCGTCATCCAGATTCAGGGCAATCAGGCCACTGCTGCGCGGACGGGAAAAGTTCGGCAGCGGGGTTTTCTTGACCACACCATTGGAAGTGGCCATCAGCACAAACTGGTCTTCCGGGTAATCCCTGACCGGCAGGAAGGTGGTAATACGCTCACCCTCTTCCAGCGGCAGGATGTTGACCATCGGCCGGCCCCGGGAGCCACGGCTGCCCCGTGGAATCTCGAACACCCGCAACCAGTACACTTTGCCCCGGTTAGAGAAGCACAAGATGGTGTCGTGGGAGTTGGCCACCAGCAGCTTCTCAATGAAGTCTTCGTCTTTCATCGAAGTGGCGGCCTTGCCGCGACCACCACGGCGCTGGGCCTGGTAGTCTTCCACTGCCTGGGTCTTGGCGTAACCGTTGTGGGAAATGGTCACCACCAGGTCTTCTTCATCGATCAGATCGGCGACGGTCAGGTCGCGCTGGGAGCTGGTAATTTCGGTCAGGCGCTCGTCGCCGTAATCGTTGACGATGGCTTCCAGCTCTTCGCGAATCACCTGCAGCAGGCGGTCCGGATCGCCCAGGATATCCAGCAAATCCGCGATTTTCTCGATGATATCCTTGTATTCTTTCTGGAGCTTTTCAGTTTCCAGGCCGGTCAGGCGGTGCAGACGCAAGTCCAGAATCGCCTGGGCCTGCTCCGGCGACAGGTGATACAGACCGCCACGCAGGCCATAGTATTCCGGCAGATCGTCCGGACGGCAGGCGTCTTCGCCAGCACGCTCCAACATGGCCAGCACATCGCCCGGAGCCCAGCCCTTGTCCATCAGCTTTTCTTTCGCTTCAGCAGCGGATGGGGACTGGCGAATCAGCTCGATGATTTCATCGATGTTGGCCAGGGCGACGGTCAGGCCTTCCAGAATGTGGCCACGCTCGCGAGCCTTGCGCAACTCGTAGATGGTCCGGCGGGTGACCACTTCCCGGCGATGACGCAGGAACGCATCCAGCATCTGCTTCAGGTTCAGCGTCTTCGGCTCGCCATTGAGCAGCGCCACCATGTTGATGCCGAACACGGTCTGCAGCTGGGTATGGGCAAACAGGTTGTTGACTACCACTTCCGGGTTTTCATTCCGGCGCAGCTCAATCACCACCCGGATGCCTTCCTTGTTTGACTCATCACGCAGCTCGGTGATGCCTTCAATACGCTTCTCTTTTACCAGCTCGGCGATTTTCTCAATCAAACGCGCCTTGTTGAGCTGGTACGGCAGCTCGGTGATGATGATCGATTCACGGCCGGTTTTCTTGTCCTGCTCGATTTCATGACGGGCGCGAATGTGAATGCGGCCACGGCCGGTGCGATAGGCTTCCACGATGCCGGCACGGCCATTAATGATGCCCTGGGTGGGGAAATCCGGGCCCGGAATATATTCCATCAGTTCATCGATGGTCAGGTCCGGGTTGTCGATCAGCGCCAGGCAGCCGTTGATGACTTCGGTCAGGTTGTGGGGCGGGATATTCGTAGCCATACCCACGGCGATCCCGGAGGAACCGGTCACCAGCCGGTTTGGCACCCGCGTTGGCAGCACCTCCGGAATTTTTTCGGTGCCGTCGTAGTTGTCGCCGTAATCTCCCCTTGCCTTGTCCCGTACCTCACGCAAACGAAGGGACATACTCTCCCTTCGGATTTCCG
>JABXHG010000147.1 GCA_013393545.1 Alteromonadaceae bacterium | reverse complement strand
GGAACAACGAGACCAAGGAGCAGAAGCCAATGGAGTAAAAACAAGAGGTTGAAATAGCGTAAGGGGAGGGAAATAAAGGGCTGAGCGGGAGGGACTCGAGCCCGCGACCCCCGGCGGGACAGACCGGTATTCTAACCAACTGAACTACCGCTCCGCAGTCGAACTGAGCTATCTCTGTGTGATTGCTCGGTGACAACGAGAGCGCATTATATAGATGCGCCCGCTCATGTCAACGTTTTCAAGAATTTTTTCCTGAAACTTTTTTTGAAACAGGCCTGGCCGGCCGCTCAGGCCTCATCCAGCGCACAGGGTTCACCCTGAACACCAGCCACCGGCAGGGTGAAATAGAAGCAGGCGCCGCCATCTTCCGGGCGCTCAAATGCAATGTCGCCACCCTGAGCCTGGATCAGCGAACGGCAGGTGGCCAAACCAATGCCCATGCCATCTTCCTTGGTGGTATGAAACGGGTGGAACAGCATTTCTTCGGCCTGTTCGGAAACCCCAACCCCGTGATCACGCACCTGGATGCGCACGCAGTGTTCACCGCAACGCCGGGCACTGACCTCCACCGGCGCCTCGGCGCCGGCACTGCGAGTAGACTCCAGCGCGTTGCGGATCAGGTTCAGCGCCACCTGCTGCACCTGGATGGGATCGGCCAGCACATCCGGTACACCATCTTCGAGCGCCACCTCAATGCCGCCTTTGTTGTTGCGCATATCCACCTCGGCAAACTGACGGGTATCTTCAAGCAAGGCCGGCACCGACACCGCTTCCTTGCCGGTGGCCGGTTTTTTCATGAACTTGCGGATACGGCGAATAATTTCACTGGCCCGGTGGGATTGCGCCTCGATTTTGTCCAGCGTCTGGCGCAAAAGGTCCAGATCCGGCTCGTCCTTGGCCATCATGCGCTTGGACACGCGGGCATAATTGGTGATGGCAGTCAGCGGCTGATTGACCTCGTGGGCAAAGCCGGCGGCCATTTCACCCATGGTGGTGAGGCGGGAAGTATGGGCCAGCTGCTCACGCTGCTCCTCCACCATGGACCGGGCATCTTCCAGCGCCTGTTCGTTTTCCAGCTCGGCGGTAATGTCGTGAAACACCACCACCGCGCCGTGCAATTCATCTTCTTCAAGCTTGGGGGTGGCGCGATACTCGGCCGGGAATTCGGTACCGTCGGCACGCAGCATGGGAATGTTGCGCTGGCTCTCGGGAACCCCCTGTCGACACGTCGCCAGCACCGGCAAAGGATCCGGCTTATCGTCACCGGCGGCAAAGTGCAGCTGGAAAAAGTTCATGCCGATCAGCTCCTCGGCTGAGCAACCACTGATCTGTGCCGCCGCCGGGTTGGCGAACTCGATAGTGCCTTCTTCATCCAGACCGTAGATGCCTTCGCTGATGGAATTGAGAATGCGGGTCTGGTCGCCCTGTAGCTCGCGATTGCGGCTTTGCATATCCCTCTCGAGGCGAATCACGCGGGCATGGGTCTTCACCCGGGCAATCACTTCCTGGGATTCGAAAGGCTTGGAGATATAATCAGCGCCCCCCAAAGAGAAGCCTTTTACCTTGGCCTGGAGGTCATCCAGCGCCGACAGGAACACCACGGCAGAATCCGCCGTTTCCGGATCGGCTTTCAGGCGTTCGCATACCTCATAGCCGTCCATTTCCGGCATCATGATATCCAGCAGGATCACTTCCGGATGGTGCCTGTGGGCAAGGTCCAGCGCTTTTTCGCCTTCGTTGGCGATCAACAGCCGGTAACCTTTGTCTTTCAGGGTCTCGTAGAGGACTTTCAGGTTCTGCGGGTTATCGTCCACCAGCAGGACCGTCACCTCCGGGTTTTCGGTGACAACATCAGTCATAGAAACAGAGCCGGTTAAAAAAGTGACAGCATCATGACGGCACTCACCCGGCTAGTCGATAAGGTCCTTTACTGACAGCACCATACGCACCAAGTGCGCCAGCGAGTGGGTGCCCATCTTGTGCATCACCCGCGAACGGTGAATTTCAACGGTGCGCTGGCTGATCTCCAGCTCGATGGCGATCACCTTATTGGCCTGGCCGGCAATCATCCGGTCCATGATCTCGCGCTCGCGGGGCGTGAGGCTTTTCACCCGGCGGATGATTTCCTGTTTCTCGTCGAGGGTTTTGCGCTGTTCGCGGTCCTGTTCAAGCGCGGCTTCGATTTTTTCCAGCAGTGCCTCTTCACGATAGGGCTTCTGAATAAAATCCACCGCGCCCTCTTTCATGGCATCCACCGCCATGGGCACATCGCCGTGGCCGGTGACAAAGATGATCGGCAGAATCGAGTGCTTGTCGTTGAGCTTCTTTTGCAGCTCCATCCCGTCCATGCCCGGCATACGGATATCCAGCACAATACAGCCGGCCATCTGGTCGGAGTAATCTTTCAGGAAAGCGTTGGCACTTTCATAGGTCTGCACCGGCTTGCCATCCGACTTGAGCAAGAGTTCCAGTGAATCACGGACGGCCTCGTCGTCCTCTACCACGTACACAGTCTGCTGGATATCAGTCATGGATCGGTACTCTCCTATCCGTTTGTTGTTGGGCTGTCCGTTTTATTATTGGGCCGGTCAGTGGATGGACGGATCTTTGTGTTCGTCCCGGGCGTGTTCCTGCCGTTCGTGTTCACGCATTGTTTCAAGGCGTTGCTGAATAATGCCAAAAACGCTCTGTTTGGGATAGCGACCCTTGGCGTCGGCCTTGCCGGCAGGCTTACCCAATAACAGTGTAATGGCCTCTTCCACTCTGGCAACCGGATACACCGAGAACCGACCAGCACGGCACGCTTTCACCACCTCGCCGTCGAGCATCAGGTTCTGTACGTTGGTGTCGGGCACAATCACTCCCTGGGAGCCGGTAAGACCGTCTTTAAGCTCACAGGTTGCATAAAAGCCCTCGATTTTTTCATTCACGCCGCCAATCGGCTGAACGTCGCCAAACTGGTTGAAGGAACCGGTAATCGCCAGGTCCTGACGCACTGGCACGCCGGACAACGACGACACCAGTGCCACCAGTTCGGCCAGTGACGCGCTGTCGCCGTCCACCTCGCCGTAGTTTTGCTCGAACGTCAGGCTGGCCGATAAATGCATGGGGTCGTTTACGGCAAAGTGAGACGCCAGCCAGGAGCTTAGAATCATCACGCCCTTGGAATGCAGGTTACCGCCCAGTTTGACATCCCGCTCGATGTCGATGACCCCGCCGTCGCCGTAATAGCAGGTGGCGGTTACCCGGTTGGACAGCCCGAATTCAAAGCCGCCGGTGGACAGAACGGACAGGGCATTGACCTGCCCCACACAAGTGCCAGAGGTACTGACCAGCGTGGTGCCATCACGGATCGAATCATAGAACTGGTCGCGAATGCGGCTGCTGCGGTATTTGGCGCTTTCCAGCGCCCGCTCCACATGGGTGTCGGAAATCAGCTTGGCGCCCGCCTGCCGGGCCCAGAAATCCGATTCGCGCAGCAGATTGGCGATGTCGGCTGCGTGCAGGGACAGCCGGTCCTGATGCTCGGCCATGCGGGCGCTGTGCTCAATAATGCGCGCCACAGCTTTATTGCTGCAATGCAACAGGTCTTTCTCCACCACCAGACTGGCGATGAATTTGGCGTACAGCAACTGGCTGTCGTCGCTGCGGTACATTTCGTTCTCAAAGTCCGCGGTTACCCGGAACAGCTCGGCGAACTCCGGATCGTACTCCTGCAACAACATCCAGGTTTCCCGGTCACCGAACAGCACCATTTTGACATCCAGCGGCACCGATTCCGGCTCCACTGAAATGGTGCCGGACAGGGTCAGCTCGCGCTCCAGAGAGTTGATCTGAATGGACTTCGAGCGCAAGGCCCGCTTCAGGCCATCCCAGACAAACGGCTGCTCCAGTACCTTGATGGCATCCATCAACAGGTAACCACCGTTGGCCTTGTGCAGGCTGCCGGGGCGAATCAGTGAGAAATCTGTGAATACGGTGCCTTTATAGGTCACGTTTTCCACATAGCCGAACAGATTGTGGTAGGTGGGATTGTCTTCCACTACCACCGGCACTTCGTTGTTTTTCTGGTGAACGATGACATTGACCAGATACCGGCGCGGCATTTTCTTGTCCAGTGACGCGTAGGCAATGGCGGTCTGCTCATCGTCGTCATCCAGAAAAATATCCAGGTTCTCCGCCAGGTCACCCCGAATGGCCTCCAGGTGCTCGACCACATCCGGCAAATCGCTGTACTTTTTCACCAGGTCATCAATCTGGTGCCCTGAAATGTCTGCCAGCGTTTCTTCGTTGAGTGCCTGCTGTTTCTCGGCGTATTCCTGCTCCCAGTCGGCCAGCTTGCGTACCGCTTGGCGCAGCTTTTTCTCCAGTTTATTGATAACTTCTTCAAACTTGTCTCGCTCTGCGTCACTGAGCTCCTGAAAAGTCTCGGCTGTATGCGGCTCTTCGCCATTCATCGCCACCAGCCGGTAACCACCGGGCGTGGTGATGGTTAAGCGAACTTTTTTGCGCTTGGCCTGCTCGGCCACTTTCTCCAGCTCGTCTTCCTGCTTTTTGCCGTATTCGTTTTTCAGGTTTTCCGCGCGCTCAAGGAAGTTGTCGCCCTCGAAAGTCTGGGGAATCATTTTCACCAGGCGCGACATGAGCTTTTCCATGTCCTGTTTGAGCTCGGTGCCCATGCCGGACGGCAACTTCAGCAACTTCGGGTTGCGGGGTTCCTCGAAGTTGGCCACGTAGCACCAGTCGTGGCTTTGCTGGTCGGTATCCACATGGTGCTCAAGATACCGGAGCATCATGGTGCGCTTGCCCAACCCGTTGCGCCCGACCGCGTACACGTTGTAGCCACCATGGGGCATGGCCAGCGCAAACCGCACGGCTTCCTGGGCACGATTCTGGCCAACGATTTCTGCCAGGGGCTCAAGTTGCCGAGTGGTTTTAAAAGGGAGATCTTTGAGAACGCAGGCTTTATACAACTGGTGCAGGGGCAATGACTTCAAGGCGCAATCCCGTCAAGTTCGGTTTGAAATTACAATGAGTTGCCATTGTAGTGGCTGAGGGGCAGGCTGTCGCGGTTTTCTCAGATTACGCCAGCGTCGAGGCCGGCGGCCATATACAGGCCCAGCTTCTGGCATTGTTCTTCAAACGCCGGCTGATACTCACCCCGGCAAATCAACGGCTCCTGGGCCAGTTTCCAGCGCAGGCCGGAGGCAATGCTTTCGATGGCGCGAAGGGTCCCTGTACCATCGTGGCCGGCACGGATATACAGCGCGAACGGCAGCCCCTGAGTGTGTTCCAGGCAGGGGTAATAGCAACGGTCGAAGAAATCTTTGGTGAGCCCGGCCATGTAGCCGAGGTTCTCAGTGGTGCCCAGAACAAGGGCGTCACAGGAAAGGACGTCGTCGGGGGTGGTGTCCAGTGACGCCTTGACGATCACCTCAACGGTGTCGATATCCGGGTGGCGGGCGCCCGCCACCACGGCATCTCTTAGTTTTTCGGTATTCGGGGATGGGGCGTGGACAACTATCAGGAGTATTTTCTGACCTGTCATGGCATTCCCTTTTTACCATCCCCGGCGGCCAACAAACCGCAACATAAAGTTAAAGCAGTTCGCCGTTGGCGTCCGCTTCCGCAGGCTCTTCTTTTTCTTTCTGAACCGGCTTGGGCATCAGCTTCTCGCGAATATTGGTTTCAATTTCATTGGCGATGTCAGGGTTCTCTTCCAGGAACTTGGCGGCATTTGCCTTGCCCTGACCAATCTTGTCGCCGTTGTAGGCGTACCAGGCACCGGCCTTGTCCACGAAGCCTTCCTTCACACCCATGTCCAGCACTTCGGCCATGTGATAGATGCCCTTGCCGTACATGATCTGGAACTCGGCCTGCCTGAACGGCGGGGAAACTTTGTTCTTCACCACTTTCACGCGGGTTTCGTTACCGGTCACTTCGTCGCCGTCTTTCACCGCACCAATGCGGCGGATATCCAGGCGGACGGAGGAATAGAACTTCAGGGCGTTACCACCGGTGGTGGTTTCCGGGCTACCAAACATCACGCCGATCTTCATGCGGATCTGGTTGATAAACACCATCAGGCAGTTGGCGTGCTTCACGTTGCTGGTCAGTTTACGCAGCGCCTGGGACATCAGGCGGGCCTGCAGGCCCACGTGGCTGTCGCCCATTTCACCTTCAATTTCCGCTTTCGGAGTCAAGGCCGCTACCGAGTCAACGACAATGACGTCTACGGCATTAGAGCGAACCAGCATGTCGGCGATTTCCAGCGCCTGTTCACCGGTGTCCGGCTGGGAAACCAGCAACTCGTCCACATTAACGCCCAGCTTTTCCGCATAAACCGGATCCAGCGCGTGTTCGGCATCCACGAAAGCACAGGTTTTGCCCTGTTTCTGGGCTTCAGCAATCACTTGCAGAGTCAACGTAGTTTTACCGGAGCTTTCAGGGCCGTAAATCTCACAAATACGGCCATAAGGGAGACCGCCAATACCCAGCGCCACATCCAGGCCCAGCGAACCGGTGGAAACCGCCGGAATGGCTTCACGGGGCTGGTCGCCCATTTTCATTACGGCGCCCTTGCCGAATTGACGCTCAATCTGGCCGAGTGCCGCGTTGAGTGCTTTCTTGCGGTTGTCTTCCATCATCCAAACCCTCGTTGACTGGCCGCTGGTACATCCCGGTTGCCAGCAGCATATTTTTGAAATGCTGAATCTGTACAGCACTTTTCCTGTATATTTGAACAGTATTAAAGCACAGGAAATGGCGCAGACCAACCCCCACCATTGTGAAATGTTTTATCGGTTCTGCAGAAAGCCGGTAACCCCTTGCAGTGCATACAAAACCGCCTGGCGCCGGACGGCATCGCGGTCGCCTTCGAAGTGCTGGAGCGAAGTTTCCGTGTGCCCCGGCCCCGCACCCCAGGCAAACCAGACCGTGCCCACCGGCTCTTCCTCGCTGCCACCGCCGGGGCCGGCAATGCCACTAATGGCGACCGCCACATCGGCACCAGTGGCCCGCACCGCGCCGGCCACCATCTGCCGAACAACCAGTTCGCTGACCGCGCCCTCGGTCTCCAGAACCTGCTCGTCCACGCCCAACAGCATCTGCTTGGCTTCATTACTGTAGGTGACCAGCCCGGCCATCACGTACGCGGAACAACCGGGCCGGTCGGTCAGCACCTTGGCCACCCAGCCACCGGTGCAACTTTCCGCCGTTGCGATGGTGCGGCCATGGTACCTGAGTTGATCACCAAGCTCTGCGCCGGCTTGCTGGAGTTGTTCTTCAGTGATGGGCATCATGCCTCCGTTAGCGAACTCTTGAAATGTGCGTTTCATCGTAGCCTCTATTTTCTTACAATTCCGCTCTTAACCCAACGGCGATATCAACCGGATCATTCCATGGCAGCATCCCAAACCGAACAGCCCAAACACACCCCCATGATGCAGCAGTACCTGAAGATCAAGGGCGAGCACCCCAACGAGCTGGTGTTCTACCGCATGGGGGATTTCTACGAGCTGTTCTACGAGGATGCCAAGAAAGCGGCGGAGTTGCTGGACATTACCCTCACCGCCCGGGGGCAGTCCGGCGGCAACCCCATCCCCATGGCCGGCATTCCCTACCACTCGGCGGAGAACTACATTGCGCGGCTGGTGCGGGGGGGGCATTCGCTGGCCATTTGCGAGCAGATTGGCGATCCAGCCACCAGCAAGGGGCCGGTGGAACGGAAAGTGGTGCGCATTGTCACGCCCGGTACCCTGAGTGACGAAGCGTTTCTGGAAGACCGGCGCGATAACCTGCTGGCTGCCATTTTCAGCCACAAGGAAAGCTTCGGCATTGCCTCGCTGGACATTTCCAGCGGTCGGTTTGCCGTGTCCGAGCTGGCCGGGCTGGAAGCCTTGCAGGGCGAGCTGCAGCGCCTGCGGCCGGCGGAGATCCTGATCAGTGAGGATTTCCCCTATGGCGAGATTCTGGAAGGCTTCACCGGCATTCGGCGCCAGGGCCCCTGGCTGTTCGAGGAAGACTCCGCCCACCGCATCATCACCCAGCAACTGCAGGTGAAAGACCTGACCGGCTTCGGCTGTGAAGACCTGCACCTGGCCATCTGCGCCGCCGGCTGCCTGCTGCAATACGCCCGGGAAACCCAGCGCACCGCCCTGCCCCATATTCGCAAACTGAGCCGGGAACGGCGCGAGGACGCGGTGATTCTGGATGCCACCAGCCGCCGCAACCTGGAAATCGACACCAACCTGATGGGCGGCACGCAGCATACACTGGCGTGGGTCATGGACCGCACCGCCACCGCCATGGGCGCCCGGGAGCTGCGCCGCTGGCTGAACCGCCCGCTGCGGGACGTGGAAACAGTCAAACACCGCCAGCAGGCGGTCTCCGCCCTGTTGGATGGTTTCCATTATGAACCGGTGCATGACCTGCTGAAGAAAGTCGGCGACATCGAGCGCATTCTGTCTCGGGTGGCCCTGCGCTCGGCCCGCCCCCGGGATCTGGCACGCCTGCGCGATGCCTTCCAGGCGCTGCCGGAACTGCAGGATGCCCTGAAGCCGGTCAACTCTCACCACATTGTGAAACTGGCCACCACCGTGGGCGAATACCCGGAGCTGGCCGATCTGCTGGAACGGGCCATCATCGAAAACCCGCCGGTGGTGGTACGCGATGGTGGCGTGATTGCCGAGGGCTTCGATGAAGAGCTGGACGATCTGCGCAACATCAGCGAAAACGCCGGCCAGTTCCTGTTGGATGTGGAAACCCGGGAGCGCGAACGCACCGGCATCTCCACCCTGAAAGTGGGCTACAACCGGGTACACGGCTATTACATCGAAATCAGCCGCGCCCAGTCCGACCAGGCACCTGTGGACTACATCCGCCGCCAGACCCTGAAAAACGCCGAGCGCTTCATCACCCCGGAGCTCAAAGAATTCGAAGACAAGGCCCTGAGCGCCAAGAGCCGCGCCTTGGCCCGGGAGAAGGGCCTGTACGATGACGTACTGGAAGCCGTAGCTGAACAGCTGGCGCCGCTGCAGGACGCCGCGCAGGCTCTGGCCGAATTGGACGTGCTGAGCAACTTTGCCGAGCGTGCCACCAGCCTGCGCTTCACCGCGCCGGAATTTACCGACCAGCCCGGCTTCAACGTGGAGGAAAGCCGGCACCCGGTGGTGGAACAACTACTGAGCGAACCCTTCGTACCCAACAACCTGTTGATGGACGACAAGCGCCGCATGCTGGTGATCACCGGCCCGAACATGGGCGGTAAGTCCACGTAAGGGCGGAAGGCCTCACTCATGGCCGTGCTGGCGTATACCGACAGCTTTGGGTTCTCCGACCGCGGGGTGCTCGGCCCGGTGGACCGGATCGTCACTCGCATGGGCTCTGCGGACGACATAGCCGGCGGCCG
>JABXHG010000146.1 GCA_013393545.1 Alteromonadaceae bacterium | reverse complement strand
GGCGACGCCAAGCAGGGGACCTACGCGTTTCGCGGGGCGGATATTTTCACCTATCTCAAGGCCCGCCGAGACACCGCCGGCCGCCACGTAACCCTGGGCAAAAACTTCCGCTCAAGCGAGGCCATGGTCGAGGCGGTCAACCACTGCTTCAGCTATGCCGACAAGCCGGATGACAATCAGGACGGCGCTCACACAAGCGGCGCATTTTTGTTCCGCGACGGCGACAACGACCCGCTGCCGTTTATCCCGGTCAGCGCCCGGGGCCGGGAAGAAACGCTGACCCTTGACGGCGAGGCCGTAAACGCCATGACCCTTTGGCATCTGTACAGCGACAACGGCAAGCCGTTGGGCAAGGGTGTCTATCAGGACACCATGGCCAAGAGCTGCGCCAGCTATATGACGACCCTGCTCAACGCCGGCCAAACCCGCCGGGCGGGTTTTGACGACGGCGAGACTCTGACCCCAATCAGGCCCTCGGACATGGCGGTGCTGGTCAACAACGCCACGGAAGCCGGGCTGATCCGCCGCGAGCTTGCCCGGCGCGGGGTCAAAAGCGTCTATCTCTCGGACAAGGACAAGGTCTTCAGCTCGCCCATGGCCGCCCAGGTAGCCCTGTGGCTTGCCGCCTGCAGTGAACCTTTAGCCAGCTCCCGCCAGGCTCAGAGCCGGCTGCGCGCTGCGCTTGCCACCAGGGCGCTGGGGCTTGGCCTTGCCGAACTTGACCGCTTTCAGCGCGATGAGCTGGCCTGGGAGGCCAAAGTCGAGCAGTTTGGCGGCTATCATCGCCTCTGGCAGCGCCAGGGCGTGCTGCCGCTGATGCGCCGGATCATGGTGGATTACGCCGTGCCGGCCCGCCTGCTGGGCCAGAATAGTCCGGGCGGCAACGGCGAGCGCGAGCTGACCGATCTGTTGCACCTGGGCGAGCTTTTGCAGGAGGCAAGCCAGGAGCTGGACGGCGAACACGCCCTGGTGTAGCACTTCACCCGGATCCTGCGAGCGGCGGACGAGGAAGACGAGCACCGCACTCTGCGCCTGGAAAGCGATGCCGGGCTGGTGAAGGTCGTCACCGTGCACAAATCCAAGGGCCTGGAATACCCGCTGGTGTTCCTGCCCTTCGGCACGGCGTTTCGGGCGGAAAACCAGAAACAGACCTCCATGAGTTACCACGATGACGATGGCCAAAAAGTCACCGTGCTCGAACCCACACCGGAAGACACCGAAAAAGCCGACCAGGAACGCCTGGGTGAAGACATTCGTAAACTTTATGTCGCTCTGACCCGGGCCCGGTTTGCCACCTGGGTGGGCGCGGCAGCTGTGGATAACTGGCACCAGAGTGGTTTGGGCTACGTGCTTGCCGGTTCACCGGAGCAGGGCATCCGTCAGGCACTGGCACCTCTGGCACAAGGGTATCCGGAAATCGCCGTCCAGCCGTTACCGGAAGCCGATAGCATCGTGTTCACCGAAACCGCCCCGGAAGCTCTGGGGCCGGCGTTGAAATCCACTCGGGAAGCAAAAGAAGACTGGTGGATTGCCAGTTACTCCAGCATCGAATACACCGGCATGGCAGGCACCGGTATTACCTTCACCGGTGAAGTGGAAGACGCCCAGACCCAGAACCTGCTGGAAGAAAGTGCCCAGGACGAGGCCGATGAAATACCGGCGGCCCCCGCTACCCGCAACCATCACCATTTCCCCAAAGGCGCCGGCCCCGGCACCTTCCTGCACGAATTGCTGGAATGGTGCACAGCCCAGGGCTTTCAGCGGGTTGTGGATAACCCCGAGCTGCTGCACGAACAGCTGGTTCGCCGTTGTGGTACCCGTGGCTGGAGCGACTGGGTGGAGCCCCTTCAACAGTGGTTACTGACTCTGATCCGCAAGCCGCTGACACTGGACCGCGGAGGGCAGCAAACCGCCAGTCTCGCTGAGCTGGGCAACCTACGACCGGAACTGGAATTCTGGTTTGAAAGCCGTAATGTCAGCATCCGGCAACTGGATGCGCTGGTCACCCACCATACCCTGAATGGCGCTGACCGGCCCCGGGCCGAAACTCACCGCTTCAACGGCATGCTCAAAGGCTTTATTGATCTGGTGTTCGAACACAATGGGCAGTATTACGTGCTGGACTACAAATCCAATACCCTGGGCGAGGAGGACGATGCCTACACCCACCAGACCATGGGCGATGCCATCCTGGCCAAGCGTTATGACCTGCAATACGTGCTCTACCTGCTGGCTCTGCACCGACTGCTGAAAGCCCGGCTGCCGGGTTACGACTACGACCGGCACATCGGGGGTGCTGTCTACCTGTTCCTGAGAGGCGTGAATTCCGCCAGCGGCGGCGCCTTTACCGACAAGCCACCCAGAGCGCTGATCGAACAACTGGATGCCCTGTTCGATGGCAAGCCGGTCACCGGGGAGGCAGCCGCATGAGTCGTACCCGCCATACCGAAAACCAGTTTCCCCTGGATCTGGGAGACCATACGCCCGTGAACCCTGAGCCGCGCACACCTGTGGATAAACCCCACCGCCTGGACAGTCTGAGTGAAACCGAAGCCCTGTTACGGCAATGGCAAGAGGCCGAATGGATTCGCCCGCTGGATGCGGGCTTTGCCCGACTGATTCGGGAACTGAGTGAAGAGCAAGGCCAAAGTCCGCAGCCGCTGGTTCTGTTGTTGGCGGCACTGACCTCCCACCAGGTAGGCCGTGGCCACGTCTGTATCGACCTGGCCATGTTGCTGGCCGATCCCGGCAATACCCTGACGTTGCCGCCTGAAGAAACAGCCAACACCGGGCTGTCGGAAACGGAGGTTGCACAGCTGCAAGGCATTTATCCACAGGACCTGCTGGCCCGGGTGCAGCTGGCCGACTGCCTGACGGCCCTTCAGAACTCTCTCGCCGTGAGCGACGGATCAGTATCGGCACCCATGGTGCTGAACGGCACCCGGCTGTACCTGCGCCGGTTCTGGCGCTACGAACAGCGCATTGCCGAAGGCATACGGCACAGACTTGGATTGGCATCTCCACTGGCCGATCCGCAATCATCCGCAGCGCAAACCCTGTCGCAGGCGCTGAACCAACTGTTCCGGTCAACCGACGTGGTGGATTACCAGAAGCTGGCCTGCGCCCTGGCGGCTCGTAACCGCTTTGCGGTCATTACCGGCGGCCCGGGCACCGGCAAGACCACCACCGTGGTGAATCTTTTGGCGGCCCTGCAGGCAATGGCTGGTGAAAGTCCGGAACGGGCAGGGCGAAAGTACCGTATCCGCCTGGCCGCGCCCACCGGCAAGGCCGCCGCCCGTCTGAATGAATCTATCGGTGGTGCGGTCAGCAAACTGCCGTTGACGGACCTCCCGGGTGCCGTCCAACCGGACGACATTCCCACCAGGGTCACCACTCTGCACCGATTACTCGGCAGCCGGCCAGATACCCGCCAGTTCCGCCACAACCGGGACAACCCTATGCTGGTGGATATTCTGGTGATTGATGAAGCCTCCATGGTGGATGTCGACCTGATGGCCTCTGTCTTCGACGCTCTGCCGGCCAGAGCCCAACTGATCCTGCTGGGCGACAAGGACCAGCTGGCTTCGGTGGACGCCGGTGCGGTGCTGGGCGAATTGTGCCAGCGAGCCTTTAAAGCCCACTACACAACCGAAACCGCCGGCTGGCTGGAAGCCTTAACCGGCGCCAGGCTACCCGACAGTCTTGTGGATAATTCAGGCCAGGCACTCGACCAGGCCGTGGCTATGCTGCGAAAGAGCTATCGCTTCAGTCAGGACAGCGGGATCCGGCAACTGGCGGAAGCCGTGAACACCAGCGCGCTGACCAATACGGTATTGAAGCAGGTCCGGAACACAGAGTTTGAGGATGTAACCTGGCTGAACAGCCACACACCTCAACCCGACACCGAACAAACGCTGGAACTGATCTGCCGCCATGCTATTACCGGCACCCCGGAGAGCTTTCGCAACGCCGGACAAGGGCGACGGGTGAATGGTCACGAACTTCCCCCACCGGTAGGTTATCGCCATTATCTGAACATTATCCACCACCCGGACCTGACTGCTGACAGTCCCCGGGAAGCCTGGGATGCTCACGCCGCAACCGTGCTGGCAGCCTTCAACGATTTCCAGATTCTGTGTGCCTTACGCAAAGGACCATGGGGCGTGGAAGGCCTGAACGACAGGGTTGCTCGCCATCTGTTGGCAGAAAAACTTATCCCCAGGGCAGAAGGCTGGTACCCCGGCCGACCAGTGCTGGTGACCGGCAACGACTACAACCTGGGCCTGATGAACGGAGATATCGGCATAACCTTCAGCGTGCCCTGGAATAAAACCGGCAGCGGCGAGCCGAAAGACACCCTGCGGGTCGCGTTCCCCGGCAGTGACAGCGCCGGTGGCATTCGCTGGATTTCCCCCAGCCGTCTACAGCAACTGGAAACCGTGTACGCCATGACCGTGCACAAATCCCAGGGATCGGAGTTCAACCATACCTGCCTGGTGCTGCCAGACCGGCTCAGCCCGGTGCTGACCAAGGAGCTGGTGTATACCGGCATCACCCGGGCGAAGAACTGGTTTAGCCTGATTACCGGCAACACGCAGGTCTTCAAAGACAGCGTAGAGCAACAGGTAGTGCGGACTTCCGGATTGGCGCTTCGGCTTGGGGAGCAATAACCCCGGGCGTCAGTGTGGTAGGCCTTTCCAAAACACGCTCCTGCGGCACGTCCATGTGGCGCTCGAGCTCCGCCATCCATGGCTCCGCACGGTTCTGGAAAGGCCTACCACACTGACACCCTAGCTTCTCAGTTATCCCCGCCTCGGTGCTGCTGCTCCCAAAGATGCGCATAGTCGCCAGCCGCAGCCAATAACTGGTTATGACTACCACTCTCCACAATCCGGCCACCATCCATCACCAGAATGGTATCGGCATCGCGGATGGTCGACAGCCGGTGGGCAATCACCAGGGTGGTGCGCTGGCGGCTGACTTCCTTGAGTGCGCCCAGAATGGCCTGTTCTGACAGAGAATCCAGAGAAGATGTGGCCTCGTCCAGAATCAGCAACGGCGGGTTCTTCAGGATTACCCGAGCGATGGCCACCCGCTGTTTTTCGCCGCCGGACAGTTTCAGGCCACGTTCACCCACTTTCGTGTCATAACCTTCCGGCAGGCTGTGGATAAAGTCTTCCAGATGGGCCATGCGGGCGGCTCGGTGGACTTCTTCTTCACTGGCATCAGGCCGACCATAGGCCAGGTTGCGATACAGGGTGTCGTTAAACAGCACGGTGTCTTGCGGCACCACGCCAATCGCCGAGCGCAGGCTGTCCTGAGTCACGTCGCGAATGTCCTGGCCGTCAATTCGGATGGCGCCGTTATCCACGTCGTAGAACCGGAAAAACAAACGGGCGAGGGTGGACTTACCGGCACCACTGGCACCCACCACCGCCACCTTGTGCCCGGCGGGAATGGTGAAATTCACATCCTGCAGAATCGGTCGGTCAGCGCGGTAGGCAAAGTGGATATGTTCGAAGCGCACTTCGCCTTTATCCACAGACAGCGCCCGGGCGTCCGGAGCGTCTTCAATCGCGGGTTTATCCCCAAGCAGTTTAAACAATCGCTCCACGTTCACCAGCGCCTGACGAATTTCACGGTAGACAAAGCCCAGCGCATTCAGGGGAATGAATAATTGCAGCAGGTAAGCGTTGATCATGGTGAAGTCGCCCAGTGTGATCTCACCACTGGCCACTTCGGTGACGGCCATGGCCATAATCACGATCAACGCCAGTCCGATAATCAGTGCCTGGCCGGCGTTTAACGTTGCCAGCGACAATCGGTTTTTCAGCCGGGCCTGCTCCCACTCCTGCAAGTCAGCGTCGTAACGCTGGGCTTCAAAGCGCTCGTTGTTGAAGTACTTTACCGTCTCGTAGTTCAACAGACTGTCCACCGCCCGGGAGTTGGACTGGTTATCCCGGGCATTGGCCTCGCGGACGTATTTGGTGCGCCACTCGGTCACCTTGATGGAATAAACCACATACACGACCACCGCCACCAGAATGGCCAGGACATAGCCGACGTTGAAGACCACCAGCAAAATGCCCGCCACCAACAGGATTTCCAGGATGGTGGGCACAATGTTGAACAGGGTAAAGCGCAATAGAAAACTGATGCCGTTGGTGCCCCGTTCGATATCCCGCGCCAGGCCACCGGTTTTCCGGTCCAGATGAAAACCCAGCTCGCGCTGATGCAAATGCTCGAAGATCCGCAACGAGACCCTCCGCATGGCCCGCTCGGCCACCCGGGCGAACACCGCATCCCGCAGTTCGCTGAATAACGTGGCACCAAAACGCAGTGAACCGTAAGCCACCACCAGGATCACCGGAATCCACAGCAGCATGTCCGCGCCCCGGTTCTGGTCCAGGTAGTCCACAATGTATTTCAGGGCAATTGGGGTGGCGACGGTCGCCAGTTTGGCCAGCACCAGCAGGGCCAGGGCCAGGACCACCCGGCCCCGGAATTCGGCCAGATAGGGCCACAGACCCGCGATCACTTTCCAGTCCGGTTTGTGGTCAGCGGGGTAGTCGTTGTCGGCGTAGGCGCGCACTGTTGAGATTAACTCCTAATTTGGGGCACGTTTGGGTGGTAGCGCTTTCCGGGACCGTCAAAAGCCAGGGACGGCTTTTGTCGAGCGTAAAGGGGTGAGGCCGAGCGCTTATGAAGCATCGCTTCATGCGACAGCCGAACACCAGCAATTTGTAATTGCTGGCCGGACCCCGCAGGGGTATTTACAGCGTGTCCCGGAAAGCGCTACCGCCCATGCGTGCTTGCTCCGGATCTATGACAGGTCTTGTTACGAGTACAAACCGTATAGTGGCCAGAGTTTACAGTAGCCCGCACGCAGGAGGCACACCATTAACACCCGACATCGTAAGGCCTTAAAACTGGTTGTGGCGTTTATCAACCCGGTAAGGGCAGGATTCTGATTGATGGGGTCGACACAGCGACGTTGTCGCTCAATGCGTTACGCCAGTACTTTGCACTGGTGCGCCAGAACCCGGCCTTGTTCCATGGCACCGTGGCGGACAACATTCGCTACGCTCGCCCGGATGCCACTCCGGCCGATGTGGAGCGGGCAGACAAAAGCAACGCCTGACCAAACTACAGTTTCGAAACGAGCCGGCCGGATAACAAGGACAGGGGGTTTGTTTCCTGAGACTGGACTACCTACACTGTATAGGAAACTTTTAACCTGAACCCAGGGAGAATGACACAGTGAGCAACAAAGAATTGCAGGCACTTAAAGAACGTTACGTAGCAGCCGGGGCAGCCAGCCCGAACGAACAGTTTGCTGATCACGCACTGAACGCAGAACTCTGGGATGCTGACGGCAAGCGCATGATCGATTTCGCCGGTGGTATCGGTGTACTGAACGTTGGCCATCGTCACCCGAAGGTGGTGGAAGCGGTCAAGGCGCAGCTGGATAAGGTGATGCACACCTGCCAGACCGTTATGCCGTATGAAGGCTATGTAAAACTGGCCGAAAAGCTGGCTGGTGTTGTACCGGTTAAGGGTGACGCCAAAGTTATGCTGGCCAACTCTGGCGCTGAAGCACTGGAAAACGCACTGAAGATCGCTCGTGCTGCCACCAGGAAAGACAACGTGATCTGCTTCACCGGCGGTTATCACGGCCGTACCTTCATGACCATGGCCATGAACGGTAAAGCAGCGCCTTACCAGAACGATTTCGGCCCGATGCCCGGCCAGGTCTATCGCGCCCCTTATCCGGTGCCATACCACGGTGTCAGCGAAGACGAAGCCCTGCGTGGCCTGGAAATGACCATGAAGGCGGATTCTCCTGCCAGTCACACCGCAGCCATCGTTATCGAACCGGTTCTGGGCGAGGGCGGTTTCTATGCCGCGTCCGCCGAATTCCTGCAGAAAATTCGCAAAATCTGTGACGACAACGACATCCTGATGATTGTCGACGAAGTGCAGAGCGGCTTTGGCCGTACCGGCAAAATGTTCGCCATCGAACACAGCGATGTACAGCCGGATATTATGACCATGGCCAAATCCATGGCCGACGGTATGCCGATTTCCGCCATCGTCGGTACCGACAAGGTGATGGATTCTTCCGGCCCGAACTCCCTGGGCGGCACCTACACCGGCAGCCCGACCGCCTGCGCGGCAGCACTGGCAGTATTTGATGTGTTCAAGGAAGAAGACATTCTCGGCAAGAGCCAGCGCCTGGGCGAGAAGCTGAATGAACGCTTCAAGCAGTGGGAAGGCAAGTTCGAACACGTAGCCAATGCCCGTAACCTGGGTGCCATGGCAGCATTCGAACTGGTAGAAACCAAGGACAACCACAAGCCGAAGCCCGAGCTTGCCGCCGCCATCACCAAGAAGGCGAAGGAAAAAGGCCTGATTCTGCTCAGCTGTGGTCTGTTCGGCAACACCATCCGCTTCCTGATGCCCGTTACCATCGAAGACGAGGTACTGGAAGAAGGCCTGAAGATTGTTGAAGAAGCCCTGCAGGAAGTGGGTGCCTGATAGGCGTTAACCACTGATCCGCAGGATCGCGAAAGGCGGCGTTATCATCGTATACTGTTCCGGTTAGCCCGGAACCCGATGGTTTCGCCGCCTTTTTTGTTTTCAGGATCCTGCATGACTGCCAATTCTGCACCGAACACAACACCCGATCACAAACCCCGCCCGTGGATTGACCTTCTGGTCAGCATCATCATTCCGTCCGCTATTCTGATGAAGTTTAGCGGAGATGAGCACCTGGGTAGCGTCAATGCCCTGATTATCGGTCTGGCCTTTCCCCTGGGCTGGGGCCTTTTCGAGCTAATCCGCTATCGCAAGAAAAACTTTATTGCCCTGCTGGGCCTGATCAGCGTGGCGCTGACCGGGGGGATCGGCCTGCTTGAACTGGACGCGGGATGGCTGGCCATCAAGGAAGCGGCGGTGCCCGCCATCATTGGTCTGGCGGTGCTTATCTCAACCCGTACCAAATACCCGCTGGTTCGCACGCTGTTGTACAACCCCAACGTTCTGGATGTGGACAAGATTCAGGCCTCCCTTGAGGAACGGGGCGGTATCGAAGAATTTGAAAACCGGCTGCTCAAAGCCAGCTACTTCTTCGCCGGGACTTTCCTGTTCTCTTCGATCATGAATTACGTCCTGGCCAAATGGATCGTCGTCAGCCCGTCCGGCACAGAGGCGTTCAACGAAGAACTGGGGCGGATGACTCTGGTCAGCTACCCGATGATCGCCATTCCCTCGATGGTGATGATGATGCTGATTTTCTATTATCTGTGGCGCACCATTCGACGGCTGACTGGTTATACCCTGGAAGAGGTGATGGCGCCGCACTTGGTGGAGAAAGAGAAGGAAAAGCAAAGGAAGAAAGAGCAGAGCTGAATCAGAGGTTCACTCTGAGTGCCGAGTAAGGGGGAGGCCTTTCAAAAACCGTGCGGAGCCATGGATGGCGGAGCTCGAGCGTTACACGGATGTATTCACAGCGTGTTTTTGAAAGGCCTCCCCCTTACTTGGCACGGAGTTAGCGACTGAACATAAAAAACGGTGGCTCCTCGCGGATGCCACCGTTTTTTTATGCCTGACTGAAACCCACAGCAACCATCAAATATCCAGGTTGCTGACCTCCAGCGCATTGCTCTGGATAAAGTTCCGGCGCGGCTCCACATCATCCCCCATCAGGGTCGTGAAGATCTGGTCCGCGGCAATGGCGTCCTCGATGGTCACCTTCATCATCCGGCGGGTTTCAGGGTCCATGGTGGTTTCCCAAAGCTGATCGGGGTTCATCTCACCCAGACCCTTGTAGCGATGGATGTTCCGCCCACGCTCAGCTTCCTTCATCAGCCAGCCCAGGGCCCCGTCAAACGCCAGGATTGTCTGTTTGCGCCCGCCACGCTGGATATAGGCGCCATCTTCACTCAGCCCTTCCAGGGTCTCGCCCGGGCGGGCAATCGATTTGTAGGAAGACGATTAGAAGAAATCGTG
>JABXHG010000145.1 GCA_013393545.1 Alteromonadaceae bacterium | reverse complement strand
ATGAAGCGCGGAAAAATCCAGCCGGGAACTTCAGGAAGCACTGGGTACTTGCACACCGACCAAAAGGTCCAGCGTAACCACCCGGGAAAGGATGGCATGGAAAAGGACGGCACGGGGGTTCGCCAGCACGTTGAGTACAAGGAAGCCAAGATCAAGTAATTGATCCGGCCTCCACAAAAACCCGGCCCTGGTGCCGGGTTTTTTATTGCCTGGAGAAAGGCCGGGGCAGAGCAGGTGTTCACGGAAAAACGGCTAGAAAGTCTCCAGATAGCCCTTGGGCAAAGCCACATCCATGGCAATGGGCAGGTGGTCAGACATCGGGTAACTGACCACCTCCGAGCGCCGGATATCCAACGACGGGCTGACCAGAATATGGTCCAGGGCCTTCTCGGGCCGCCAGCTTGGAAAACTGTGGGCAGTGGCCGGCAGGGGCACCAGATCCGCGTGCTTGAGCGGCGTTTGCGTGAGCAACTGTTCGGCGTGGGCATTCATGTCACCCATCAGCACCACGTGCCGGTAATCAGAGATCAGCTCGTTAATGTAAGCCAACTGACGCTGCTGGGCACTCTTGCTGAGCGACAGATGCATCTGCACCAGCACCAGAGGATCTTCCTCCATGCCGTAACGGGCAATAATGGCACCCCGCCCCGGAATCAGCCCCGGCAACTTGTGCTCGGTGACATCCAGCGGCCGGAACCGGCTGAGAAAGCCGTTACTGTGCTGGGCAACATGCCCGAGATTGCGATTAAGCTGTTGATACCAATAGGGGATGCCGGCAGCCTCGGCCAGGTACTGAACCTGGTTAACGTAACCGCTGCGCAGACTACCGCCATCGCATTCCTGCAGGGCCACTACATCGTACTGACTGAGCAGCGTGGCGATACGATCCAGGTTTTGCAGGCGCCGGCGATGGGGCAGGACATGCTGCCAGCTGCGGGTCAGGTAATGATGATAGGACGAAGTGTTGATGCCCACCTGGATATTAAAGGTAAGCAAGCGGATGTGCCGGTGAGGCTCGAATTCCGGCACATGCTCGCTGCCCGAACAGGTACTGCAAGGCCGCTCCCGGGTACTCAGAAGCCCGTCAAGCTGGCTGCGGATTCGCTTGTACATGCTCGGCCCTCCCCGGCCCCGGCCTGGCCGGGGCACTGGAACAGACTTACTCGGCAGCGCTGTTTTCCCGCTCCGCCAGATATTCAACTACCTTCAGGACATTCTCGTGGCCACCGGCCATGGAGGCACTGGTAACATATTTGCCATCCACCAGCATGGTGGGCGTACCAGTAATCCGGGCACCACGAATTTTCGCCTGAGCCTGCTGCACCCGCGCCCGCACACCAAAGCTGTTGTAGGTGCTGACAAACTCTTCGGCATCAACACCGTACTCAGCGACAAAATCCGCCAGTGATTCGGCGTCATTCAGCGGACGGCGCTCACTGGCCAGCGCTTCAAACAACGCGTCGTGCGCCTTGTCCAGCTCACCCATGGCTTCCAGCGCGTAAAATGCGTAAGCATGCGGCTCCCAGCTGCGACCCAGAGCGGCCGGCAAGCGAACGTAGTTCACATACTCAGGGGCGCTCTCCTCGTAGCTTTCCGCCAGCGGCTTGAAGTTGTAGCAATGCGGGCAGCCATACCAGAACACCTCGGCAACCTCGACACCTTCCTCCGTGGCTGTGCGCACCGGGTTATCAAGGGTGCGGTAGTGGGTGCCGTCCTGCCAGGACTGAGCATGAACGGCAGCGGATGACAACAGCGAAACAGCCAGAAGAGTCATGGCAGCAAAGTTTCTGAACATCAGGGGTCTCCGAATAAACAAGTCGATTTACACCGCATTATGGCCCAGTATGCGGCTCGGGCTCCACAGCGGAGCGGCAAGAAAACCTTACAGTACGGTAAACAGCAAAAACCCCGCCGAAGCGGGGTTTTCGATACATCCAAACAACCTGTGCGCCTTACTCGAGACCCGAGATGTAGCTGGCCACGGCCTCGATTTCAGCGTCGGTCAGCTCGGTGGCAACGTCCACCATGATCTGGGCATTGGAGGTACCCGCACGCTCACCGGAACGGTAAGACTTCAGCTGGTTTGCCAGGTATTCGGCACTCTGGCCGCCAACAGCCGGATAACCGCCCGGCGCGTTGCCGTTGCCGTTCGGTGAATGACAACCGGAACATGCCGGCACGCCGGAAGCCATGTTACCGCCACGGAACAGTGCTTCGCCCTGGACAACCAGATCCGGATCGGCCTGATTCACAACCATTTCCTGGTCATCGTAGTAGGCAGCCAGATCCTGCAGATCCTGATCGGACATGGCGTCCAGCAGACCGGTCATTTCCGGAATGGACCGGTCACCGGACTTGATGGCCACCAGCTGGTCGTACAGGTAACGCTCGCCCAGGCCGGTCAGTTTCGGATAACGGCCCATGATCGGCTTGCCACCACCCTGGCCGTGGCAACTTGCGCACACAGCCGCATTCTGTTCACCTGCTGCCGGATCTCCAGCCCCGTGAGCTGTTGCTGCAAGGCCTACTCCGAGAACAACTCCTGCGATCAGTCTTTTCATGCTCGCTCCGCTTCTCTCATCTTTGAAACTAGACAATATTCTTGATTGTTCAGCCGGCAGGCACTGACCCATCAGGCTGGAAACTGTTTCTGACAGCGGCAGCGCACAGCGCTCCACCGGAAATTGGTGTAGCATTATACATTAATCGCCAGCAACTGAAATCCAAAGGAACGCGAACCGTCGTGGACTCTGACCTGACTCAAAAAAGCCTCTCTTTCAACAGCGCCCGTTTTCTGATCAGCGCCTCGCGTCTGGAGGAATGCCCACCCGACACCGGCGCCGAGGTGGCCTTCGCCGGACGCTCCAATGCCGGCAAATCCAGCGCCCTGAACGCCATTACCGCCAACGGCAAGCTGGCCCGTACCAGTAAAACCCCCGGCCGCACACGGCTGATCAACTTTTTCAGCCTGAACAAACCTGGCATGCATCTTGTTGATCTGCCGGGTTATGGCTACGCCAAAGTCTCCCGGGACATGAAGGACGACTGGCAACAGCACCTGGGCCACTACCTGAACGAACGCCGCTGCCTGCGCGGCCTGGTGCTGGTCATGGATATTCGCCACCCGCTGACCGAATTCGACCAGATGATGGTGGAGTGGTGCGAACACAACCAGCTACCGCTGATGATTCTGGCCACCAAGGCTGACAAACTGAAGTTCGGCCAGGCCAAAACCAGCATGCTGGGCATTGCCAAAAAACTCAAGGATTACCAGTGCGTGGAGCATTTGATCATGTTCTCCGCCACCTCAAAACGGGGCGTTGACGAATGCCGCGAGGCGCTGACCCAATGGCTGGAGGCCAACGAAGATGCCGGCTGACAGCGGCATTGAGCGACTCCATCGGGTTTTTGCCCGCCAGCGGGAAGCCTTTCAGGCCCGCCCGCGGACCTCGACACAAGAGCGCCGGGAAGAGCTGGCCACGCTCAGGCAACTGTTGCTGTCGCACCAGCAGGAACTGATTGACGCCATCGACCAGGACTTCAGCGGCCGTTCGGCGGATGAAACCCGCATTGCCGAAATCCTGCCTTCCGTTGAAGCCATCCATTACGCCCGCAAACACCTGCCCCGCTGGATGAAACCGTCCCGCCGGCGAGTGTCGCCCCTGTTCCAGCCCGCCAAAAACCGGGTGGAATATCAGGCCAAGGGGGTGGTGGGCATTATCGTGCCCTGGAACTACCCGCTTTATCTGGCCGTGGGCCCACTGGTGGCGGCACTGGCGGCGGGCAACCGGGTGATGATCAAGATGTCGGAATTCACCCCGCACACCTCGGCGCTGTTGCAGCAACTGGTCGAGCGGTATTTCGACGAACAGCAGGTGTGCGTGATTACCGGCGAGGCGGAGGTGGCCGCTGAATTTTCCCGGCAGCCGTTCGACCATCTGCTATTCACCGGTTCCACTGCAGTCGGCCGGCTGGTCATGCGGGCGGCGGCCGACAACCTGACACCGGTTACTCTGGAGCTGGGCGGCAAGTCACCAGCCATTATCGGGCCGGATGTACCCATGGCCGATGCCGCCGGCCGTATTGCTTTCGGCAAGGCACTGAATGCCGGCCAGACCTGTGTGGCGCCGGATTACGTGTTGTGCCCCGCGCATCGGGTGGACAATTTTGTCGCCGAGTTCCGCAAGCAGTTTGCTCGAATGTACCCCACACTGAGCGACAACCCGGACTACACCGCCATCATCAACCAACGCCAGCGACATCGCCTCCGCGAACTGCTGGACAATGCCCGTGACCAGGGCGCAACCATGGTGGAAATCAACCCCAAGGGCGAAACCTTCAACGACACCGGCCACAAAATGCCCATAACCTTGCTGCTGAACACCCGCCCGGACATGGCGATCATGCGGGAAGAAATCTTCGGGCCGGTGTTGCCGGTGGTGCCCTACACGGCCTTGGATGAGGCGATCAACCATGTAAACGACCGCCCGCGCCCCTTGGCACTGTATTTTTTCAGTTATGACAAGGAGTTGCAGAAATCAGTGCTGGCCCGAACCCACTCCGGTGGCGTGTGCATCAATGACACACTGATGCACGTGGCACAGGAAGATCTACCCTTTGGCGGCATTGGCGATTCGGGCATGGGCCATTACCACGGCCGGGAAGGTTTCCTGACCTTCTCCCACCAACGGGCGGTGTTCACTCGCCAGAAATTCAACAGCGGCCGGTTTGTCTATCCACCCCATGGCGGGCTGGTTCATCGGCTCGTCTATAAACTGTTCATTCGCTGAGCGCAGCATGAACCGCCGCGGCTTCTTGAAACTCGGTCTTGGCGGCACTCTGGTTTTGTTAGCCCGCAACAGCCACAGGTTGGCGGTCAAGTTGGCAAAGCTGGTATCCTGAGCCGCTTCAAGAACAGGAGCAGCCCGATGACCAAAGTGATTTACCCCGGCACTTTTGACCCGATCACCAACGGCCACACCGATCTGATCGAAAGGGCCAGCCGCATGTTTGGCGAAATCGTGGTGGGCGTTGCCTACAACCCCAAGAAACAACCGCTACTGGATCTGGACGAGCGCTGCGAACTGGTACGCCAGGCCACCGCCCACATTCCCAATGTCAGCGTGACCGGCTTCAGCAATTTGCTGTCACATTTCGTACAGGAACAGGAGGCCAGCATCATTCTGCGCGGCCTGCGGGCGGTGTCGGATTTCGAATACGAATTCCAGCTGGCCGACATGAACCGTCGTCTGGCGCCGGGTATGGAGAGCGTGTTTCTGACCCCGGCCAATCACCTGTCGTACATTTCGTCGACACTGATCCGGGAGATTGCCTCGCTGGGCGGGGATATCAGCGAGTTTGTCGACCCGGCAGTGGCTCGCGCCCTGGAAAAGAAATTCCAGGACGTCTGAGCACCCGCCGGCGCCGCGCCGCCCTGATTACAGCAGGGGCGGCAACGGCATGGGCGTACCGTTAACGTCCAGCACCATCTCGTTGAGGGTGCCACGCATCATCAGCTGCCCGTTTTCCTGCACCAACAGGCCCTGTTTGATCAGCGGGGCCACCTGCCGGCGCATGTCCGGGTCATTTTCCGCCAGCGCCACCGGCAGGCTCAGGTTAAAGTTGCCGGTCAGCCGGGGCATGATCATCAGCAGCTCCTGGCGTTCGGCCTCGGTCAGGGCCGGGTGCGACAGTTCCAGGTTACCGCTGACTTCACCATCCGGCGTCACCAGACTCAGATCCCGAACCCCGACCGACAATCCGGCGCTGACCAGATCCTGCAGGGAATTCGTCACCTCCTGCATCAGGCGCATCTGCTGCTCGAAGGTATCTGGATCTTCCTGCAAGGCCAGCATCTGCAACTCACTGATGGTCTCGCTGAACAAATTCCAGCTGTCCACGTCCAGGCCATCGACAAACACACCCAGGTGATGGGGCCCGTAGGATTCGCCTTCGAAGGTCATCGAAGCAAGGTCGAAAGTCACTTCGGAATTCAGATCCTGGTTGTCGTTGACCGCATCGGTCACACTGCCAATCACCAGCTCTTCCATGACCACCGAGGGGCTGGTTGAACTCTGTGCCGCCAGGCGCTCAAGCGACAGCGTGCCGGAACCGGTCCAGACGCTGCCCCGAAGCAGCGCCACTTCCTGCTCAAGCTCGATGTTCTCCAGGAAGATGTCCGCCTGCGGGGTGGTCAGAGCCAGTTCCGGCCAGACCAGCAGCAGATCGGCCTGCTCGCCCATGCCGCTGACGTCGATCCGGGCCAGACCACCACTGCTGCGAAAGCTCTCGCCAGTGACGGTGTCGTCAAACTCGATCACCGGCATGTTCAACTCGATGGTGGCGTTACCCCACACCCGGCTCTCCAGGGTCAACCGGGGCTCGTTTTCCGGGAACCAGTCGGCGCCTTCCGGCTGCCAGCCATTGCGGGGGCGAAAATCCATCAGGCTGCCGGTCACGCCGTGGTTCACGGTTGCTTCGAACTCGATTTGCCGGCTGTCGCCCGTGGCCGGGTCCAGCAGGGTCAGGGTACCGGAGGTTTCGGCGCCCAGAATGCCCCGATCGTAATCGTCGGTGCTGACACGCACGAACGGCTGGGCGGTGTTCATCTCGTCGGTGGCCTGCTGCCACTGCTGTTCAGTGACATAACCAACACCCCAGGGCGCCGCGCCAGCACCCACCAACAGCACCGCACCAGCGGCTATCCATTTATTGAATTTCAAGGTTCCATTCCTTATTTCGTTATTGTCCCTTCACCGGCACCGGGTATTAGCCAGCACTGCTGGTCAGGCGTTCAAGAAGCACCAGTTGCGAGGCCACCGGGTCTTCGTCGTCACCCGGATGATTCTGCAGGTAACTGCCGTCCGGCTGCAACTCCCAGGACTGGCAGTTGTCCGCCAGGTAGGTGTCCAGGTCTTCGCGCAAACGGTTGATCAGGGCCGGGTCTTCCACCGGGAAGGCGGTTTCCACCCGGTTCAGCAGGTTGCGTTCCATGGCGTCGGCACTGGAGCAGTAGACGTCCGGCCGGCCCTTGTTACCGAAATAATAAACCCGGGTATGCTCCAGGAAACGACCGATGATCGAACGCACCTGAATGTTCTCCGACAGCCCCGGCACGCCCGGGCGCAGGCAACAGATACCGCGAATGATCAGGTCGATTTTCACCCCCGCCTGGGACGCGCGATACAAGGCCTTGATCACCTGTGCTTCGGTCAGGGCGTTGAACTTGAAAATCAGGCGGCCTTTTTCACCATAGCTGGCTTCCCGTTCGATCAGGCTGATCAGTCGTTCATGCAGGGTAAAGGGGGCGTGGAACAGTTTCTTGATTTTCAGTGCCTTGCCCATGCCGGTGAGCTGCTGGAACAGCTTGTTGACGTCGTCGCCAATGGACTCGTCGCAGGTCATGAAGCTGTAGTCGGTATACAGCCGGGCGTTGCCGGCGTGGTAGTTGCCGGTGCCCAGGTGCACGTAACGGCGCAGGCGGCCCTCTTCCCGTCGAACGATCAGAATCATCTTGGCGTGGGTTTTGTAACCCACCACGCCATACACCACGATCACCCCGGCTTCTTGCAGTCGGCTGGCCAGCTCCAGGTTTTCCTCCTCACTAAACCGTGCCCGCAGCTCGATCACGGCGGTGACTTCCTTGCCACGGCGGGCGGCGTCCGCCAGCGCCTCGACGATTTCCGAGTTGGCGCCGGTACGATACAGGGTCTGGCGAATAGCCAGTACGTGGGGGTCCTTGGCCGCCTGGCGCAGCAGATCCACCACCGGGCTGAAATTCTCGTAGGGATGCAACAGCAGTATCGGGCGCTTGCGGATGGCGTCGAACATCGAATCCTTGCTGCGGATCTGGCGCGGAATCGACGGCGAAAAGTGCGAATAGGTCAGGTCCGGGCGATCCACCAGGCTGCCCACCGCCATCAGTCGGGTCAGGTTCACCGGGCCGTGGACCTTGTACAGGTCACGTTCGGTCAGGCCAAATTCCCGCAGCAGGAAGTTCATCAGTTCTTCCGGACAGTTGTCCGCCACTTCCAGGCGCACAGCATCGCCGAACCGGCGGCTCAGCAGCTCACCGCGCAGGGCCGAGGCCAGGTCTTCCAGATCGTCTTCCAGTTCCAGGTCGGCGTTGCGGGTCAGGCGGAACTGATAGCAGCCCTTCACTTCCATGCCGGGGAACAGCTCATCGGCGTGGGCGTGGATCATGGAGGACAGGAACACCAGGTTGTCGCCACCCTCGCAGATCTCGTCCGGCAAACGCACCAGGCGCGGCAGTGACCGGGGAGCCGGCACAATGGCCATGCCGGTTTCACGGCCGAACGCATCCTTGCCGTCCAGCTCGACGATAAAGTTCAGGCTCTTGTTGACCAGGCGCGGGAACGGGTGAGACGGGTCCAGGCCGATGGGGCTGACCACCGGCAAAACTTCGTCCTCAAAGTAGTTCCGCACCCATTCGGCCTGGGCTTCGGTCCAGTCCCGGCGGCGGACAAAGTGGATGTTTTCCTTTTCCAGCTCGGGAATCAGTACGTTGTTGAGAATGTCGTACTGCTCGTCGATATACTCGTGAGCGATGCGGCTGATCTCCGCCAGCACCTGCTCCGGCTGCATGCCGTCCACGCCGATTTTCTCGCGGCCGTATTTCAACTGCTCACGCAGACCCGCCACCCGGATTTCAAAGAATTCGTCCATGTTGCTGCTGAAGATGCAGCTGAAAATCAGACGGTTAATCAGCGGATGGGTGCGATCCAGCGCCTGCTTCAATACCCGGTAGTTGAACTGCAGCTGGCTGAGTTCCCGATTGAAGTAGTTTTCGGTGGAATCGATATTCACCGCATCATCCGCCGGCGACAGATCCACCGGCGCCGGTACGACCTGTTCGGCATTGGTCGGGCTTTTCGCATTCTTGCTTGTCATTATCATTCATTTCCATGATTGTCCCGGCAGGTGACTTCTCCCGCCGGTTATTACTGTTTCAACAGCCGGGCAGCGCGCACGGCAAAATAGGTGAGTACGCCGTCGGCACCGGCCCGGCGCATGGCCATCAGGCTTTCCATCATCACCTTGTCACCATCCAGCCAGCCGTTCTGCGCGGCCGCCATGTGCATGGCGTATTCGCCACTGACCTGATAGACAAAGGTAGGCACCTGCAGCTCTTTTTTCACCCGATAGACAATATCCAGGTAGGGCATGCCCGGCTTGATCATCGCCATGTCGGCACCTTCGGCCAGATCCATGGCCACTTCATGCAGGGCTTCATCACTGTTGGCAGGGTCCATCTGATAGGTCGCCTTGTCGGCCTTGCCCAGGTTGGCGGCCGAACCGACCGCGTCCCGGAACGGGCCATAGTAGCTGGAAGCGTATTTGGCGGCGTAGGACAAAATCCGGGTGTTCACGTGCCCGGCCGCCTCCAGTGCTTCACGGATGGCCGCCACACGGCCGTCCATCATGTCGGACGGCGCCACCACATCGGCTCCGGCGTCGGCGTGCGACACCGCCTGTTTGACCAAAGCTTCCACGGTCACGTCGTTCAACACATAACCGTTGTCATCAATAATGCCATCCTGGCCGTGGGTGGTGAACGGATCCAGCGCGACATCGGTGATTACACCCAATTCCGGATAAGCAGCCTTCAGAGCACGGGTTGCACGCTGGGCCAGCCCGTCCGGGTCCCAGGCGCCGGAACCGGCCAGGTCTTTCTTTTCGGCCGGTACCACCGGAAACAGGGCCAGTGCGGGGATGCCCAGCTCGACCCACTCAGCCGCGTGCTCCACCAGCAGGTCCACACTCAACCGCTCGACACCGGGCATGGAGGGTACCGCCTCGCGCTGCTGTTCGCCTTCCAGCACAAACACCGGGTAAATCAGATTGTCGGCCGACAACTGGTTTTCCCGGGTCAGACGCCGGGAAAAATCACTGGCCCGATTGCGGCGCAAGCGGGTGTGCGGATAACTGCGATTGGAAAGTGACAGGCTCGGCTGGGCCACAACATACCTCCTGAAGATGAATAACCCTGGGAAATGGTTCCATCATACACCCCGAAGGCAATTTCGGCCGAGTGTGAGGTCAATTCATGACAGTGCAATGACAATACCCGGGTGCCCGGCCGGGCACCCAGAGGAATCAAGAAGAAAAAGAAGGAGCGGGATTACAGAGTGCGGTTGTTAAAACCCACTTCCACCTTGCGGGTGGCGCCCGACTGGAAATGGGTATCCAGCTCCTCGATTTGGCCACCGCGCTGCAGAAACGCTTCAATATCGGCCTGCAACTGGGCTCTCACCCGGGCACGGCCGGCCGGTGAATGGTCGTCAAAAGCTTCGGCATTCCAGTTGCCAGCATTGTCCAGGGCGCTTTCGTCGAAATCACTCATAAGATTCCCCCATCAACGAAAACTGAACTGTGGGTGCGCCAGGCCTGGCCGGGACAGCACCGGGTCTCGACTGGCGGCCCATCGGGCCCGTCTTGCGCTCTTTATAATCCCGATTTTGGAATCGCGCCATCGCGACCAAATTAAATTTGCGTAATACTTAAAACTGGACTATATCCGGCTGATACTGACAAAAAACATCCGCAGGTCAGCCTTATGTCCAAAAGCCCGGACCACTATCACGCCAGCACCCACGACGTCGTCAACCAGCCGGTCGCGCTGGAAAACTACAACCTGTTCGAACAAGACCTGGCCCTACAGGCTGCGGTTGAACGGGAAGGCGCCGGTCAGGCCCGGGATGACCTTCGACACTACGGACACTGGGCCGGCCAGGCCGAAACCATCGACCTTGGCCACCAGGCCAACCTCAACAAGCCAACCTTCCGAACTCACGACCGGTTCGGCCACCGGGTAGACGAGGTCAGCTTCCACCCCGCCTACCATGAACTGATGCGCGTGGCCCTCGAACACGGCCTGCACAGCACCCCCTGGACCGATCCGGCTCCGGGCGCCCAGGTTGCAAGAGCCGCCCGTTTTTATCTGCATTCCCAGGTGGAAGCCGCCCACTGCTGCCCGGTCACCATGACCTTCGCCGCCATCCCCACTCTCCAGCGCCAACCGGAACTGGCCAAACTCTGGATGCCGAAAATCCTGGCCAACAGCTACGACCCCCGCAATCTGCCAGACACCGAAAAAAACAGCGTCACCATCGGCATGGCCATGACCGAAAAACAGGGCGGCAGCGACGTCCGGGCCAACACCACCCGCGCCTACCCGGTCGGCCAACACGGCCCCGGGCAGGCCTACGAACTGGTGGGCCACAAATGGTTCGTCTCCGCTCCCATGTGCGACGCCTTTCTGGTGCTGGCGCAAACCGACGCCGGCCTGTCCTGCTTCCTGATGCCCCGATGGCGCCCGGACGGCAGCAAAAACCCGTGGCAGATCCAGCAGCTGAAAAACAAAATGGGCAACGTCGCCAACGCCTCCAGCGCAGTGGAGCTGCGCGGCGCCCTGGCCTGGATGGTGGGCGAAGAAGGACGAGGTGTGCGCACCATCATCGACATGGTCGCCATGACCCGCTTCGACTGCATGACCGGCAGCGCCGCCGGCATGCGCCAGGCCCTCGCCCAGGCCAACCACCATTGCCGCCACCGCAGCGCCTTCGGCGCCCGCCTGAACGAACAGCCGCTGATGCAAAACGTGCTCGCCGATCTGGCCATCGAAAGCGAAGCGGCCATGACCTACGCCCTCAGAGTCGCCCGCGCCCTGGACAACCAAAGCAACGAACACGAACGCCTGCTCGCCCGCCCGGCCCCCCCCGTGGGCAACTACTGGATCTGCTACCGCCCCCCAACCCACGCCTACGAAGCCCTGGACTGCATACGCTGCAGCGGCCTCATGTCGTACCTCCTCACCCCCCGCCTTGTC
>JABXHG010000144.1 GCA_013393545.1 Alteromonadaceae bacterium | reverse complement strand
CCGGCTCTTCCGGCGCTTTTTCCGGTTCAGGCGCCGGTGCTTTTTCCGTCGGCTCTGGTGCTGCCGGCGCTTCGGCCGGTTTCGCTGCTTGCTCGGCAGCCACGTCCGGCGCTTTCTGTTCTTGCGCTTGCGGCTCCTGCGCTGATTCTGCCTGCACAGGCGTTTCCGGCCTGGCCGTTTCCTGCGCCGCTTCCGGCTGCAATTCCGCCCGTTTCACATAGGTGCGGCGCTTACGCACTTCAACGTTGACCGTCTTGGCTTTACCCGCCTTCAACGTGGTGGTCGTTTTGCGCTTGAGCGTGATCTTGCGCGGCTCGGCATCGGCCTCGCCGTGATTTTTTCTCAGATAGGCCACCAACTGCTGCTTCTCATCGCTGGTGACAGTGTCATTCTCGCCACGAGCCTTCAGGCCCGCTTCCACGACCTGCTTCAGCACACGATCCACGGTAGCGCCTTCATCTCCCGCCAGCTGTTGTACCTTTAAATCAGCCATACGGGTCCTCCTCTCCCGAATCAAGCCTGGTCTTCAAGCCAGGGGGCACGTGCCGCCATAATCAACTGGCCCGCACGCTCTTCATCCATACCTTCAATTTCGAGCAATTCATCAATGGACTGCTCGGCCAGATCTTCCATGGTGCGCACCCCCATACCGGCCAGCTTAAAGGCCAGGGCACGCTCCATGCCTTCCATATTCAGAAGATCTTCTGCCGGTTCGGCCCCTTCAAGGGCTTCTTCGCTGGCCAGCGCCTGGTTCAGCAGGGCGTCTTTGGCACGGTTACGAAGCTCGGTGACGGTGTCTTCGTCGAAACCGTCAATCGCCAGCATTTCTTCCATGGGGACATAGGCCACCTCTTCAATGGAGGTAAAGCCTTCTTCAATCAACACACCCGCAAACTCTTCATCCACATCCAGATTGCTGATGAAGTGCTCCAGCAGACGGTTGTATTCCTCTTCCTGCCGCTCGCCGGCTTCTTCTTCGGTCATCACATTCAGGGACCAGCCGGTCAGGTCGGTGGCCAGGCGTACGTTCTGACCGTTACGGCCAATGGCCTGAGCCAGGTTATCTTCGGCCACGGCCACTTCCATGGTGTGACGGTCTTCGTCCATCACAATCGAGGCCACTTCCGCCGGTGCCATGGCGTTGATCACCAGCTGGGCCGGGTTATCGTCATAAAGCACGATGTCGACGCGCTCACCGCCCAACTCGTTGGAGACCGCCTGTACGCGGGAACCGCGCATGCCCACACAGGCCCCAACCGGGTCGATCCGGCGGTCGTTGGTCTTGACTGAAATTTTCGCGCGGGAACCCGGATCACGGGCGGCGCTGCGAATTTCGATCAGGTCTTCAGCAATTTCCGGCACCTCAATGCGGAACAGCTCGATCAGCATTTGCGGATCGGTGCGGCTGAGGATCAGCTGTGGGCCGCGATGGTCGGTGCGAATTTCCAGTAACAGGGCGCGGACGCGATCACCCATGCGGAAGGTTTCCCGCGGGATCAAGTGCTCGCGCGGCAGCAGGGCTTCAGCATTGCTGCCCAGATCGACAATCACGTTGTCTCGAGTCACTTTCTTCACGGTGCCGGATACCAGCTCACCTACGCGGTCACGATAACTGTCGACAATCTTGGTGCGCTCGGCTTCCCGGACTTTCTGAAAAATAATCTGCTTGGCCGCCTGAGCGCCAATACGACCGAATTCGACCGATTCCACTTTCTCTTCGTGAATATCGCCGGGCTTGAGCTCCGGATCGATTTCTTCGGCTTCCTGAAGGGTCAGCTCGGTGCCCAGTGCCGGCACCGCGTCGTTATCCACGACCAGCCACCGGCGGAACGTTTCGTACTCGCCGGTGCGGCGATCGATGGCAACCCGAATGTCGGCTTCCTCGTCTTCATAACGTTTTTTGGCAGCGGTCGCCAGGGCGAGTTCAATCGCCTCGAAAATTACGTCCTTCTCCACACCTTTCTCATTGGAGACGGATTCCACTACCAGCAAGATCTCTTTACTCATGGGATTGCCCTGCCCTTAATATGATCGATACTTCTGAAACTTGTTCGAGCGAATGATGCCAACGCCGGCTTTATTCAAACGTCGGGATAATGCTGGCCTTCTCGATACTGTCGAAGGGCAGCAGGTATTCGTGGTCGTCCACCACAATCACCACGTCATCGCCTTCCACGCCCTTGATCAGGCCCTGGAATTTCCGGCGGCCTTCGAAGGCCATGCGCAGCCGGATTTTGGCCTTGTGACCGATAAAGTCCCGATACTGCTCCAGACGGAACAACGGGCGGTCCATACCGGGTGACGATACCTCCAGGGTGTACTCGCTCTGGATGGGATCTTCCACATCCATTACGCCACTGATCTGACGACTGACTTTTTCGCAATCTTCAATGCTAATGCCGTTCTCGGCGTCATCAATGAAGATTCTGAGCATGGATTCGTGCCCCCGGGAGCGGAATTCGATGCCCCAGAGTTCGTACCCCAATCCTTCCACGACCGGGCGCAGAATTTCTTCCAGTTGCTTGAGCTTGGCTGACAAGTGTCGCCGCCTCCATTTTCAGATTTTCAAAATACACAAACAAAAAAAGGGCTGTTGATCAGCCCTTTTTATGCACAGGGCCTTTTGCGCCAGGCCCTTTAATCAAAAAACCCCGGATAGCGGGGCTTTTTGTTGCAAGAATTCGCAAGGAACAGCCCCAAGCTGTTCCTGCCGACAGACACCTGGCCTGCCCGGAAGCCTGTGAAAGCACAGGCCCCGATATCCGCCGGAGTATAGAGACGCCGCACGGAGTGGTCAAGGACTGACCAAAAAAAACGGCCTGGGTTTACCAAGCCGTTTTCTTTTATATGGTGCCCGGGGCCGGACACGAAACGGCAAAGCTCTCGATAATCACCCATCAAGATAGCGTGTCTACCAATTTCACCACCCGGGCATAATTCTTTACTCGAGTTCCGGAAGCCCTGAGCTTCCTTCACCGCTCTCGTCGGCGCTTTCGCCATTGCCATTGCTCGCCGGTGCGTCATCCACGGACGGAGCCGAAGACTCTTCCACTACGGGAATACCGGCTTCGCCGGCCACTTCCGCGCGTTCCTTGGCAAAAATCGCCAACGAAAAACTGGTCACAAAAAAGACAACCGCCAACAGGGTGGTCATCTTGGTCAGGAAGCTGCCGCTACCCTGACTGCCAAAAACGGTCTGGGACGCGCCGCCACCAAAAGCCGCGCCTGCGTCTGCGCCTTTACCTTGCTGGATCAGAACCAGGCCCACCAGCGCCACAGCGATCACGACGTGAACAGTAACTACCAGTGTTTCCATCCAATCCATACAAACTCTCGTAAACGTTTTGGCTATGCACTTACCGGAAACGACCGGCAAATGCTCAAAAACTCGTCGGCCTTCAGCGATGCTCCGCCGATAAGACCACCATCGATATCCGGCTCTGCGAAGAGAGCGGCCGCATTATCCGCTTTTACGCTGCCGCCGTAAAGTACCGAAACCTCATTTGCGGGTGCATTCATCGATTCCAGCACCTCGCGAATGTACGCATGCATCGACTGAGCGTCCGCAGCGGTAGCCGTTTCACCGGTGCCAATAGCCCATACGGGCTCATAGGCAATTACAATCCGGGACCACTGCCCGGGCTCCACACCCGCCAATCCGCCACGAATCTGGCTGGCAACCACCTGCTCGGCGCAGCCACTTTCTCGGTCCTGGAGGGTTTCGCCCACGCACACCATGGCGACCAGACCGCTTTCCAGAACACGCCCGACTTTTTCCGCCACCAGCGCGTCGGTTTCTGCAAAATGCTCGCGGCGCTCGGAGTGGCCCACCAACACATATCGGCAACCGAGGTCGGCAGCCATGGCGGCCGAGATTTCGCCGGTGTAGGCGCCGGACACCCAAGGCGCCACGTTCTGCGCACCTACCCGAACAGCCTCGCCGGCAGCGGCCTGAACCGCACTGACATACAAAGACGGCGGCAGAATGGCCACTTCGGGGCCAGCCGGCAAGCTGCCAGCCTGAGAAGCAATGGTGCCGACCAACTGGCTCACCAGATCTTTCGACCCGTTCATTTTCCAGTTTCCAGCAACAATCTTGCGACGCATTTCTCTATCTCGACAGGCCCTGAATTCAGCGAGGGCGAACTATACAGTAGAGCCCCACAGGGCACAAGCCACCCCCTCCTCAGCCCCGGGAGGCTTCGACAACTCTGGCCAGTTCATCGGCCACGTGGGCAATCTGTTCCGAGTCTTTCCCCTCAGCCATGACACGAATCAGAGGCTCGGTTCCCGATGCCCTCAGCAGGATACGACCGGCTTCTCCCAATGTTTCCTCTGCCTGGCGCATCGCCTGCAGGATATCTTCGCGCCCAAGCGGGTCAAAACGCTCGGCTACCCGGACATTCACCATCTTCTGCGGCAACTTGTTCATACCCTGACGCAACTGTTGCAGTGTCTGACCAGAACGACGCACTGCCAGCAACACCTGCAGAGCGGACACAATGCCATCGCCAGTGGTGGTGCAGTCGCGGATTACCATATGGCCGGAACCTTCACCGCCCACCAGCCAGTCATTCGCCAACAGGCACTCCATGACATAGCGATCGCCGACTTTCGCCCGCTCAAACTCGATGCCTGCATTTTTCAGGGCCAGCTCTACCCCGAGGTTGGTCATCAAGGTGCCAACCACGCCGCCTTTCAAGCGTCCTTCAAGGTGGCGCTGGGATGCAAGGATGTAAAGTAGTTCGTCACCGTCCACTTCAGATCCGTCACGATCCACCATCAACACCCGGTCGCCGTCACCATCAAACGCAATCCCCATGTCGGCCTGCTGCTCGGCCACCATTTTTTTCAGTGCATCCAGATGAGTGGAACCCACATTCAGATTAATGTTCAGGCCATCGGGCTCGGCACCGATAGTGGTAATTTTCGCTCCCAGCTCACGAAACACCTTCGGGGCCACGTGGTAGGTGGCCCCGTGAGCGCAATCCAGCACGATATGCAGGCCGTCGAGAGTAAATTCATTGGGCACCGTGCTCTTGCAGAATTCGACGTAACGGCCGGGGGCATCATCCACCCGGCTTGCCTTGCCCAATTCTTCCGGGTCGCAAACCTGAATGGGGCGGTCAAGCCAGCGCTCGATTTCTTCTTCCAGAGCGTCATCGAGTTTTATGCCGGCGGAAGAGAAGAACTTGATGCCATTGTCATGGTGAGGGTTGTGGGAGGCGCTAATCACAATACCCGCCGAGGCGCGGAAGGTTCGGGTAAGATAGGCTATAGCCGGTGTAGGCATGGGCCCCAACAGCTTTACATCCACGCCGGCGGCGGACAGACCGGATTCAAGCGCCGACTCAAACATATAACCAGACAACCGGGTATCCTTGCCAATCAACACACTGTTGCGCTGCCCCTCCTTCTTGAACGCCTGACCAGCCGCCCAGCCCAGATGCAGCATGAAATCCGGCGTGATTGGCCGATCGCCCACACGACCCCGAATGCCGTCCGTTCCGAAATACTTTCTGCCTGCCATTACAGTGCCTCTCTGGTTGCCTGCACCACTTTTACCGCATCCACCGTCTCGCGGACATCGTGAACCCGTAAAATGCTTGCGCCTTTCATTGCCGATATTGTCGCGGCAGCCAGGCTGGCGGGCAACCGTTCATCCACCTCTCGGCCGGTGACTGCGCCCAGCATGGATTTGCGGGAGACGCCGATAAGCAGCGGATGCCCCAGTAGGTGCAGCTGCTCAAGACTCGCCATCAATTCGAAATTGTGCTCAACGGACTTTCCGAAACCGAAGCCCGGGTCCAAAATAATATGATCCGCTTCCACACCAGCATTTTCCGCCACTCGCATACGTTCGGTCAGAAAGGAACTGACTTCCCGGCGCACGTTGCGGTAACGGGGGTCCCTCTGCATGCTGTCCGGCTCACCCTGGATGTGCATGATGCACACAGGAATGCCCGCTTGCGCCACTGCTTCCGGCGCACCGGGGCGCTGCAGGGCCCGCACATCGTTGATCAGACCAGCACCCAGCTTCGCGGTTTCCCGCATGACCGTCGCATTGCTGGTATCCACCGAAATCACCACATCCAGTTCATGGCGGATCGCTTCCACCACCGGGCACACCCGGTCAAGCTCTTCCTGGGTGGAGACCGGTGAAGCACCGGGCCGGGTGGATTCACCGCCCACATCGATAAAGGTGGCTCCATCGGCAACCATATGGCGAGCCCGGGACAGTGCTGCCGCCGGCGCGTTGTACTGACCGCCATCGGAAAAGGAATCCGGCGTAACATTGACGATGCCCATCACGTGGCAGCAGGACAGGTCCAGAACACGGCCTGCGAAGTTCATTTCCATGGTGATATTTCCAGACAAGGTTCAGACACGGGGAAGGAAAAACAAACGCCGCCCGGGAGCCGGGCGGCGCGATCAGCCGGGTTGGCCCGAGAGCCGGAGAATCAGTGTTCTCCGGCAGGGCGACCCACATCCGGCTGGCGACCATCGTCGCCTCGATCCGGACTGGCAGCTGGTGACGGCTCGTGAGCACTTACACCGCCACTGGGGCCGCTGTCACCCCAGTTCTTGGGTGGGCGCGGCTCCTGGCCAGCCATGATGTCGTCAATCTGATGACTATCGATAGTTTCATACTTCATCAGGGCCTGAGCCATCAGGTCCAGCTTGTCGCGGTTATCGATCAGCGTCTGCTTGGCTGTCTCGTAGCAGGTGTCGATAATATTGCGAACTTCCTCATCGATACGCTGAGCCGTTTCAGGCGAGTACACCGTATGGGATTGGCCCGCAGAACGCCCCAGGAACGGCTCTTCGCTCTCGGTATCGTACTGCAGCGGCCCCAGTTTCTCGGAAAGCCCCCACTTGGTGACCATGTTGCGGGCCAACTGAGTGGCACGTTCGATATCGTTGGAAGCACCGGTGGTCACACCGTCGAAGCCCAGCGTCAGCTCCTCGGCAATACGGCCACCAAACAGGCTACAGATCGAGCTGATCAGATAGCGCTTGGAATGGCTGTACTTGTCTTCCTCGGGCAGGAACATGGTGACACCCAACGCCCGCCCACGAGGAATGATGCTGACCTTGTACACCGGATCATGTTCCGGCATCAGGCGACCAACGATCGCATGGCCGGACTCGTGATAAGCGGTGTTCAGCTTCTCTTTCTCGTTCATCACCATGGACTTGCGCTCGGCGCCCATCATGATTTTGTCTTTCGCCAACTCCAGCTCTTCCATGGTGACCAGACGCTGGTTACGGCGCGCTGCAAACAAGGCAGCTTCGTTCACCAGGTTCGCCAGATCAGCACCGGAAAAGCCTGGGGTACCGCGGGCAATCATGGACGGCTCGACACCATCGGCCAGCGGCACTTTTTTCAGATGAACCTTCAGGATCTGCTCACGGCCAATGATGTCCGGCAGGCTGACTACGACCTGGCGGTCGAAACGACCGGGGCGCAACAGAGCCGGGTCCAGCACGTCCGGGCGGTTAGTGGCGGCAATTACGATAACGCCTTCGTTACCCTCAAAACCGTCCATTTCCACCAGCAGCTGGTTCAGAGTCTGTTCGCGTTCATCGTGACCGCCACCCATGCCGGCACCACGATGGCGACCGACGGCATCAATCTCATCGATGAAGATGATGCACGGGCTCTGCTTCTTGGCCTGCTCGAACATGTCACGGACACGGGATGCGCCCACACCCACGAACATTTCCACAAAGTCGGAACCGGAGATGGAGAAGAACGGCACCTTGGCTTCACCGGCGATGGCCTTGGCCAGCAGGGTTTTACCCGTGCCCGGAGGACCGACCATCAACACGCCCTTGGGGATCTGACCACCCAGGCGTTGGAATTTGCTCGGGTCACGCAGGAAATCGACCAGTTCCTTCACATCTTCCTTCGCTTCGTCACAGCCAGCGACGTCGCCGAAGGTGGTCTTGATCTGATCTTCGCTCATCAGGCGGGCTTTCGACTTGCCGAAGGACATGGGGCCCTTGCCGCCGGCACCACCCCCCTGCATCTGCCGCATGAAGAACACGAACAGGGCAATAATGATCAGAATCGGGAAGGCGGCCACCAGCAGCTGAGTCCACAAGCTCTGGCGCTCCGGCTCTTTGCCGATGACTTCCACGTTATTGGCCAGCAGATCGTCCATCAACTTGTTATCAGACACCTGCGGGCGGACAGTCTGGAACTGGGAACCGTCACCACGGGTACCCTGAACCTGCAGACCATCAATGGTTACCTGCCGAACCTGACCCTGCTGGACCATTTCGACAAACTGCGAATAATTGACTTGCTGCCCGGTCGTGGTGGGAGAGAAATTCTGAAACACCATCAGCAGAACAGCGGCTATAACTAGCCAGAGACCCAGATTTTTTCCCATATCGTTCAAGGATCATCACCTGTGAATTGTCGGGACAGCCCCGTCTTGCAACCGCCCCTTTTATCGACACCTTACACCAATTGTACGCCGCTCCACCAGAAACGGCCCACCACTGCAGGCCTCGGGAGAACGAACGTTCAGCCCAATGGCTTTGGTGATATCAACGGCATCCATACCACCCATGTTGGGTGCCATCTCGAAAATTACAACGCCTGCCCGAAACCATGGCGCCTTCCCCGGACTTTTTGACTCAGGCGTCCTCAAAATGTTCCTGCAACCAGCACACCTATACGGGAAGACGCCCATTCTTGACCTCGGGCAATCTGTTACAATTGTCCGATTATACGATGTTGTCAGCTTTTACGCCGCTGACCTTTTGTTAATTGCACTTATAAAGAGATTACATAATGAGTCTGTCACCGGAACAACGCCGGGAATACCGGGCCATCGCCCACAACCTGAAACCCGTCATCATTGTTGGCGACAAGGGCCTTTCCGAGGGTCTTCAGGACGAGTTGGAACGCGCCCTGAACGATCACGAGCTGATCAAAATCAAGGTCGCCAGTACGGACCGCGAAGTGCGCCGGGAAGCGATTGACGCCCTGTGCGAAACCTCCGGTGCAGAGCTGGTACAGACCATCGGCAAGATCGCCGTGATCCTGCGCCGGGCCAAACAGCCGAACCCGAAGCTGTCTAATCTTTTAAGAAATAAATGATTTTTTGCCACTAAACCCACGAAAGAACACGAAATTAAAAGACTACACGTTAGTATCTTTAATCAGTTTTTCGTGTTCTTTGGTGGATTTGGTGGCTAAAAAAACAAAAAGCCGGCCCGGGAGTACCCGCGCCGGCTTTTCTTGTGCCCGAAGTATCTTAGATGTACTCCACCTCGGCAATTTCGTACTCCACAGTGCCCGAAGGAATGCGGATCGCCACCACATCGCCTTCGTTCTTGCCCACCAGAGCCCGGGCAATGGGCGAGGAGATCGACAGTTTGCCTGCCTTGATGTCTGCCTCGTCCTCACCAACGATCTGGTAAGACACTTCCTCGTCGGTGTCCATGTTCACCAGATGCACGGTGGTGCCGAAAATCACCTTGCCGGTGTTTTCCATGGTGGTGACATCGATCACCTGGGCGGCGCCCAGCTTGCCTTCGATTTCCTGGATGCGACCTTCGATGAAGCTCTGCTGCTCACGGGCCGCGTGGTATTCGGCGTTTTCTTTCAAATCGCCATGCTCACGGGCGTCGGCAATGGCCGCGATCACTCGCGGCCGGTCTTCGGCTTTGAGCTTCTTCAGCTCTTCGCGCAGGCTTTCTTCCCCTGCTTTGGTCATGGGTACTCTGTCAGACATATTACTCATTTTCCTGCGTGTAGTTCCTGGAGACGACGAACGGTGCGCTCCGGACCAAACTTGATGGCCCGGCAGAAAGCTTCGCCGCCTGCCAATGTGGTGGTGTAGGTGGTCTTGGTCTGCAGGGCGGACTGGCGAATCTGCGCCGAGTCGGCGATGGCCTTGCGCCCCTCAGTGGTGTTGATGATCAGCTGCACCTGGCCATTCTTGATGGCATCGACAATGTGCGGACGACCCTCACGGACCTTGTTCACCCGCTCAGCCTCAACGCCAGCCTCGGCCAGTGCCTCGGCGGTGCCGGTGGTGGCGATGATGCGGAAACCGGCTTCCTGCAGGTCGCGGGCCACTTTGGCCGCAGCAGGTTTGTCGACATCGCGCACCGACATGAAGGCCACGCCTTTCACCGGCAAACGCTCACCGGAAGCCAGCGAGGCCTTGGCGAAGGCTTCGTCAAAACTGTCGCCGATGCCCATCACCTCGCCGGTGGACTTCATTTCCGGGCCGAGAATCGGGTCAACCGCTGGGAATTTATTGAACGGGAACACGGACTCTTTCACAGAGTAGTGCACCGGCACAATTTCCTGAGTGAAGTTCAGTTCTTTCAGGGTCTTGCCGGACATCACACGAGCCGCAACCGCCGCCAGGGAAACGCCCACCGCTTTGGAGACGAACGGTACGGTACGGGAGGCCCGCGGGTTCACCTCGATCACGTAGATCTCGCCGTCCTGCCAGGCCAGCTGCCCGTTCATCAGGCCGACAACATCCAGCTGGATGGCCATCTTCTTCACGGCTTCGCGCATTTCATCCTGCACGTCTTTGGGCAGGGTGTACGGCGGCAGTGGGCAGGCGGAATCACCGGAGTGAACACCGGCCTGCTCGATGTGCTGCATGATGCCGCCGATGACTACGTCGGTACCGTCGGAGATGGCGTCGATGTCCACCTCGATGGCGGCATTCAGGAAGTGGTCCAGCAGTACCGGGCTGTCGTTGGAGACCAGCACCGCACTGCGCATGTAGTGCACCAGTTCGGTTTCGTCGTAGACGATTTCCATGGCCCGGCCGCCGAGTACGTAGGACGGGCGCACCACCAACGGATAGCCGATTTCGCGGGCTGCCAGAATGCCTTCCTCGTGGCTGCGCACGGTGGCGTTTTCCGGCTGTTTCAGACCCAGGCGCTGGATCATCTGCTGGAAGCGTTCACGGTCTTCAGCGCGGTCAATGGCGTCCGGACTCGTGCCGATGATGGGCACGCCCGCCGCTTCCAGGCCACGAGCCAGTTTCAACGGAGTCTGACCGCCGTACTGGACAATCACGCCCCTGGGCTTCTCGATGTAGACGATTTCCAGCACATCTTCGAGGGTGATCGGCTCGAAATACAACCGGTCGGAGGTATCGTAGTCGGTGGACACGGTCTCCGGGTTGCAGTTGATCATGATGGTCTCGTAACCGTCCTCACGCATGGCCAGGGCAGCGTGCACACAGCAGTAATCGAATTCGATGCCCTGGCCGATCCGGTTCGGGCCACCACCAATCACCACGATCTTTTCGCGGTCCGACACGTCGGCTTCGCACTCCTCCTCATAGGTGGAGTACATGTAAGCGGTGTCGGAGGCGAATTCCGCCGCGCAGGTATCCACACGCTTGTAGACCGGGCGCACGTCCAGGTCATGGCGCAGTTTACGCAGGCTGACTTCGGAAATGCCCAGCAGCTTGGCCAAACGGGCGTCAGAGAAGCCCTTGCGCTTGAGGCGGAACAGGGTGGCCTTGTCGATATCGGCCTTGCCGGCGGACTTCAGCATTTCCTCTTCGCGGATAAGGTCCTCGATCTGCACCAGGTACCAGGGATCCACATGGGTATTGCGGAAAACAGCATCCACACTCATGCCGGAGCGGAATGCATCGCCGATGTACCAGATGCGCTCGGCGCCCGGCACGTTCAGTTCGCGGGTCAGGGTCTCCTTCGAGCTTTCCGACTGCAGGTCTTCCAGTTTCTCGTCCATGCCTTCGGAGCCGACTTCCAGACCGCGCAGGGCTTTCTGCAGGGACTCCTGGAAGGTGCGACCAATCGCCATCACCTCACCCACGGATTTCATCTGGGTGGTCAGGCGGGCATCTGCCTGCGGTAACTGCTCGAAGGCGAAGCGCGGATTCTTGGTAACCGCAGATTCGCAGCACGTCTCCGGCCAGGCCGGGTCCACGCCACCGGGTACTTCGAGTTCGGACGACACACGGGTAGCGCCACATGCCACATTGG
>JABXHG010000143.1 GCA_013393545.1 Alteromonadaceae bacterium | reverse complement strand
CGGGGTGTCGCCGATGATGAACTTGCGCCTGTCGGTGCTGAAGTAGCGGTAGGCCACGTCGATGGTGATGCCCTGTTCCCGCTCGGCCTGCAGGCCGTCCACCATCAGGGCCAGGTCCAGCTTCTCGCCGGTGGTGCCCATTTTGGCGCTGTCGCTTTGCAGGCTGGCCATGTGATCTTCGTAGATCATCTTGGTGTCGGGCAGCAGGCGGCCGATCAGGGTGCTCTTGCCGTCGTCCACACTGCCACGGGTCAGCAGGCGCAGCAGTTCTTTGTTTTCGTGCTGTTTCAGGGAGGCCTGAATATCTTCTGCAATCAGATCAGACTTGGGTGTCATCTTAGCAATACCCTTCGCGCTCGTTCTGTACCAGGGCGCCTGCCGGGTCGTGGTCAATCACACGACCGTGGCGTTCGGAGCTGGTGGCCAGCAGCATTTCCTGAATGATGTCTGGCAAGGTGTCGGCCCTGGATTCAATAGCTCCGGTCAGCGGGTAGCAGCCTAGTGTGCGGAAGCGTACCGATTTCATTTCCGGTTTTTCGCCTTCCTTCAGCGGCATGCGGTCGTCGTCCACCATGATCAGCGTGCCGTCGCGCTCCACCACCGGGCGTTCGGCGGCGAAGTACAGCGGCACGATGTCGATGTTTTCCAGGTAGCTGTATTGCCAGATGTCCAGCTCGGTCCAGTTGGACAGAGGGAAGACCCGAATGCTTTCGCCCTTGTTGTGCTTGCCGTTGTAGATGTTCCACAACTCCGGGCGCTGGTTTTTCGGATCCCAGCGGTGGTGTTCGTCACGGAAGGAATATACCCGTTCCTTGGCACGGGATTTTTCTTCGTCCCGACGGGCGCCACCGAAGGCGGCGTCGAACTTGTATTTATCCAGAGCCTGTTTCAGGGCCTGGGTTTTCATGATGTCGGTATGTTTGGCGCTGCCGTGGGTGAAGGGGCCAACACCTTGCTCCACGCCTTCCTGGTTAGTGTGCACGATCAGATCCAGGCCGTAACGGCTGACTTGTTTATCGCGGAACTCGATCATCTCCCGGAACTTCCAGGTGGTGTCTACGTGCATGAGAGGAAAAGGCGGTTTGCCCGGGTAGAATGCCTTGAGGGCCAGGTGCAGCATCACGGCGGAGTCTTTGCCGATGGAGTAGAGCATCACCGGGTTGTCAAACTCGGCGGCTACTTCCCGGATGATGTGGATGCTTTCGGCTTCCAGCTGCTTGAGATGGGTAAGATTGTAGGTCGTCATGGTCATCCGTTTTCGCAGGGTGCGACGTAATCAATGGATGACCTACTATATCAGTGATTTTTTGCTATAAGAAAGCCCGCGAAAAGACTTTTAAGCTATAACAATATGTGAGGGCGTCCACACTGCAGCCTGGGGGCAGCTTCACTGAGTTCGCTTGCTCTCAATCAGTAGTCTCGCCACGTACTTGTCTACATAATCAAAGCCGTTGCCTTCGAATTCGCAGAACTGAATGCCAAGCTCGAATTTATTTCGCGATACGCGCCGCATATGCACGATATGGGCATCGGTGCAGACAGCTACAGGCTGTTCGGTAGGGAGTACGGGGAGAGAAAAGCGGGCCTTTGTTTCCGTCCAGTTTCCCGGGGCGGGTGGCCGCATTCCCGGGATCAGCTGTCGGACCGCTTCCTGATCACAACAAACCGTCAGGCCGGAGCGGGAAATATTCGAGGCCTGGCAGGTAACACAAGGGCCATCAGGCTGTTCCAGCGTGATATCCATAGCAAGGGATACCCGCTGCTGATGGCGCAGGCAGGGTCTGTTTGACGGAGTCTTTATTCTGACCCGCCTCGCCCTTTCGGTTTCAAATGCTGCGACTTTCCCCATATCTATCATTCCGTCATAAAACCCGGCTTGCTGTAGGGATTCTATGTGCCTAAAAAGTGAACAGCAAGTGCTGTCCGAAAATGTTGTCGGTTTTGTGAGAAATTTTTAAGCCGTGTCAGTAATGTCAGCGGGACACTGGTACATCCGCAAAGGCTCCCTGAAAGCCCGTTCCGTCGATCCCACCTGTGACGTTGTGCCACATCCATCAAACCCATTGTTTTAAATAGAATGGCGCCAGTTAAAGATAGAGAGGGTGCCATGGAGCTATTACAGAAAGGTGGTGTGGTTGTCTGGATACTGACGGCATATTCAGTCGTTGGGCTGGCTATTATTATATCCGGCTATCTGCGTTTGATAACCAGGCGCCTGCCTGGTTTGAACCATTCACTTTCTCAGGATCCGACCTGTGAATACCGGCGCATCTTCAACCGTTTGAATTCCGCTCAGCAGGCTGGCATGGACCAGGCCTCGCTACGGGCACTGGCACTGCGTCTGGTAGAAGCTCACATCCGTTATTTCGAAAAAGGCTTGAAGACTCTGAGTCTTCTGGCCAATACCGCGCCTTTGCTTGGTCTTCTGGGAACGATTATCGGCATGATTTCCGCCTTTCGTGTCATCGAGTCTCAAGGGACGGGCGTCAATCCGCAGATGCTGGCAGGGGGGATCTGGGAAGCGATGCTCACCACCGGTGTCGGTCTGGCTGTTGCCCTGCCACTTTTGTTGTTTCTGCATTTTCTGGAGTCATTGATCGAAAAACGGCACTGGCAGATCTATGTGGCGGTTTCCGAATTGATTCACGAGCCGATTGAAAACGATAGAGTCTGACCTTCGGATACCACCATGCAATATTATCCGCGCAAGCAGTACTCCCGTCAGGGCATCAATATAACACCGCTGATTGACATTGTTTTTCTGCTGTTGGTGTTTTTCATGCTGACTTCTCATTTTATCAATGAAAAGAAGTTTGAGATCACACTTCCGGAAGCCGAAAGCGGCCGGGAAAGCAGTACTAATCAATCGGAACTGATCAGTATCAACAGGGATGGGAGCGTGGTTCAGGGGGAGCGGCCTCTGTCAGCCGGGCAACTGAAATCGCTGCTGGTTCGCATGGCCGGGGATGAGCGACAGCTGGTACTGAGAGTTGACGAGCGGGCACCGTTTGAACCGGTCATGGCGTTGATGGATCAGGCGCGACAGGAGGGTGTACGTGCCATCGGCTTCGCCGTGCAAAAGCCGATGGGGAGTCGTTGATCGTGTCGATTCCGGGTCTGCTGCTGTCCTGTTTGTTGCACGTGGCAGTGGTATGGGCGGTCTGGCAGGGAGGTTGGATGACGCCTGCAGCTGAGCTGTCGCCAGAGATGCCTGAACAGGTCGTTGTTGCGTTGTTGCAGCCTGTGGCGGCCAACACGAAGGTCCAGCCTGAGACATCCCCTGTCGCGCAGGTTCCTGATGAAGCACCGCCAGTGTCTGCTGAGCCGCCCACGCCAGAAAAGAAGGTCGCGCCGGAGCCTGAAGAGCCTCCGGCAGTAGCCGACACTGTGCCGGCCCCTGAGCCCGAGACCAGAACCCCGGTTGATGTTGAGCGCCCCGCCGTGAAACCGGAGGAAGAGCCGGTAGCCCCTGTCGAGCCCTCCCCGACAAGAACGCCTGAACCGGCCGGTCCTGAGCCTCGGGTCGAAAAGAAAAAACAGGTTGCCAGCACGGCCAGAAAGCCTGTGGCACCGGTCGCCAGACCCGAGGTTCCCGCCCGGCCCAGCTATGCCCAGCGCCTGAGCCAACGGGTCAACCACCACAAGTCCTATCCGCGTCGCGCCAGGGAGCGGGGCTTGTCCGGGGAGGTGCGCTTTACCGTCAATGTCGGTGGCAAGGGGGAAATGCGGGCGTTCCATTGGCAGGAAGGTCATCGGGCTTTCCGGAGCTCAACGTTGCAGGCGGTGCGCCGGGCTTTGCCCTATCCACCCGATCCGGGGCTGGCACCGGTGAGTGTTCAGATTCGCATGATTTATTCGCTTCAGGACAGGATGTAAAAATGAAAGGAAATAAAGTGCTTTGGGCGGCCATTTTGCTGGCGGGTATTCCATTCTCCGCCGTGCAGGCGGAAGAACAGGTGATCCGGGTCTACTCGTCCACCATTGAAGACCGTTTCGGGGACGATAAAACCCAGCCCAGCTCCACGGTTTCGCTGACCCGGGAGGAAATCGAACAGCAGCATGTCCAGAACCTTCAGCAGGTACTGCAGGCAATTCCTGGCATTACCACCGATGAGTCGGGCGGTGCGGATGTCAAAATCAAGATTCGTGGCATCGAGAACCAGCGGTTTATGGGTGAACCGCCCGGGGTGGTGATCGTGATCGATGGCGTGCCGGTGTTCGAACGCACCGGCAGGGTCAACATCGATCTGGACAATATCGAATCCATTGATGTGGTCAAGGGTGGGGCTTCCTACCTGTTCGGTGAAGATGCACTGGCGGGTGCCGTGATCATCAAAACCAAGCGTGGTTATTCACAGGAAGGCGTTTCGCTTGAACATGAGCGGGGCAGTTTCGGCTATAAACGCTCTGTGCTCCGTGCCGGTGGCGGTACCGACAACCTTCAGGCTCATGTGCAGTATGCCGATCGCAGTGCTGATGGATTCTATGCCCTCAGTGACAGCTGGGCAGAAACACTGTCAGGCAATGTTACCTGGTATCCGGATGCGGTCAGCGACCTGCGTTTCGGGTTCGAAAAATCCGATCGCGACCGGGACCGCAACGGCTCCGTCAAGGGGGTGACCCAGGCGCATGTCGACCCCAAGGGCAATACCGCGGCCCGCGACTACACCCGTAATTTTGATGTGGATCTGGCTCGGATCAATCTGGGGTACTCCCGTGAATTGAGCGACAGTCTGAGCCTGCGGGGGCTCACATATCAGTACACCGACGATACCGACTTCTGGTCTGGCCCGATGAGCTACGACGGCACAGGCGCACGCACCACGGCAGTGGATGATTACAAATACGACACAGACTACTCCCAGACTCAGAGAGGCCTGAAGCTGGAAGTCAACCACAGCCGGGACCGTCTGGGAGTACTTCTGGGGTTGGACCTGCGTCGTGACGATACCGACAACGAGGTGCGTGCGCTCAGGGACTATCGCATTTACTCAAGAGGGTCGACAACGGCGGCGGGGACCCTGCTGAGCGAGGACGAAGGCCGAACGGATACCGGGGCACTGTTTGTCGAGCTCAAGTATCAACTGGCACAGGATACCACGCTGACCACAAACGTCCGCCATGACCGGATCGAGATTGATTACCGCGACGAGCTCAACGACTACGGCGTCGACAAGGCGTTCAACGTCAACTCCTGGCGGTTGGGCCTGACTCACGACCTCACGCCGGATTCCACGCTTTTTGCCAGCGTGTCCACCGGCTTCAGGACACCGACAATTTCGCAGTTGTACCGTACGGATGTCAGTGGTGAGCAGGCCGTGGCCAACAACCCGGACCTGGAGCCTGAAGAATCGCTGACCTATGAGTTGGGCCTGCGTCAACGCTTCATAATGGGCGGTTGGCCCAGTGCTCTCAGCGCGTCGGTGTTTCAGGTCGAGCGCGATGACTTCATTCTGGATACCAGCGGCCAGTACAGCCCGGACAGTGCCAGCTATGACGTCACGGGCCAGGCTGCCATCTATGACAACATCGGCGGCACCCGAACTCGTGGCTTTGAGTTCCAGTTGACCACCGAGCCGCATCAGGATGTGGCGTTTGACCTGTCCTACACCTGGCTACACGCCGTATTCACTCGCTATGACGACTTTTACCAGGCGCTGGGTAACCCCTACGGACGCTTCGGTTATGTCGCTCCAGCCAGTTTTAATGATCCAGCGAACAGTTACACCCTGGTGCACTACAACAACACGGGTAACAAAGTGCCACGTGTCTCCCCGCATCAGGTCAATGTGCGCCTGCACTGGTTCGGCATCGAGAACCTGAAAGTAACTTCGGAGCTGGATTACCGCTCAACGGCCTGGGCTGACGAGATCAACCAGGAGAAATGGGACGGGCGTACGCTGGTCAACCTGATGGCCGAGTACACCTTCCCGCTCGGCAGTCGTGAGCAGAGCAGCCTCCAGCTATTCATGCGGATCAACAACCTGTTCGACAGGGAATACTGGATCATTGCCCGTGGCATCAACGACAGCAACGGTAGCCCCGCTACCGGAATGGAGTATGACGGTGTTTACAACGCTGAAGACCTGTCCATTGTCCCTTCCACTGGCCGCAACTGGCAGGCCGGCATTCGTTATCGTTTCTGAGGAGCCTGATCATGTTGTTGAGAACCCTGGCCATCCTGATGTTATGTCTGCTGTCGACCGGAGCGGGCGCGGCCGACGTGGTGCTGTTGACCACCGATTTTGTACTCGGGAAGAAGCTGGACCAGACCGCACGGGCTGCCGGACAGGAAGGGGTTGCAATGCGCTGGCATGACGTCAGTCGCACTGAAGACGCCAAGCTGGAGACCGCCATCAAGGCGGCCCGGTTGATCATTGTGGATGCGCCCCGTGAAGAGGATGTCAGCGAGGTGGATAGTCGTGCCGGGGATCACTGGCGTCGCTTTAACAAACCGGTTGTCCATATTAACCGCTTCAGTTGGATGAATCGCCTGCGTGTCGAGCGCCTTGACCCGGACTTTGCTGAGCGTCTCTATGCCTACTATATGGGTGGGCGGGATCAGAACCGGGCCTATATGGCGCAATTTCTGGCGCTTTGGCTGAACGGCGAAGACTGGTCCCGGGTGCCCGATGCCGTGCCAATGCCGGAGGGCGCAATCTATCACCCTGACGCTCCGGGGGAGCTGTTCACCGACTTGTCCAGCTACCTTGACTGGTGGCAGCAGGAAAACGACAGGGAATGGCGATCGCTGCCGGTTATAGGCATGGAAACCAGCTCCACCTATATTGTTGATGCGCAAAACCGCATGCTCGACGAGTTCATTGTGGGTGCGGAAAAACGGGGTGCTGTACCCATCGTTTACTACCGTGACGCCCGAAGCCTGACGCCCCGCCGCAGTGCCGGTGGTTCAGGTGGTGGCCGCCCGGATACAGGCCGCCCGGATGCTGTTGACCAGGCGAAACCTGTCATCGAGCGTAATCCCGCAGACTTCCCCAATCCGTCGCAGCAGCCACCACACAGGCTGGATGAGCCCCTGATCACGCTGGACGGGCGCCTGGTGGTCGATGTCATGACCGTTAACACCTTTCTCGGTGTCGGGCCGGACCAGCGGCTGGCGCGTTACAAGGCGCAGAATATGCCGGTGCTGAATGTGATCAACTACCGTGACGGCACCCGCGAGGACTACATGGCCGATCCGGCCGGGATCAGCACCTTCTATATTCCTTTCCGGTTATCCGTGGCTGAATACATTGGTACTCAGGACCCGGTGGTGTTTTCTACCAACGAAAGCGGGGAAATGGTGCCGATGCCGGAGCAGCTCGATATGCTGCTCGGGAAAGCAATCAAACTGGCGCAGCTCAAACGCAAAGCCAACACCGACAAACGGCTGGCCCTGGTGTTCTGGAATACTCCGGCAGGGGAAAACAACGTCAGTGCCTCCAACATGAATGTGCCGCGTTCGGTGGCCAGGCTGATCGACGATCTCAAAGCTGAGGGTTATCAACTCGAAGCAAAGGACGAGCAGGCCCTGATCGACACCTTCGGAACGCTGCTGCGCCCCTTCTATCGCGAGCAGGCCCTGCAGGAACTGACCGCGACCGGACACTGGGCCTTTCTGCCGCTGGCGGACTATCAACGCTGGTTCGCGACACTGCCGTCCAGTGTACGAAAAGACATCAACCAGTTCTGGGGCGAGGCCGGCAAAAGCGGCTGGGTGGTTGAAAAGGACGGCGTCAGGGGATTTGCCATCCCGCGTATCCGGGCCGGCAACATGGTGATCCTGCCGCAGCCCAAGCGCAGCGATCGTCCCGGCGACGAACGCGAGAAAGACCTGTTCCACGATACCGAAGTGCCGCTGCATCATGGCTATCTGGCCACCTACCTCTGGCTGCGAGAAGACTTTGGCAGTGATGCCATCATCCATTTCGGTACCCACGGTTCCCAGGAGTGGACGCCAGGCAAAGAACGCGGGCTCTGGGCCTATGACTATCCCAACCTGTTGGTTGGCAATACGCCGGTACTCTACCCCTATATTGTCGACAACATCGGCGAGGCGATTCACGTGAAGCGTCGTGGCCGGGGCGTTGTGATTTCGCACCAGACCCCGGCCTTTTCACCCGCCGGCCTGGACCCCGGGCTTACCGCGCTGAACGATATGCTGAGGGAATATCACAGCGTGAACGAAGGCATGGTCAAGGAGGCGGCCAGGACCAGGATCATTCAGGCCGTGGTGGACCAGAACCTGCATAAGGATGTTGGTCTGGAGGAACAGACCTGGCGGGAAGGTTTCGAGACCCATCTGCGGCAGGTCGAGGATCATATCGAACTGCTGGCAGGTGCCCTGCAGCCATTGGGGCTGCATACTTTTGGCAAAACCATGAGCGATCAGCACCAGGCGATGAACCTGATGCTGATTATGCTCAAGCCGCTGGCGGACGCGCTCGGAATCGACAATCCCGATGCCCTGTTCGTGGCGGATTACGAGCAGATCCAACAGACCGAGCCCTACCAGTTCGTGCTGAAGTACGTGGTTCAGGGTGCTTCTATCGAGGCGTTGTCACCGGCCAGCAAGCAACTGGCCAGAGAAGCGCGACAGCTGGCCGGAAATTACGCGGCCGGGTCGGAAACCCGAGCACTGATTTCGGGCCTGGAGAGTGGCTTCATCCACCCGAGTTATGGTGGTGATCCGATTCGTAATCCGGATGCGCTGCCGACTGGCCGCAATATCTATGGCTTCGATCCTAACCGGGTGCCTACCAAGGCGGCCTATGACGCCGGGGTCAAAGCCATGCAGGACCTGATCGATAGCTACAGGACACAGCATGGTCGCTATCCACGCAAGCTCACCTTCACACTCTGGAGCACCGAGACCATGCGCCATCTGGGCATGCTGGAGGCCCAGATTCTCTGGGCTCTGGGCGTGAAACCAGTGTGGGACCGGGGTGGACGCGTCACCGGCATCGAAGCAATTCCGCAGCAGGAACTGGGTCGTCCGCGTATCGATACGGTCATTTCGCTGACGGGCCTGTACCGTGATCAGTTTCCGGTGGTGATGGAACGTCTGAATGAAGCGGTGACGCTGGTGGCGGCGCTGAAAGAGCCGGAAGAACTTAACTTTATTCGCGCCAATACAGAGCGTGTCCGAACGGCTTTGCTGGCCCGGGGTATCCCGGAGGCTCAGGCCGAAAACCATGCGCTGACGCGTGTGTTCGGCACCGAAAGCGGTGACTACGGCACCAAGCTGCCGGAAGCAACTCTGGGGTCGGATCAGTGGGAGGAGGGCGACGGCAAGCTGGAGGAGCTTTACCTGTCACGTATGTCCTGGGCCTATGGCCCCGATACCAGCAAGTGGAGCCAAAAGCTGGCGGATTCCGAAGGGCAGGTGGTCAACACCTACGCCGAGCATCTGAAAGGCACGGATGCCGCCGTATTCTCCCGCTCGTCCAACCTGAGAGGGCTGCTGGATACGGATCATCCGTTCGAGTACCTGGGTGGTATCTCCATGGCGGTGAAATACCTTGATGGCGAAGCACCGCAACTCTACATCTCCAACATGCGTGACCCCCGAAAGGCACGGCTGCAGGATGCGGGCAACTTCATGGCGATGGAACTGAGGTCCGTATATCAGCACCCGAACTGGGTGAAAGAGATGATGAAAGAGGATTATGCCGGCACCCTCAACATGCTGAAAACGATCAATAACTTCTGGGGATGGCAGGTAATGGATCGCAATGTAGTGCGGGACGATCAGTGGCAGAACTTCCACGAGGTCTATGTCAGGGACAAGTACGAACTGGGGCTGCGTGAGTGGTTCGAGCAGTCCAATCCCACGGCACTGGCACAGATCAGCGAGCGCATGATTGAAGCGATTCGCAAGGGCTACTGGGAGGCCAGTGACGAAACCGTGCGAGAGCTGGTTGAAGTGTATACCGAGATCGCAGCCGAGCACGATGTCTATACCGAAAACCGGACCTTTGCCCAATACGTTGCTGACAAGGCCGCCGGCTACGGCATCAACGCAGCTCCCGCACCGGATCAGGCCAGCAGTGCAGCCACCCCGCCACCGGAGAACGCCGGTGAACCGCAGGCTCCGGCCGAACAGGTCAAAGGCCGGAAACTGGAAGAAGTCAGCCACGACGCGCAGGACACACCCTTCGACTACTGGCTGTTTGCCCTGCTGCTGCCAGTGGCCGCTGGTGTCTTTCAACAGGGGCGTCGTGCCCGTGCCGCACATTAATCAATAGATACAAGGAATTAACAGAATGAATCAACTGGAACAATGGCTGTACAGCGTCACCGGCATTTTTCTGACCCCGGTGCTGCTGGTGCTGATACTGATGTTCGTTTATGCCCTGTTTATGCTGGGCCAGTTCCTGATGGAATACCTGCAGCGTCGCACCCGGCCTGAACGGGCCGGGCCACTGGCGCGGGTGGCTCGGCGCAACGGCCGGATGGATCAGGAGCAACTGGAACTGGCGTTGCTGAAACAGACCGAGTGGCCGCGGCTGATCAACCGGATTGCGCCAATGCTCGGGCTGATTGCCACCATGATCCCGATGGGCCCCGCGCTGATGGCGGTGGCGGCGGGCAACACGCAAAGCATGGCCGATAACCTGGTGGTGGCCTTCTCGGCAGTCATTATCGCGTTGCTGGCCGCGTCGGTCAGCTACTGGATACTGTCGGTTCGCAAGCGCTGGTTGCTGGAGGAGCTTCATCTGTTGCTGAACCGCCACCCCACGCCGGATGCCCCAGTGGAGGCCTCATGACGACCAAACGCAGGCCTCTGGCCATTCTGCGCGATGATGAAGAAGATCCGATTACCAGCGTTGTAAACCTGATCGACGTGTTTCTGGTGATCATTGCCGTGTTGCTGATGGTCATCATCCAGAACCCGCTAAACCCGTTGACCAGCGACTCAGTGGTGGTGGTCAAGAACCCCGGGAAGGAAAGCATGGAAATGATCGTCAAGGAGGGTGAAACGCTCAAGCACTACACCTCGTCTGGCGAGATGGGGGAAGGGGAAGGCGTCAAAGCGGGCATAACCTACAGGCTACAGGATGGGTCAATGGTCTATATCCCCGAGAACTGACAGCGTCTATCTTTCCGGGTTTCGTGTCACCATAAAATGGGCATCCGTGGTTTGAAAGGCTGAGACCTGAGTAATCAGGCCTCGCCAACTTTCTCGATAATGTCTGAATAAAAACTGTCAAAATCCTGGAACTCGTAGCTGTTTTGTCCGCAGCAACGAATGTTTCCGGACCGGATGTCGTAAACCCAGCCGTGGATCTTGATTTTGCCGTTGGCCAGCTTGGCCGCCACCGTCGGATGGGTACGCAGGTGCTGAACCTGCTGCAACACGTTCTCCTCAATGGCCTCGTTCAGGTATTGGCTGTCCAGCGGACCTTCTCCGGAAATGCCATGGCGCTCCCGGACAATCTCGATCGCCGAGCGGCAGTGGCCCAGCCATTCCTGAACGTGCGGCAGTCCCTTGAGGCCCTGCACATCCAGTGCACCTTTTATCGCTCCGCAATCGGTATGGCCACAGACAATGATATGGCGCACGTGAAGCACCGCCACCGCAAACTCGATGGAGGCGGTCATGCCGCCGGTCTCATTGCTGTGTGGCGGGATGATGTTGCCGGCATTGCGGCAGATGAACAGATCGCCCGGGTTGGTGCCGGTCATCATGTTCGGATCAATACGCGAATCCGAACAGGTGAAGAACAGCACCTCCGGGCTCTGGCCTGTTGCCAGTTCGCCAAACAGATCCTTGTGTTCCGGATAGACGTTTTTGCGGAATTCCAGAACACCTTTGACAATATGATCCATTTGGCCTCCTCAGCCTTCCAGCTTCTTCAGCAGTATCTCATTGAACAGCTTCGGGTTGCCCTGACCCTTTGAAGCCTTCATCAACGGACCCATGAAGCCACCCAGCATCTTCTTGCGTTTCTTCGGGTTGTCTTCATTCTGATACTGCTCTACCTGTTCGGGCATGCTGGCCAGCACCTCGTCTACCATGGCTTCCAGAGCGCCGGTGTCCGATACCTGTTTCAGGCCCTTCTCTTCAATAATGGCATCAACATCGGTGTTTTCGCCAATCCACAGGGCTTCGAAGACTTTCTTGGCACCGGCGGAAGAGACTGTGTTGTCGGCAATACGTACCACCAGTGCACCCAGCTGGGCGCCGGAAATTGGTGATTCCGCCACGGCCTTTTCCTCGGCGTTCAGTCGCGCAGAGAACTCGCCCTGAATCCAGTTGGCAGCCAGCTTCGCGTCTTTACCGTGTTGCACGGTTTCCTCGAAGAACGCAGCCAGTTTGGCTTCGCCAGACAGCACGCCCGCGTCGTAGTCGTTCAGGCTGTACTGTTCCTTGAAGCGGGCCTTGCGCTCGTCCGGCAGTTCCGGAAGGCTGGCGCGGGCTTCTTCAATGAAGGCGTCGTCAATCTCGACCGGTAGCAGGTCCGGGCAGGGGAAGTAGCGATAGTCGTTGGCTTCTTCCTTGGTGCGCATGGAGCGGGATTCGTCCCGGTCACCGTTGTACAGGCGGGTTTCCTGAACGATGCGACCGCCATCCTCCAGGATATCCATCTGCCGTTCTACTTCGTGGTGGATGGCCTGCTCCATGAATCGGAACGAGTTCAGGTTCTTGGTTTCCGTGCGCGTGCCCAGCTCCTCGGAGCCCTTGGGCTTGAGGGAAATGTTTACGTCAAAGCGCATGGAGCCCTGGGACATGTCGCCATCGCAGATGCCCAGCGAGGTCACCAGACTGTGTAGTTTCTTGGCGAACGCGACGGCTTCCTCGGCGCTGTTCATGTCCGGTTCGGTGACCACCTCGACCAGCGGCGTCCCGGCGCGGTTCAGGTCAATACCGGACATGCCGTGATAG
>JABXHG010000142.1 GCA_013393545.1 Alteromonadaceae bacterium | reverse complement strand
CACCGAGCGACGGCCAATCTCGGCGTTGGTGGCCAGGCCGAACATGACCGCATAACGGAACGCGTTTTCGTTCGGTACCGGCAGCATGCCCGGCATGGCCAGGTCCACTGCGTTGGCCTGGGTGTTGGGTTCGGCGCCATAGGCGGTGCTGGAGCCGGAGAAAATCTTGGTCTGGGTGGCGAGCTGAACGTGTATTTCCAGCCCGATCACGATATCCCACTGCATGTGTTCGTCTCCTCTGTCGGGCTTATTTGGGTTCACGCTGGTGCCAGTCAGTCACCTGCTGGAACTGATGGGCGGCGTTCAGCAACCGGGCTTCGGAGAAGTGGTTGCCGATGATCTGCAGCCCCACCGGCAGCCCGTCGACAAAGCCGGCCGGTACCGACATGGCCGGAATGCCCGCCAGGTTGATGGCAATGGTGAACACGTCTTCCAGGTACATGGACACCGGATCGGTGGTCTTTTCGCCTTGCGCAAACGCGGGGGAGGGCGTAACCGGGCTCATCAGCACGTCCACTTCGTTGAACGCATTCAGGAAATCCTGCTGGATCAGGCGGCGAACCTTCTGCGCCTGCAGGTAATAGGCGTCGTAGTAGCCATGAGACAGGGCGTAGGTGCCCACCAGGATCCGACGCTTTACCTCGCTGCCAAAGCCTTCGGCCCGGGTGCGGGTGTACATATCCATCAGGTCTTTCGGGTTCTCGCAGCGGTAGCCGTAGCGAACGCCATCGAAGCGGGACAGGTTGGCGGAGGCCTCGGCCGGGGCAATCACGTAGTAGGCCGCGATGGCCAGCTTGGCATTGGGCAGGGCGACTTCCTTCACCGTGGCGCCCAGCTTCTCGTATTCGCGGATAGCGTTACGAACCTGCTCTTCCATCGCCGGCGATAGCTGCTCGCTGAAGTATTCCTTCGGCAGGCCAATCTTCAGGCCTTTCAAGGGCTCGTTCAGGGTGGCGGTGTAATCCGGCACCGCACGGTCGATGCAGGTGGAGTCCTTCGGATCATGGCCGGCCATCACGTTCATCATCAGGGCCGCGTCTTCGGCGGTGCGCGCCATGGGGCCGCCCTGGTCCAGAGAGGAGGCGAAGGCAATCATGCCGTAACGGGACACCCGGCCGTAGGTCGGCTTCAGGCCGGTAATGCCGCACAGAGCCGCCGGCTGGCGGATGGAGCCGCCCGTGTCGGTACCGGTTGCCGCCGGCACCAGACGCGCCGCCACGGCTGCTGCCGAACCACCGGAGGAGCCACCGGGCACCCGCTTGTCGCCCGCGCCAAGCCCCCAGGGGTTGGTGGTGGCGCCGTAATAGCTGGACTCACTGGAAGAGCCCATGGCGAATTCGTCCATGTTGGTCTTGCCCAGGCACACCGCGCCGGCGGCACGGAAATTGGCTGTCACGGTTGAATCATAGGGCGGAACAAAGTTTTCCAGCATCTTCGAGCCGCAGGTGGTGCGAACGCCATTGGTGCAGAAAATATCCTTGTGGGCAAAGGGCACCCCGGTCCAGGGCGTGGCCTTGCCGGCAGCGCGCATCTCATCAGCGGCCTTTGCCTCGGCCAGCGCCTGATCTTCGGAAACGGTAATAAAACTGTTGTACTTCTCATCTTCGCGCTTCACGCGCTCCAGGAACTGCTGTGCCAGTTCCACACTGGAAACATTCCCGCTCTCCAGTTCCCGGGAAAGCTCTGCTACAGACTTGTTATGCATCGTGAATCCTGAAATCTCTGGGATGGATGGCCAAACTGCGTGGTTACAGCCAGTGGCTCACTCAATAACCTTGGGTACCAGGTACAAACCGTCTTCAGTGGCCGGCGCAATGGCCTGAAATGCCTCGCGCTGGTTGGTTTCCGTCACCTCATCGGCCCGCAGCTTCTGCACCGCATCCAGCGGATGCGCCATTGGCTCCACCGAATCGGTATCCGCCGCCCCCAGCTGGTCCACCAGATCCAGGATGTTCCCGAGATCTTTCTCGAGTGCCGATACCTGCTCGTCATCCACCTTGATGCGGGCGAGCACGGCAACTTTCTCAATGTCCTCGCGGGAAATGCTCACGTTGCCTCCAGATTGAATTTGCCTGAAAAGAAAGCAGGTATATTACCAGAATCCCAATCACGATGGACCCCGAAAGCTCCGCAAAAACTCTGCACAAATGGTCATAAAGTAAAGCCCCGAAACCCGCAATGCTGCCTTGCCTGAGCATGCCCCCACTGCTAAAGTTGCCGGATTATTTTCCACCGCCGCAACTCTCAGGTTGAAACAACACGAATGCTAGTTAAAAAACTCCGAGGCATCTTCTCCAGCGATCTGTCCATCGACCTGGGCACCGCCAATACACTGATTTATGTGCGTGAACGCGGTATTGTTCTGGATGAGCCCTCTGTGGTTGCCATTCGCACTAACAATTCCCAGAAAATTGTTGCTGCTGTTGGTGCCGAAGCCAAACGCATGCTTGGTCGCACACCCGGCAATATTACGGCTATCCGCCCCATGAAAGATGGGGTCATTGCTGATTTCGTGGTTACCGAAAAAATGCTTCAGCACTTCATTCATAAAGTGCATGAAAACAGCTTTATCACCCCAAGCCCCCGCGTGTTGGTGTGTGTGCCCAGTAAATCCACGCAAGTAGAGCGCAAAGCCATCCGCGAATCCGCCCTTGGCGCCGGCGCCCGTGAAGTCTTCCTGATTGAAGAGCCAATGGCTGCAGCCATTGGTGCCGGTCTTCCAGTGGAAGAAGCCAGCGGTTCGATGATTGTCGATATCGGCGGTGGTACGACAGAAATTGCCATTATTTCCCTGAACGGCATTGTTTACGCCGAATCCGTGCGTGTGGGTGGTGACAAGTTTGACGAAGCCATCGTGACCTACGTGCGTCGCCACTATGGCAGCCTGATCGGTGATTCCACCGCCGAGCGCATCAAGCACGAAATCGGCTGTGCCTACGAAGGTCTGGACGTGCACGAAATCGACGTGCGCGGTCGCAACCTGGCCGAGGGTGTGCCGCGCTCCTTTACCCTGAACAGTGAAGAAATTCTCGACGCCCTGCAGGAGTCGCTGGCGCAAATTGTCCAGACAGTGAAAAGCGCGCTGGAACAGTCGCCACCGGAACTGGCTTCCGATATCGCCGAGCGGGGCATTGTATTGACTGGCGGCGGCGCTCTTTTGCGCGGCTTGGATAAGCTGATCAGCGAAGAAACCGGCCTCCCGGTCATCATTGCCGAGGACCCTTTAACCTGCGTGGCTCGCGGTGGCGGCAAGGCGCTGGAGGTCATTGATCGCAGTGGCATCGGGATGTTCTCCCAGGAGGGTTGATCCCGTGGGAGGGGCTCGCCATTAAAACCATATTTGTTCAGGGGCCGGTACCCGGCTTCCGGCTCATTCTTGTGATGTTGGTATCGGCAGCGTTGATCGCTGCCGATACACGTTTTGAACACCTGACCGCTCCCGTTCACAGTACTCTGGCCACCGGACTGGCACCAGTGCATTGGCTGGGCCATGCCCCCTACCGTTTTACCGACTGGATGGGCGAATTGCTGGTGACCCGGGGCGATCTGGAAGAGCAAAACGAAGAGCTGAAAACCCGCCTGCTGATTCTCGAACGCCGGGCTCTAAAATACGCTGCCCTGGCGGCGGAAAACAACGAACTGCGGCGGCTGCTCAACTCTTCTGAAACCGTTGACGACCGCGTGGTGATCAGCGAAGTGGTGGGTGTCTCTCCAGATCCGTTCTCCCATGAAATTATCATTAACCGGGGTGCCAATGATGGCCTGAAACCCGGCCAGGCGGTGCTCGATTCCCAGGGCCTGATGGGCCAGATTACCCGGACCAGCCAGTTTACCTCGCGGGTTCTGTTGGTATCCGACAGCAGCCACGCGGTGCCCGTGGAAGTGGTACGCAATGGCCTGCGTTATGTGCTACTGGGCAACGGAGAAAGAGACTACCTGGAGTTGATGCACGTGCCCGATACCGCCGATATTCGCGAGGGCGACATGCTGGTCAGTTCCGGATTGGGTGGGCGTTTCCCCCGTGGGTATCCAGTAGCCGAAGTCAGCCGGATCAGCCAGGAGCCGGGCGAGCCGTTTGTCAGTATCCAGGCCGAGCCCAAGGCCCGCCTGAACCAGAGCCGCCTGGTGTTGGTGGTGTTTCCCGCCGGTTCCGAAGACAACATCAATCCCGACAATCAACCGCTGGCTGAGCCTGAGCCGGCCGGGGAGGGCAGCTGATGCTGTCGGTAATCAGTTATCCGTTGTTTGTGTTGTCGGTCGTGGTCGCGCTGGTGCTCAGCATATCCCTGTTTCCTGTTGACTGGCTGGCCTTTCGGCCGGAATGGCTGGGCCTGGTGGTGTTTTACTGGACCTTCCGGGCACCGGCCCAGTTCGGCGTGTTGCTGGCGGGCTGCCTGGGCCTGTTGCTGGATTCTCTGGAGGGGACTGCGCTGGGCATTAACGCCGCTGCCATGGCGGTTATCGCTTTTCTGGTGCTGGCGATGCACCAGCGCCTGCGTATGTATCCGCTCCCTCAGCAGTGCCTGGTGGTATTTCTGATTCTGGGTACCAACCAGATGCTGGTGCACTTTCTCAAACAACTGGTGGGGGCAGACAGCCCGGGTTTTGTCTATCTCTGGCCGGCGGCAACCGGCGCCCTGGTCTGGCCGGTGCTGACGGCCGTGCTGGATCGCCTCAACCGTAAACTGGGTTAATGGCATGCATGCACTGATACTCGCTTCCGCCTCACCCCGCCGCGCAGAGCTTCTGGCCGGCATCGGTCTGGAGTTTACCGTACAGCCGGCGGACATAGACGAAACACCGGGCCCCGATGAAGACGCAAGAGCCTACGTTGAACGGCTGGCGAGGGAAAAGGCCCTGGCCGTGGCCGAAATCCGGCCCGACAGTCTGGTACTCGGTTCAGATACCTCCGTGGTACTGGCCGGCAGAATCCTCGGCAAACCGGTCGATGCCAGTGAAGCAGAAACCATGCTCGGGCAGTTATCCGGCCGGAGCCATCAGGTGATGACCGCCGTGGCTCTGGCCCGGGGCCGCGAGTATTGGTCGATGGTATCGGTCACCGACGTAGCTTTCCGCGAATTGAGCGAGGCGGAAATCCGGGCTTATGTGGCCACCGGCGAGCCCATGGATAAAGCTGGCGGTTACGGCATTCAGGGCCGGGGTGGTATCTTTGTCGGTCAATTGAGTGGCAGTTACAGCGCCGTGGTGGGCTTGCCGCTGGAGGAAACCGCCACTTTGCTCGCCGGGGCAGGGCACCCCGTCTGGCAGTCGTGGTCAAACGAAAATAATAAAGGAGCGCCGGCATGAGCGAAGAAATACTGATTAACGTAACTCCGGTGGAAACCCGGGTGGCGCTGGTGGAAAACGGCATGTTGCAGGAAGCCTACATCGAGCGCACCAGCCGCAAGGGCATAGTCGGCAACATCTACAAGGGCAAGGTGGTCCGGGTACTGCCAGGCATGGAAGCGGCGTTTGTCGACATTGGGCTGGAACGGGCGGCGTTTATTCACGCCTCTGACGTTGTCTGCAGCCAGACCGCCGCCGACGACATGAGCAATGCGCCGAAAACCGTTCCGGACATCCGCTCGCTGCTACGTGAAGGCCAGTCACTGGTGGTTCAGGTTACCAAGGATCCCATCGGTACCAAGGGCGCCCGGCTCACCACGCAATTGTCCATTCCCTCCCGTTACCTGGTGTTCATGCCCGGCGTCAGCCATGTGGGAATTTCCCAGCGCATTGAAGACGATGGTCAGCGGGCACGCCTGAAGGCGTTGATCGAAGAAGCCGCCGCCGAGCACGAAGACGTCAAGGGCGGGTACATCGTGCGTACCGCTGCTGAAGCGGCCAGTGACGAAGAATTGATTGCCGACATGGTGTATCTGCACCGGCTCAGCCAATCGGTGGAAGAACGCATCGCCAAAGCACCGGTGCCCTCGGCGGTGTACCAGGACCTGCCCTTGTTTATTCGCACCATCCGGGATCTGATCCGCCCGCAAACCGAAAAAGTGCGGATCGATAGCCGCGAAAGTCATCAGCGGGTAATGGAATTTGTGCACGAGTTCGTCACCGAGTTTTCCGACAGGGTCGAGTATTATCCCGGTGAACGACCGATTTTTGATCTTTACTCGGTAGAAGATGAAATCCAGAAAGCCCTCAGCCGCAAGGTGCAGCTGAAATCCGGGGGCTATGTGATCATCGATCAGACCGAAGCGATGACCACCATCGACATCAATACCGGCGCGTTTGTCGGCCACCGTAACCTTGAAGAGACCATCTTCAAAACCAATCTGGAAGCAGCCCGCGCCATCAGTCGCCAGCTTCGCCTGCGTAACCTTGGCGGCATCATCATCATTGACTTCATCGACATGGAAGACCCGGAGCACCAGCGCCAGGTGCACCCCACGCTGGAAAAACTGCTCGAACGGGATCCGGCCAACACCAAGATTACCGGCGTCTCCGAGCTGGGGCTGGTGGAAATGACCCGCAAGCGCACCACCGAAAGCCTGGGCCAGGTGTTGTGCGAACCATGCCCGATTTGCGATGGCCGGGGTTTCCTCAAAACATCGGAAACCGTGTGTTATGAAATTTTCCGGGAAATCATGCGCATTAACCGGGCCTACGAGGCAGAGAGCTACCTGGTGATGGCCTCCCAGAAAGTGGTGGACCGGCTTCTGGATGAGGAATCGGACAATGTGGCCGATCTGGAAACCTTCATCGGCAAGGCCATTCGTTTCCAGGTGGAACCCTTCTACAGCCAGGAGCAGTACGATGTGGTGCTGCTCTAATCAGTGATGGCCCGCCTGCTGTCCCGGCTCGCCAGCCTGGTCTGGTGGTCGTTGCTGGTGTTATTGGTGCTGCTGGCGGCAACCGCCGCCATTGGCCGGCAGCTGAGCGGCCACGTGAACGCCTGGAAAGACGAGCTGGCCACGGCTCTGTCCGAACAGACCGGCCTGGAAGTGGCTATCGGCCGGCTGGATTCCCGCTGGTACTGGCTCGATCCTACCCTGATAGCTACCGATCTGACTCTGCATAGCGCGGACAGCGCGACTCTTGATGCCGAACTGGAATACCTGCGCCTGCGCCTGGATTTCTGGTCCTCGGTACGCCGGCAGCGGTTGGTGTTCGAAGACCTGGAAGCCGATGGTCTGGCGCTGACCCTGGTCAAACCCGGCAACCTGCCGGTGGAAACAGCCGCCGAGGAGCTTGCGCCCTTTCTTGAATCCGGCGAGCGCCCGGACTGGCTGGTTCTCGCCGGCCAGTGGTTGTCTGATCCACAGGCTCGGGTGACCCGGGTAAGCATCGCGGTTGGTAACAGCCCGGAGGACTTGCGGGATTTCTATCTGCCCCAGGTGGACTTGGCGTACCACCGTGGACTGTTTCAGGCCAACGGCCGGGCGATGCAAAGCGGTACCGCACGGGAACTGGCCAGTTTTGCCCTGGTGGGGCAGCATTTCTTCCGGGGCGATTTCACCGGCCAGGTGTATCTGGATGTAGCCTCCGGCCGGCTGTTCGACGGCCTGGTGGATGACCTGAACTGGCGCGATATCCGGGTTGAAGGCTTCGACCTCGGGGGCCAGGCCTGGGCGACTTTCGACGGCGGTGAGCTGGCCGAGGTAAAAGGCCAGCTCAACACTCCCTACCTGCAACTGGGCGCCGGCCCCCAATCATTGGCGCCGCTGGAAAACATCGAAGCCAACTTTGGCTGGCGGCCCGGTCGGGCACTAATGCTGGAAGGTTTGCGGTGGACATGGCTGGATACCGACGTTGAGCCATTTAATCTTCGCCTGCAGCAGGGGGGGCTGGAAGGCGTGGCACTGGCGGCGGACCAACTGGCGCTGGCGCCGTTGCGCAGTCTCGCCGGTTTGTTGCCGCTGCTGCCGGATGAGGCCTTGCGTGCTCTGGAGAACTACCGCCCCTCCGGTTACCTGGACGATTTTTACCTGCAGTTGCCGGAAGACACGTCAAAATTCCGCCTGACGACTCGCTTGAGGGATGTAAGCGTTCAGGCCTACGACGGCGCACCGGGCGGCTCTGGAGTCCACGGTTATCTTCAGCTCGATGCCGGTGGCGGCTTCATCGAGCTGGACTCCGATCACTCCGCGACCATCGGCTTCCCTCAGCTGTTCAATACCGACTGGACCTTCAGTGAGCCGGCCGGTCGGGTGTCATGGCAGCTCGACGGTCCCATCACCCGGGTATATGCGGGTGATCTGAGCATGACCTACCGTGAAGACACCCGGCTGACCGGTGGGTTTGATCTACGGCTCGACAAACTGGGCGAAGACAACCTTGGGCTGCGTGTGGGTGTCAAAAACGCCGATGCCAGCCGTATTGGTGAATTCGTACCGGCGAAAGTGGTCAACGAGGGGCTTTATGGTTGGCTGACCGACAGTATTCGGGGCGGTCGGGTAACGGCGGGTAAGTATTATGGCCACGGTCGTATTGACCGGAACGCGCCCAACGGCTCCTTTACCTCCTCCATGTGGTACGAATTTGACGACGGCCAGGTCCGTTACGACCCGGCCTGGCCGGAAGCCACCGGCGTGGCTGGCCGTGTTCAGGTACACAACGAAAGCGCCCTTATAAGGCTGGAGAGCGGCCGCACCGGTGGCCTGGCAGTGGGCCCGGTGGAGGTAGTGTTAATTCCCGGAACGGGGAGCGAATCTTCGGTGCTGAAGGTGCAGGCATCTCCCGAAGCGACCGGAGCCAATGTATCCTGGTGGCTGGCCAATACACCCCTGGGTGACTGGGGCGGGGAAACTCTGCAACAGGCGGACATTACCGGTGACTACCGGCTGGCGCTGGACCTCGACATACCGTTGGCGGAAGGCGCGGAACCCACGGTCCAGGTACGCGCGCAGACCGACAACGGTGGTTTTCGCCTGGCTGGTAACGGTCCGGCCTGGACCGACATCACCGGGGATCTGACCTACCATACCCATAACGGCTTTTCCGGTGACCCTGTCCGGAGCCGTTTCCTTGACCAGCCAGTGACTATTGAGCTGGATACCGCAGACAATGGCCAAGGGCTTGATATTCGCCAGACCGGTCGACTGCCCATGCCGGAGTTCCTCTGGCAGATGGGGTTGGATAATACCCGTACCCTGAACATGGCCGGTACTCTGGACTACCGAGCAGACGTTCGAATTGCTGACACGCCTCAGCCCAAGGTGACATTACGGTCCGATTTATCGGGATTGGCGTTGGATTGGCCCGAGCCACTGGCGAAATCCGCAGACCAGACCACCGAACTCAGTGCCACCCTGGACGCTTTTGCCGAAGGCGGCCTGCGCCTGAACGGCCAGTGGCAGGACCGGTTGGCGTTTGACTGGCGCCAAACTGCCTCGGGTTTTGAAGCACGGCTGGAAAACCTGCGGCTTGAAGGCCACGAGCTGAATCTGATTGACATCCGGGCCCTGGATCTGGGTAGCCGGTGGGTTGTTCACACAGACTCTGAAAGGGCGACGGGGCGTTTCTCGCTACCAGTGAATGGCGGCGTGATCGAGGCCGACTTGCAGGAATTGCAGCTGGGTAGGTCAAACGGCGGTCAAACGGATGCCGATATCGAGCTGCTGACTCTGGACGAACAACTGGAAGCATTCCGCGCGCTGGAAATTGGTCGCTGGCCGGATATCGACGTACGCATCGCCCGCCTGATACTCGGTGGCGAACCCGCAGGCAGCTGGCGTTTTGCCATGCGTCCCCAGCCTGGGCGCCTGAGAGTTGAAGGCATTAATGGACAGCTGGGCTCGCTGGAACTGCAGGGTGCTTTGCAATGGGCGATCATGGACGGCCGTGAAACCAGCCGCTTTCAGGGTGTCCTGTCGGGCGGTGCCCTGCGCGATCTGGAGGCACTGACCGGCAACCCGATACCAGTCAATAACAACGAAACCGAAATCCAGCTCGATCTGGACTGGCCTGGCGGTCCCAACAACCTCCAGACCAGTCGACTGAATGGCAGCATTCGCGGAAGGCTCGACGATGGTGTTATTCTCGAACAAAGCGGTTCGGCCCAACTGTTCCGGGTATTTAACCTGCTTAATACCGACACCCTGTGGCGCCGGTTGCAGCTGGATTTCTCGGACCTGTATGAAGCCGGCGTGGCCTTCGATGCTATTTCCGGCAAGGCAAATATCGACAACGGCGTGGTCACGCTCGACCCCGAACTCCAGCTGGTCGGGCCATCCGGGGCATTCAAACTGAGCGGCACCACCGACATGGCCGACGAAAGCCTGGACATGCGTTTGGTGGTCGTGCTGCCCGTCACCCAAAACCTGCCCCTGGCAGCAGTACTGCTGGGGGCTGGCGCACCGGTGGGTGGCGCCCTGTTTGTACTGGATAAACTGTTGGGTGACCCCTTGAGCCGCCTCACCAGCGCCACCTACGACGTAACCGGCAGCTGGGACGACCCGAAAGTGGATTTACGAGGCGTGTTTGACACCGAATAAACCTTGATCGCGAACAGCGAAGGAGTCCGTGCATGACACAGGTTGCAGCAATCCAAATGGTCAGCACCAAACATATCAACGACAACCTGAGCGAAGCCGGCCGCCTGTTAGAAGAAGCGGCCGGGCAGGGCGCCAAAGTGGCGGTGCTGCCGGAAAACTTCGCGGTACTGGCCACCGGCCAGATGCTGGAAGCCGGCGAACAAGAATCCGGCGATGCCCCCGTTATCCGCCGCTTCTTGTCCGAACAGGCGAAAAAACTGGGCCTCTGGATCGTTGGCGGCTCCCTGCCCATGGCCAGCCGCCCCGACGGCACCCCGCTGGAAGACCACGTACGCGCCGTATGCCTGGTCTACAACGACCAGGGCGAAGAAGTGGCCCGCTACGACAAAATCCACCTGTTCGACGCCATGGTAGAAGACGCCCACGGCCAATACCGCGAATCCGACACCTTCGAACCGGGCGAAGAAGTCGTCGTAGTCGACACCCCTGCTGGCAAACTCGGCGTAGCGGTGTGCTACGACCTGCGCTTCCCCGAACTCTTCCGTGCCCTGCGTGAAAAAGGCGCCGAATGGGTCTGCCTGCCAAGCGCCTTCACCTGGCAAACCGGCGACGCCCACTGGCACGCCCTGATCCGCGCCCGGGCCATCGAAAACCAGGTATGGGTGGTCGCGCCAGGGCAGGGCGGCCAGAACAGCAGCCGCCGCGAAACCTACGGCCACAGCCTGATTTGCGATCCCTGGGGTAAAGTCGTGAACGAAATCGACGAGGGCCCCGGCGTGGTTGTTTCGGAGCTGGATAACGAAAAGCTGAAGAAAATCCGCGAAAGCATGCCAGTCTGGGAGCACAGACGATTGAAATAGCGAGCGGATATAGCCGAAGAGTTTAGATTAGAGCTGGTGGGGTAACGCTTTCCAAAACTGTCTGCAGCCACGGATGGCTGCAGTCAAGCCCTACAAGGAAGTACTTGCGCGGCGTGTTTTGGAAAGCGTTACCCCGCCGGCTCGTACCACCAAACCTATATTATTGCTCAGCTTCGTCCACCAACTCCCGCAAAACCCGAAACAACTTCCGCGCCTGCCCCGTATTCTTCTGCTTCTCCACATCCTTGCGCGCATTGCGCACCAGATTGCGCAAATGCTGCACATCCGCCATCGGACAATAAGCCACGAACTCGCCCACCACCTTATCGCCTTCCTCAATCATCCGATCGCGCCAGCGCTCCGCCAGATGATGCCGGCGAGTATGCTCCTCACTGCCCGCGACAAACGCATCCAGCGCGCGCTCAATGGCCGCCGGATCATCCTCGCTGCGCAACACCTTGCCGACAAAGTGCAAATGCCGGCGCCGGGCCTCATGCTTGCGAATACGGCGGGACTCGACAATAGCCGCGCGCAGTGTATTGCTGATCGGCAGAGCATCGAGCTGCTCATCGCTCAGATCCAGCATGCGCTTGCCCACCTCCTGCAGCGCCTGCATCTCCCGCTTGATCTGGGATTTGCTGGGGCCAAGGTCTTCATCGTTGAAAGCGTCGTCGTGTTGATTGGTCATGAAAAATCTCAGGCGTAGAAAATGGTGGCCAGCCCCAGAAACGCCATAAAGCCCACCACATCGGTCACCGTGGTGAGAATAACGCTTCCGGCCAGGGCCGGATCAATGTCCAGTTTTTTCAGAGTCAGGGGCAGCATGGTGCCGACAAACGCGGCGGCCAGCAGGTTGATCACCAGGGCGGCGGCAATGATCGCGCCAAGCATCATATCCTGGAACCAGATGGCGGCGGCAGTGGCCACCACCGCAGCCCAGAACAGGCCGTTCAGTGCCCCCACCACAAATTCACGGTTCAGCAACCAGCCCACGTTGGTGGCGCTGATCTGACCTACCGCCATGCCCCGGATCACCAGGGTCAGGGTCTGGCTGCCGGCCATGCCGCCCATGCTGGCCACAATGGGCATCAGCACGGCTAGAGCTACCACTTTGCTGATGGTTGCCTCGAACAGACCGATTACCGCCGAAGCAGTAAACGCGGTAATCAGGTTAATGCCCAGCCACACCGCACGCCGGCGAGTGGTTTTCCAGACCGGGGCAAACGTATCCTCGTCTTCATCCAGACCGGCCATGCTCATCAACGAGTGGTCCGCATCCTCGCGGATAACATCCACCACGTCATCGATGGTGATACGGCCCAGCAGCCGGTTTTCCTCGTTCACCACCGGCGCGGAAATCAGGTCATAGCGCTCGAACATGGTGGCGACCTGGCTGTCGGACATGGTCACCGGTATCGCCTCGATGTCCGTGTCCATGACCTCCCGTACCGTGGCGGCGGGATTGGATACCAGAATGCGGGTAATGGGCAGCACGCCGATAAACTCGTCACGCCGGCTGACCACAATCAGGCTGTCGGTGGTCGGCGGCAGGTTGCGGTGCCGGCGCAGGTAACGGAGCACCACGTCAATGCTGATGTCAGGGCGCACCGTGATGGTGTCCGTGTTCATCAAGCCGCCGGCGGTGTCTTCCGGGTACGACAGTCCTTCTTCGCCTTGCAGCGGGTCCTGCTCGTCCATGGTGTCCAGAGCTTCGTGGCTCACCGTATCCGGCAGCTCCTGCTGCAC
>JABXHG010000141.1 GCA_013393545.1 Alteromonadaceae bacterium | reverse complement strand
CGGCGGTACCGGAACCGGTGAGTTCTACTTCCAGGGTCAGCTCGACGTGCTTTTCGCCCGCCAGAGACTGGGCGTTGCCGTAGTAGGCCCGCAGCAGGTTGCGCTCGATGTCGTTACCCGCCAACGGGGTTACCTGGATGGACCGGGTGAGGATGGCGTTGGCTTCCGGTGTTGGGGCCGCATCGGTGCCGTAGGTGGTTTCGATGGCGGCCAGCAGCAAGCGCCGGCGCATTTTGAATCCAGCCATGATTTACTCCTTTTCCTTGCGCTCGGCCTTGGCCGGGGCGGTGGCTTTTGGCGCCCGGCGCGGTACCGGGTTGCCGTTGCTGTCTCGTTCATACTGGCCGCCGGCTTGCGGCAGCTTTGGCTTTTTACTCATTGGTCCACCAGTACTCCGTCTTGAACGCATCGACCCAGAACAGGGCCGAGCTGTTGAGTGACAGTAGCCGGCCACCTTGCCAGGCCACTTCGATATCCATCCCCGTGGGCAGCCAGTCGATCAGGCTGGTGAGTGTTGGCCGGCGGAGGGCCGCCAACTCGTCTACCATGCCGCCACCCAGAAATTGGTTGCCCCGCCGCACCCCGGTGACCACCAGGACTTCCGCCGCCACCCGGTGGCGTATTACCGCGCCACCACTCAGCGGGGCTGAGATGACGGTTTCCCGGCCTGGCACCACGGCCACCGAGGGCAGGTTTTTGGCCTGCTGGGCGGTGTCTACGTTGGCGGCCAGATCTGCCTTGACCTGGGGCGTGCTGATTCGGGTGACCCACTCGGTGAGTTCCAGCATCAGATGAACCCTTTGCTTGTGTTGCGATCCCACACCCGGCCGCCGGACTGCATCTCGACGCCATCGTTAGAGGTGGGCTCTGCCCCGGTGTCGCTAACGCCCAGGGACACCCGGCCGTTCGACACCTGGCGCAGCAGATCCACGGCTGTTTTGTAACGGGCTTCGACCGGCTCCGGGATGTGGTCGTCGTGCAGGTGGTACCGGGCGATGTCTGAGCACACCCGCACCAATACGGTGGGGGTGTTGGTCAGTGGCAGCTGATACCGGGACGCCAGGTAGCCGTCGATCTCGGCGGTGGAATCGGCCAGGGCGCGGTCCAGCACGACGGTGTTGATGGCTCCGGTGTGGTCCCGATCGGTGAGCTGGATCAGTTCCTGCTCACCGAAGCGGTTCACCATGTCAGACTGGCCGGCGTAGCTCATTTCCTGCTCGCTGAGATATGGGGATCAGCCTCAAGCAGTGCCGCCACTTCTTTAGTGACAGACACGGTCTGAGGCGCCTGGGTGACCGTTACCCCGCCCCGGATGCGGCGATCCAAACGGGTGACTACTTCCAGGGTGATTTCTTCATCTTCGGAGCTGGAGCCTTCCTCTTTGGATGGCTCTTGTTCCGTATCCCCGGTTTCCTGCGATTTTCCGGCAGACTCCTTGGGTTCGGGCTGCTTAGCCTCAGCCTGGGTTTGGCCCTCTTCAGCGTCGGAGTCCTTGCTGCCTTCGCGAGCAGCAGAGGATTGTTTATTCTCACTGTTGGGCTCGGCGCTGGAGCCTCCATCCTTGGATGGCTCTTGCTCCGTGCCTTGGGTCTCCGCCGACTTCATCTCCGGTTCCTTGGATTCAGGTTGTTTGGCCCCCGGTGGCCTCGGGACTTTGCTTAGGGGTATCCGTGCCATTGGTTTCCGCTCTGGCTTGGCAGCGGTCTTTTGGGCCTTAGGCTGCCCGGTTGCAGCCTTGGCCGTTGATTTGGTTGCGGCCATCATTGCCTCCTTAGTTCAGCCAGGGAGTGACCAGCAGCTCGGCGGAGTTCTGGTACACGTTGGTGGCACCGTTGGCGTCCCGCTCGGCCTTTAGTACTTCAAAGGCGGACTGCTCAAGGGTGGGCGGTACGACCAGCAAGGTGGGGCGAATTCCCATCGGACGGCCACCGTCTGCCTTGAAGTTCATCATGGCGGTGCGCGCCTTGGCGTAGTTCGCGGCGGTCAGCGGCTGCTGGCTCTTGTAGGCCATCTGCCAGAAGCCAAAGCCAACGTTGGAACGCGCACGAACGCCATAGCGGTATTCATCCGCTGTGAACACGTGCTCGTCGTCGTTCTTGGTCATCTGCTGAAGGTCTGCCGGGATGCGTTCCTGGTAGATGATCGGTTTGATGGCGCGGCTGACATCCAGCAGGTACCAGGCGGCGCCGGGCTCGGTTGCCGGGATGTCCTGGTTGGCCACCAGGGTGGCGGAGCCGGTGCCGTCGACCTTCGGGTACACGGGGTGTTCGCTGTCGAAGAAATTCTGGCCGTCGTAGCACAGGGTTGAGCCACCGGCGGCTAGCAGGGCGAACACGAGTTCATCGGGGTGAACGTTCGCGGCACGCCCCATTTCCTGGAACAGCATGGCGTAGGCGCCGATGTTGTCGTCTTCGATGTCGGTACGGGCCACGCCCACCGTGGACTCAAACAGCTTGTTGGTGATCTCGTAGCCATGGGCTTTCATGTCGTTGATGACGCGATCACCCACCCATTCACGGAAGGTCGGGAACTGCCCCAGCCAACCGTAGGTATTGCTCTTGGAGGAGCTGGTAACCCGAGAGGCAACCTGATCCCACTTCGGCTCTGCCATGGTCTGGCCGGCCTGGTATTCCTTCTTGAAGCTGGTCATCAAGGCCGTAAGCAGTGACGGAGTAATAATCATGCGTTGTTCTCCTCAACCTTGACGCCCTTGGCCTTGAGAAACTCCTCAGGCGTCTGATTCATTTGGCGGCAGACAGCCAGCTCTTCCTCGGTGAGCTGGTTGTCACCTTCGGGCGGCTTCTTGCCATCGGTTTGCTGGCCTGTGAGGGCCGCGATCGGCTGGGCGTTGTCCAGGTAGCTGCGCAGGGCTTCTACGTCCTTCTTGCCCAGATCCCGGGCCCAGGACTCCATGCTGGGCAGCAGGCGGCCGTCTTCCATGCCGTCCTTGACCAATCCCTCGACTTCGCCGCTGGTCAGCTTTGCGCTCAGCGTGGCCACCTGGTCCTGCAGGCCTTTGATGGTTGATACCGGCCCGAACCTGGCGGGGTCCGGGTTGTCGACCTTGGCGCGCAGGGCGGCGGCATCGGCTTCGGCCTGTTCGGCCTTGTCGGCTTTTTCTTTCAGTGCCTGGATGGCGGCACGGACCTGCTCGGGGGTGGCGTCTTCGCCCAGCCCGAGCATTTCCAGCAGTTCTTTATCCACGGGTGTTGCCTCCTCGTGTGGTTGGTGCAGATAGCGGGCAGCCGCCACATCGGCGATGCCATCAATGGCCGGGTTGTTGGTGACGGCCGCCATGAGCAGCTCGGTTACCAGGCCGGTGTTGCGGTCGAACTTGAAAACGGGTGAGAGGTAGCGGTATTCGTCGCCTTCGATCAGCGCGGCCGCGCGTTCGGTCCATTGCACATCCACGGCGTACAGGCCGTCGCCTTCGCGCCACTCCAGGGTGGTGAACCAGGCAGCGGCCGGGGCGGGATTGCCGGAGGTTTCCGCATAGAGGGTCTGGTGTTCGTAGTCGATCACGAACGGGGTCTGGCGCTGGGCGGCCAGGGCTACCAGCTGCTTCGCCGCCGCTTCGGTGACCTGCCAGCCTTCGAGGCCTTCGGGGCGGCCATCCCGGGCACGGAACAGACCAGCTGGAAACAGCTGGATCTCGTTGCCCGGCTTTCGGAGCCTGGCGGTGAGTGCGGCAATCTGGATGTGCGGTTGTGTTTTCATGGGGCCAGTTTGGGCACTGGCGCCACACCCCGGAACGCGAACGGGTTCGGGTAGTGATCAAGGGGGTGAAAAACCGCATGGGGGAGGAAGCGGGAGCCGCAGAATACCCCGGTCGGCTCTGCTGGCTCAAGCGTTGGGCGTTAGACCCGCGTTAGATTTAATCTGTGCCGCGTTTACTCGTTTCAGGCGTGCGGTTGGGTGCCCAAGGCCGGAGAATCGATTACAGGGGCTCTGAGGCGGTCGGGTTATTCGTCGGTAAAGGCCCCGGCCAGGAACCGGCTGGCGATGTCCAGGATTTCCTGCTCGTCTTCCGGGCCAATGCCCAGGAACGGGCGGGCGGGGATATCGCCCCAGGGGATGGGGCCGCCCCGGCTGGTGGTACCGAACTCGCCCTGCTGGGCCCCGAACTGGTGGGTGGGCGCATAGGGCCGGTTGGAGCCTACCTCGGCATAGTCCGGGCCGTAGTCGGAAACGATGGAAACGGCCAGCAACCCGCTGTCCTGGAGAATGGAGCCGCCCTCACGGTCAGGGCGCCGGGCCAGCGTGGTGTCTGGTGACAGGGGCGCCCAGGCGATGCCGGTGGCTGGGTCTGACTCTGAGCGGAAGGCTTCTTCGCTGGCATCTTCCAGGACGCCGGCAATGGCGCGCATGGCCAGCCTGGGGTCTTCCACCCGGTTGATCAGCTCGTCCAGGGCGCGTTGCACCTGCTGGTCGTTGAACTCAATGGCGATCTCTGTCATTGCGGGTTTTCTCCGGTGTTGGCTATACTGAAGGCCTCGGATGGGTGTAAGCCTCAGTGGTAGAGCGGTCTCCGTTTAACGGCGGCGTGTCGCGGGTTCGACTCCCGTCACCCATCCGGCTACTACAATTTCCCCTGCAGTAACTCGTACGCCCCCTCATTGCGCAGGTCAGACAGCTTTGCCTGGTAGGCGTTGATGACGCCATCCAGCGGCACCTTCTCGTTTTTGGAGAACCGCCACGCGGTGTTAACGATCACCCGGTACCCCATGTCGGCATCGGCCGAGATCACATACACCAGATTCTGCTTGGCCTTGTCCCACAGCACGGCCTGCGGCTCAGCCATTAGCCTGGGCAGCGCCTGGTACATTTCCAGGGGGAGTGCGATACCCGCATCCCGGTGTTTGGGGCTGTCGGCGTGCAGCAGCTGCTTTTCGCCAATGACCAGCAAGCGGCCAGGCTGTTTGCCGATGCGTTCGAATACGGCCCTGCTCAGGTGCTCTGTTAGAAAGCCCACCGATACCAGGCCGTGGCCCGCCCGCCGGCTGGTTAATACCCGCTCGGCCCACTGGGCAAACTGTTCATGCCGAAGCCCGGAGTTGTTCAGGCTCTGGATGACCTGGCTGCGCAGCTCGGTGCTGCGCACCTGGCCCAGCTTCCGGGCGATGCCCTGGTCCACCCCGAAGCTGGCCGCGCCGGGGTTGCTGGCCCAGCCCACATCCGGGCTCATGGTCTGGCCGCCCGGCAGGTTGACCACGGCGTGGTTCATGGTGACGACCTCGCCGGTAGTGACGTTGGTACCGGCCTCGCGCTGGACCAGCTCGATGTAGTCGGCACCGTTTTCAACCGTTAGCTTTTCGCGCTTCAGCTGGCGTTCGGTGAGGTTGCGGACTCGGCAACGGCAGTTCCAGCCGTTGGGCGGGTAAAGGTACTGCCAGATGGGGTCGTCCCAGCGGAACACACGGCCATTCATGGCGCGGTGGCTGGGGCGGGTACGAGAGTCCATCACGGCCACGTACTGCCAGTACGGCCGTTCGTCCACCAGCGCCAGCTGCCGACGGTACCGGCCCGCCATATAGCTACTCTGCAGGTTGTTGCGGTAGATGTTTTTCAGGCGCCAGGGGCTGCCGAGCTGGACTTCCCGGTCTTCTCCCTGGCTGGTCTTCCAGGTGTCTTTGCCCCACCAGCCCTTGGCTTTCAGTTTCGGTGCCAGGCGTTTGATGAAGTCCCGCTCTGTGATGCCTTCGGCCAGGGCTTCATCCACGCCGGCGCGGATGTCTTCGAGGATGTCCATGCGCATGGCCTTGGCCACGGTGAACGAGGTGGCGTGGGCGCCCGGCACCATGTCGTGCCACTGGTCGGTAACCTGGTATCCCTTGGCGCGGAAGTAGGCCACCGCATCTTTCGGTTCCAGGGCCATGGCGGCCCGCAGGTCGACCTTACTGCTGGCCATGGATCTGCCCCCACAGTTCCGCCACGAACAGGGCACGCGCCAGGCGCTCTTCCAGTTCTCCGGTGTCCATGTCCGGGTAGAGGTTCACCAGTGCGGCCTGCAGGGCTTCGGGGCCGTTCTGGGCGGCGCTCATGATCGGTTCCAGCACCGGCAGCATGGCGTCGTTCAGTTCGCCTTCGCTGAGGGCGTCCAGGGCGTTGTCGAGTTCGGTTTGGTCCGGGAAGTCTTCGGTGCCGTTGTCCGGCTCTGTGCGCAACGCAGCCGTGGCGGTTGCCGGCCCGGTGGTTGCCAGGCGGGGGGTGAAGTCCAGCACTTCCTCGTCGGCTTCCGGCTCGGGGATGCCGAGCTTCTGGTAGGCCCACCGGGCGGGAATCCTGAGGGCGCGGCCCAGCTTGGGCAGCGCATCGGCGTAGAGTTTGATGTCTTCGGGCTGCTCGGTCTCGAACACGAACGCCGGCATGCGGCGCATGGGGGTGTTCAGGCGGACCAGCGGTTCCACCAGGTGGCGGGTCATGGAGCGGGCGATCTGGCGGGCGTCGCTCACCAGGATGTCGTGGCGCACTTCGTTATGCACCTCGCCCAGGGCGTAGGCACCGCCGCCGCTTTCGCTGGTCTGGCTGGTGAGGGTGCCGCCCAAAATGGCCTTGCTCATGCTGGATTCGGCCCAGCGCATCATGGCCATGAAGGGGTCTGAGCTGCCCTTGGCGGCTTCCTGGAAGTCAATCTGCATGCCCTGGGGAATGATGCCGGCCGCCGCGTGGCCGATGTTGACCACGGCTTTCATCAGGGTGGATTTCTCGGTATCACTGGCACCGGCGGGATACTTGCCCAGGCGCAGCGGCAGGCCGTGGATTTCCAGGAACTCGGCCAGATCCCGCGCCGAGTAATTGCGGAACAGGTACGGCCAGGCGAGGATTCGCGCCAGGCCACCCCGGGTGAGGTAGCCGGATTTGGCTTTGTGTACGTGTACCAGCCAGCCGAATTCCCGCAGCTGTTCGCCCCGGCCGTCCAGGGTGCGCAGCACCAGGTTGTCGCGGTCGTGGGCGGGTGTCATGAACCAGTCCGGCTGGCGATAATCGGCTGAATTCAGGCGCCACTGCCCCTCGCTGTGCTCCCAGTCGTACTCCAGGCAGGCGTACCCGTAGAGGATGGCGGCGGAGGCGTCGTACACCATTTCTTCCCAGTCCAGGGCCCGGAGGATGCGTTCCACGCGGTTGGTCCAGTCTTTTTCCTGGGCGGTGGCGTCTTCCGGTGGGCGCAGGTGCCAGTTCAGCCCCAGCAGGGCGCGGCGGCGCTTGCTGAGCTCGCTGAACAGGTGGGCGTCTTTCTCTTCCATGTCTTCGGCCAGGCGGGCCTGGTCTTCCAGGCGGCCCTGTTCGCCATCTTCCAGGATGCGGGACAGCTTGGCCGGGGTCAGCCCACGGCTGGGGTGCTCTGCAAACTCGCGGTAGAGGTAGCCCACACTTGCGGTTTGCGGGTCTTTGGCCGGGCCCGGTTTTGTTTCGCGGGGCATGGGCAGCCCACGGTGATCAAGAATATCTACCATGCGCCAGTCTCCTGTATGAGCAGGTCGTCGTCATCTGCCCAGCTGTCTGGTGATGCGTCCCAGCGGCTCTTCGCGCTGGGGGCGGGGGTGTATTCGATGGGGGCGGGGTCTATGCGGCTGGCGTACCAGGCCAGTGCCAGGGCAATGGCGAAATCACCGTGCCGGCCATCTTTTCGCGTGTTGTTTGGCACTTTGGCGATGCCGTTGATGGTCTGCACGGCTCGCATGTCATCCACCAGGAAGCTGTCGGCCGGGATTTCCAGGGTGCCGTCTTCAAAGGCGGCCTTCAGGGGTGGCATGTTCTCCCGGTACCAGGTTTCGGACAGCATGATTTCTTCCACCCGGTGGCCGCCGTAGGCCTGGGCGGTGACTTCCGCCAGATAGGCGCCGTTGCCGGTGGCGTCCATGGCGCCGCCTTGCAGGCGTGGCACCCTGTCCAGGATGTAGTGCAGAATCTGGCGCTGCTGCTCAAAGGGGACGTTGGCCAGCTCCACCACAAAGGGGGTGCGGCGTACCAGGTCCTGGCCTATCAGCAAGGGCACAATCACGGTTAAGTCCATCCGCCGGGCGAAGTCTTCGCCGAACGCCAGCCAGAGGTCGGGTGGCAGGTTCATCAGCAGTGGTTTTAGGTTCTGCTCGCACCAATCCCGGATTTCCGCCTCACGCATGGCGGCGGGCCACTGTTTGAAGGCGTCTTCCAGCTTCAGGCGCAGTACGGGGATGTCTTTTCGGGTGCGGTCTTCGACCAGGGCCCGTGGCAGCCAGTTGCCGGAGCCTTCGGCGGGGATGACGTCCAGCTCTTCGTCGGCTGCATCACCGTAGAAGTCGTAGACCTCTTGTACCCACGCGTCCTGACCGGCTTTGGTCCATTCCTTGCCCAGGCGCATACACACGCGCTCATAGAGGCCCTGGTCAACCGCTTCTTTGAAGCTGATTCGCTGAACGGAGCCTTTGCGGCGGCCCGCCCTGAGGTCGTTGATCAGCAGGTTGAACGGGTTTTTGTCGCCGTTGTGGGTGCTGATGACGCGCACCTTGCCGCCCCAGATCAGCAGGGCCAGTGCAGCCTTCAATAGTTCGCCGAGCTTGTCATGGAATGCCGCCTCGTCGATCACCACCACGCCCTGTTTACCCCGAAGGTTTGCGGGCCGGCTGGACAGCGCCACAATTCGGTGGCCACTGTCCGGGAATTTGATGGTGAAGGTTTTGATGTGTTTGTCGTCGCTGTCGTCTTCCCACAGGCCCTCTTCCACGGCGCTGGCCGCGTGGTTGAACACGCGGGCCCACAGGGCGCAGGCCTCCACGTATTCGATGGCCATGTCCTGGTTGTAGCCGATGTAGTACACGTTCTGGCCGCCGGCGTTCTTGGCGGCGGCAGCGATCAGCACATTATCGGCGGCTTCCGCCCAGGTAAGACCGGTTCGCCGGCTCTTCTCGCTGACCTTCAGCTGGCTGTCGTCGGCGATCCACTGCTGCTGATATGGCAGCAACACCGGTGGCGGGGCGTCGGCGGTGGCGGTGGGGGCGTTAGAAAGCGGGTTGGTAGTCACTTGTTCAGAAACCCTCTAACGAATGCGGCAATGACGATGGCGTAGCTCAAGGAGTCGCCAGCTTTAAAAATGGCCTGAGCGATGGTGAGTTCTTCCATCAGGCAATCCCCAGCAATTCACGGCGCAGGTCGTTAACCACATCGGCGGACAGACCGCCGCGCTTGGCGACTTCTGCCGCTTTATCGGCGGCCTCCCGGGCCACTTGTTGGCGAACTTCCCGGGCCCACTTTTTCTGGTTGATGGTCATCCGGCCCAGATCCGCCATGGCGTGGCTGACGGTGGCCATGTGCTTGGCGGCTTTCTCCGGCTCATGCTCGGCACGGCTGAGGGCCAGGGTGATCTGCATCAGCTGGTGCTGCACCATCTGGGAGGTGGCGCCCATGAGCGCGCCCTGGGTGTCTTCGTCGGATTCGGCCCAGGCCTTGGCCATCTCGGTGCTTTTGCGCACCGCGCCCATGGCTTCATCGAATTCCTGCTGCAGGGCGCTGCCGTAACGGTGTACGGCCGAGCGGGAGAGCTTGAAACCACGCTCCTCCAGCCAGTCGGTCAGCCCTTCGTAATCCTGAAACCCGTTGGAGACCAGGCGTTCGTTCAGCTCGTCGCGCAGCTCCTGAGGCAGGTCATACACCTTTGAACGCGGTGGCATGGCTCAGGCTCCCGGCAGGGGTGCGGCAACACCGGGGGTTTTGGCCCGGCCTTCGGCTACGTCGCTGCCACGGCTGGTGAGGGTGATGATCCACCCGGCGCGGGGCTGCTGGGCGATGACCAGGCCCTGCTCTTCCAGCCAGGCAATGTCGCTGTGCAGCAGATCCTTGCTGACGTGGTGACCATAGTTACCGCCCAGTTCGTCGTTCAGGCTGTATTCGTTGGCGGTGTACATGTTGCGCCGGGCGAGGATTCGCAGAATCCCCAGGCGGCGGCCTTCGGTCTGAAAGTCTTGATAGCTCACTGGCCCTGGCCTCCTTTGTTGTTGAGCAGGTACTGATTGACCATGGATAATTGATGGGAAAGCGCCCGCATGTGCCCGCCTACGCTTGACATTTCCTCGGCTACGTCGTTCAGGCGGTCATACACCTTGGAGAGGTCCTGGTGTGTGGGGGCGCTGTCCATGCGGCTTTCAAAGACATCCTGCCGGCGTTCGGCCCGGGCGATGCGCTCTTCCAGCTGGCCCTGGGACTTTTCGAGGTCATTGCGCACGGTGTTGATGGCGCCGGCGTTGGCCTTGGACTTGCTGGTGATGTGCTGGTAGAGCCCCAAGCCTATAAGGCCGCCGAGCTGTGCGATGTCCAGCACCAGCTTGGCGGCGGTGTAGTCGAACTGTGCGAGGTCCATTACCCCTCCCGGCGGTCGTGGTCTGTCTGGCATTCAACGCAGCGCACCGCCCTGGGATTGGCGGCCAATCGTGCCTCCGGGAGCGGATCCTCGCAATACAGGCAGAGGCGCTGGCCACCGACCACCAGCGGGGTCTCTGTGGGGCGGTGCGTGCTCTGCTCGATGCCCGCTTGCGTCAGTCGTTCTGTCAGGGCCTGCGCCTGCTCAAACTGCTTTTCATCCATGGCCTAGCCCTTGGGTTTGATGAATTTGTCCAGCAGGCCGCTGCCAGTGGCATGCTGGGTGATCTTCTCGGCACTGCGCCCGATGACGTAGCCGCCCAGGCCAAGCTTCATCAGGCCAAACAGGGAGAGAACGGCGGCTTCGGAGAGATTGGGCGGGGTGTAGCCGAACCAGTACCCGCCGATAAGCACGCTGAACCAGATCATGGTCAGCGGTCGCCAGTTGCGCTGCAGCCAGCTCTCGCCCTGGGCCTCGGCTTGCACCACTTGGCCACGGGTTTCAATGCGGGCGCGCTCCAGATCGGCTTCCAGGCCCTTGAGCTTGAGCAATGCTGCGGGATCTTTGCGCAGCTCGGCCTCGATGGCATCCGGGCTGTTTTCCACGCCCAACACAGCGGCAATAGCACCACCAATGGCCCCACCTGCCGGACCGCCTAGCGCCGTGCCCAGCAGGGGCGCGGACTTGGACACGATGTTTCTGACGCCGTCCCAGTCCATCAGCTCGCCATCGCCAGCGCGTCTTCAACGGGCAGGATGCCCCGCACATAACGGGTTTTGCCGGGCGTGCGCACGGCTGTCAGCAGTTGGCATGCGGGTATCTGGCCGGGCTTGGGGATGCTGACGTGCACCCACTGGCCGAACTCGTGGATGACCTGCTCAAAGGGCACGTCGCTCTGGGCGAACCACTGGGCCACCTCCAGCGGGCTGAAGCCCACCACGGAGATGTCCGCCGCCAGGCCATGGACGTGGGCGCTGGTGCGACTCCCACCGATGGCCCGGTTCAGGTCCTGGGGGCGGTAACCAGAGCTGATGAACACCGGTCCCAGGGCATCGCGCAGGGGCTGCAGCGCGGTCTGGGCCAGTTGCTGGAGGTTGGTGAACACAACGTCGCCTTCGGCCACGCTGATGTCAATGCCATGGCGCGCGGCCGCCTGCGAGCGGGTGAACTCGTGCAGATAGAAGTTGGGAGAAAGCCGTGTCTTTTTCATGCTCCCAGAGTAGGGAGCGGGCCGGGGTGGCGGAACCTGTAAGGGTTCGGGTAGTGGTTAATTGGTGGGCAGGGAAACGATACGGCAGGTGGGTGGGAGTGGCAAGGGGGCGGGGGTTCCCGCCCGCCTTAGTGGTTTTCAACCAAATCGATGATTTCCTGGCTTCCATGTAGGTTTGCATATTCAACATGGGAAAAGGCCAGCGGATTTTTTGACAGGTCCAGGCCAGACGCCAGTATTGCCTTTATTCGCTCTGCGTCACCCGCGTAAATCGCCTCTTGCAGCTGGCTGTGCGCTTCCCGCTCATCAAGTTCAGCCATGCCATTTCCTTTGAGGGCAGATTGGCAATGCTTGCACTTTATGGCGTCAGGCTTTACGGCCTCGCGGCAATACGGGCACAGAGTCAATTCACCCTTGTCGATAGCTAAAGCGGTTTCCTTTTCTGGACTTTTGGGGCTGACCAAAATTGCCAGAATCGCCAAGGGGCCGAATAAAAGCCCGCCCAACGCCCACGGAAACGAGTCGCGCCCTTTCATCGGAGCGATTGCAAAACATACGACGGCACACAATGCCCAGAATATAAGATAACTTTCCATGATCCTTCTCCTTAGTTGCTACGCGCTACAATAGCGATAAAACAATGTAAATTCACCCAAACATATCCTGCTGCCGATCGTCTTCCGGCTCGCTGTTCAGGATGTTCAGCACTTGCCGGTCTGTCATGCCGTAACGCAGGGCCAGCTCGGCCAGCTTTGCGCCTTCGAAGCGCTCGCGGCGGATGGCCCTGTTTCGGATCTCGCGGCGGATGGCTGCGCCGCGCGGTACTTTGATTCGTTCCAGGGGCATGTATTCACTCATGGTTTGTGCCGCTTCGGTACCAATGTCGTCCACCAGGGGGTGCTGGTGGGTGATTCTTTCCGGCACCCAAAATTCGGTACCGCCACGGGCTTCCATCAGCTTGAGCACGGCTGGCAGGCCGATGATGTCCACCAGTTCCGCCATGGATTCGGGCAGCAGGTCCTCTTCAACGCTCATGGGTTACCCCTTGTTGACCTTGAATTTACTGGTATCAACGCCCAACCGCTCCATCTGGCGCGCCCACTTGCGCTGGGACTCTTCGCGGGTTTCTTCCAGGCCCTGGCGTTTCTCAACAAACCCGGATGGCCGGTTTTCTGCCTCGGCGGCGGGTTTGCGGGCGTCTGGCGCCACGGATGCCAGTACTTGCTTGAGGTAGTTGTGGTTGCGCAGGGGCTTTGTTTCGCCCCGGTGGCGCTTTTCGTGCAGGCTGCGCACGGTGTCTTGCAGGCCGGCCACCAGGCTGTCGCGGTCGGCCAGTTCCAGGGTTTCCTGGGCGAGCTTCAGGGCGCGGGCGTTGCTCAGGTCAGACTTGGCCGGGCGGAACAGGCCCAGGTACTGCACCAGCGGCCGGGCCAGTGGGCGGCCCAGGGTGGCCAGCAGGCCCAGCAGTTCGCTGCCGGCGTCGTCTTGAATCAGGGCTTCCAGCTGGATGTGGCTGTGGCAGATGGGGCAGCGGCCTAACTTCATGCACGGCCCTCCGCGTAGTGGTCGGCCAGGCGTTCGAGGGTTTGGCGATGGCGGCGCCAGCCCTTGCGGATGTTCGGGAACTGCGTTTCCACGTCATCCAGCGTTAGACCGTGCTCGGAGAGCTGCTGCTCTAACGCTGACAGCTTGCTGCGTTTCTCCAGCTCTACGTCCAGGGCAGCAATCACGCCACGGTACTGGTCAACGGTTCTGAGCCAGGCGGTGCGTTCCACCCCGTACTGGCGTTTGGCGATGGCGTCGGCGTAGCTCCAGGGGGCCTTGAGTTCGGCCAACAGGGCTTCGATTTTTTGCAGCTGGGGCTCCCGGTTCAGGTTGTGCGGGGTGCCCGGGTGCTGGGCCACACGCTTGCGCGGCCGTGCCTTGAATCCCCGGTCTTTCATGTGCTGCAGCACCTGGTATAGCTCGGCCACGGTGCAGTCTGCGCAGGAGCGCTTGCCGCCGGTGGCGGTGGCGATCGCCAGGCGGTAGGTGTCTTCGTCCAGCGCCAGTTGCTTGCGGGCGATGTGGATCTGGGCGGTGACTTTTTTGCGGTTGGCGTGGGTCATGCCTCGGCGGCCTCCTCGTCCGGCTTGATCTCCAGATCCGGGAAGTGTTTTTTCAGGTGGGCAACGGCTGAGCCTTCGGTGCCGAAGTCTGGAACGAAGCCGATTACCTGGGGCGTCACCATCCGGTCGGCTTCT